>JAVMKL010000016.1:0-28419 GCA_031732875.1 Candidatus Competibacter sp. | reverse complement strand
CGCGGCGGCACGCGCGGCGGGGAGATGGACTGGATCGCTCCGCCGCGACCGGAGGTGGCCGGTCAGGTCGTGCTGGTGGTGGACGATATTTTCGACGAAGGCGACACGCTCGAGGCGATCTTGGCCGAGGTGCGCCGGCGGGGGGCGACGGCGGTGTACAGCGCCGTTCTGGTGGACAAGCGACACGACCGCAAGGTGTCGGGCCTGACCGTCGATTTCGTCGGGCTGGAGGTGCCGGACCGTTACGTGTTCGGCTGCGGCATGGACTATAAGGAGTACTGGCGCCAACTGCCGGCCATCTACGCCGCTCGCGACTGAACCGGTGGCGGTTTCGAATCCGGGTTGAGTCCAACACCAAGGACACGAAGGGAAATTCTGGGTTCGATCCCGATCTTTTTCCCTGGCATCCTTCGTGTCCTTCGTGGTCTTATCCATTCAGATTCGTCCACAACCCTGGGGGGTTCCCACCATGACTCCATCCGTCGCCATCATCGGAGGCACCGGCCTCACCTCCCTGGATACCCTGAACATCACGCATCGGGAAACCCAGTCCACTCCCTACGGCGATCCATCCAGCCCCATGATTCACGGCGAGTGGGGCGGCCGGACCGTGGTTTTTCTGGCCCGGCACGGCCAGCATCACACTCTCCCGCCCCACAGGATCAACTACCGGGCCAATCTCTGGGCGCTACACCGGATCGGCGTGAGACAGGTCATCGCGGTGGCGGCGGTGGGGGGGATTCGGGACGACATGGCACCGGGCGCGCTGGCTTTTCCAGACCAGATCGTGGATTACACCTGGGGGAGGCATTGCACCTTTTTCGAGGACAACCTGAGCCATGTTACCCACATCGATTTCACCGAGCCTTATTGCCCCGAAGTGCGGGCGCGGCTGATCGAGGTCGCCCGCGCGCTGGGTCTCGATGCGCGCGAGTCCTGCACTTACGCGGCGGCTCAGGGGCCGCGGTTGGAAACGGCGGCGGAAATCCGCCGAATGGAGCGGGACGGTTGCGACATCGTCGGCATGACCGGGATGCCGGAGGCGGCGCTGGCCCGGGAGTTGGGTCTGCGTTACGCCACCTGCGCGGTAGTGGCGAATCGGGCGGCGGGCAAGGTGCCGGGCGCAATCACCATGGCCGAAATCGAACGGAATCTGGTCGGTGGCATGGAGCGGGTCAAGACCTTGCTGGCGCGGGTCATCCCGACGTTGGATCTTCCCTGATCTCAAACGCCGCGCACCACGCGTCCGGTGCGCAGATCCCGGATTTCCGTCGGATTGGCCGCGCCGCCGGTCGGGCCGGGCAGCAAGTAGTCGAGATCGCGGCCCAGTTGCCGGCGGACCGCCAGGGCGGTGCGGGTCGAGGGCCGGCCGCTCCGATTGGCGCTGGTCGAGACCAGCGGATGGCCGCAGGCCCGGCACAGCGCCGCCGCCAGCGGATGGGCGGTCACCCGCACCGCCAGGGTGTCGTGCCGGCCCCGCAACCAGCACGGCGTCGCCGGGCGGGCGGGAACCAGCCAGGTCCGCGGGCCGGGCCAGGTGGCGGCGAGCCGGGCGCGGTCGGCTTGAGTCAATTGCAGGAACGGTTCGAGCTGCGCGAGATCGGCCGCGATCAGAATCAGGCCCTTGCGCATCGACCGGCGTTTGAGCGCCAGCAACCGCCGCACCGCCCGCTCGTCGCGCGGATCGCAGCCCAGGCCGTAGACCGCCTCGGTGGGGTAGGCGATGAGGCCACCGGCCCGAACCACGCGGGCGGCGGCATGCAGCCGCAGCCGGTTCATCCGCCTTTACCGCCGGACAGCCTCGCTTTCGCTGGTGCGGCGGCGCGGCGGCGGACGGCGGGCTTTTTCTTTTCGGGCGCGGCGCGAACCAGGGCCTCGCATTCGGTCAGGGTCAAACTGGCCGGCTCGCGGTCCTTGGGCAGACGGACGTTTTTCTTGCCGTCGGTGATGTAGGGGCCGAACCGGCCGTTGAGAATCTGGAGCGTCGAACCGGGGAACGCACGCAGCACCTTGCTGGCGGCGGCCTGCTGGTGCGCGGCGATCAGTTCCAGCGCCCGCTCGCGACTGACGGTGTAGGGGTCCTCGTTCTTCAGCGATACATAATTCTTGCCGTAGCGTACGTAGGGCCCGAACCGGCCGACGTTGGCCTGGAGCGGCTCGCCCGCGGCGGTCTTCCCCAGGTCGCGCGGCAACTGAAACAGCGCCAGGGCCTCGTCCAGGGTGAGGGTGTCCATGCGCTGGTCCGGCCGCAGGCTGGCGAAGCGCGGCTTGTCGGGATCGTCCTTGGCGCCGATCTGTGCGAACGGCCCGAAGCGGCCCATCCGCACCGACACCGGCTTGCCGGTTCTGGGATCGTGCCCCAGTTCGCGGCCCTGAACGACCTCCTGCCGCGAGACGTTTTCGGTCTTTTCCGCGACTCGCTGCTTGAACGGATCCCAGAACCCCCGCATCAGCGGCAGCCAGTCCTCCTCGCCGCGCGACACGGCGTCCAGCTCATCTTCCAACCGGGCGGTGAATTCGTAATCCACGTATTGCGTGAAATGCCGGGTCAGGAAACGGTTGACGATGCGGCCGATATCGGTGGGCTTGAAGCGGCGGTTGTCCAGCACCGCGTATTCGCGGGCCTGGAGGGTCGAAATGATCGTCGCGTAGGTGGAAGGTCGGCCGATGCCGTATTCCTCCAGGGTTTTGACCAGGCTGGCTTCGGAATAGCGCGGCGGCGGTTCGGTGAAGTGTTGTTCCGGCCGCAGCGCCAACAGATCCACCCACTCGCCTTCCCGCAAGGGCGGCAGGGTTCGGCTTTCGTCTTCGTCGTCCTGGTCGTCGACGCCTTCCCGGTACACCGCCATGAAGCCGGGATCGACCACGGTCGATCCGGTGGCGCGAAAAGCGTTGCCGGCGCCACAGGCCAGATCCACCGCAACCGTGTCCAGCGTGGCCGGAATCATCTGGCAGGCGACGGTACGCTTCCAGATCAGTTCGTACAACGCATGCTGATCGGCGTTGAGATGGGCACGGATCGATTCCGGGGACACCGCCGCGACGGTGGGGCGAATGGCCTCGTGTGCCTCTTGGGCGTTCTTGGCCTTGGTCTTGAACAGCCGCGGACTGGCCGGGAGGTTGCGCGCGCCGTAGCGCTGGGCGATCAGCGCCCGGATCTCGTCGAGCGCCTCCCGGGCCAGATTGACCGAGTCGGTGCGCATGTAGGTGATCAGGCCGACCGCGCCGGCGCCGGTATCGATGCCCTCGTACAATTGCTGGGCGATCCGCATGGCGCGCTGCGTGGTGAAGCCCAGCTTGCGCGAGGCTTCCTGTTGCAGGGTGGAGGTGGTGAAGGGCGCGGCGGGGTTGCGCTTGCGCTGCCTGCGCTCGACCCGGGCCACCCGCAGCCGGCCGATGGCGGAGTCATCGACGGCCGGCCCGGATTCGGCGAGCTGGACTCGGGCGGCGTCCAGCAGCACGCGTTCCATGGCATGGGCCCGATCGCCGTCGGCGATGCTGAACTGGGTCAGCTTCTCGCCGGCGTATTCCAGCAATCGAGCGGCGAAGGGTTGGCCGGCCTTGGCGTCGGCCTCCAGCGTCCAGTATTCCCGCGCCTGAAAGCGTTCGATCTCTTCCTCGCGTTCGACGATCATCCGCAACGCGGGCGACTGCACTCGGCCGGCCGACAGTCCGGGCCGGATCTTTTTCCATAGCAGCGGCGACAGATTGAAGCCGACCAGGTAATCCAGCGCCCGCCGGGCCTGCTGGGCGTTGACCAGATCCGGGGACAGGGCGCGCGGCTCGGCGATGGCCTCCAGGATCGCCCGCTTGGTGACTTCGTGGAACACCACCCGCCGCACCGGTTTGTCCCGCAGCAGTTCGCGCTGGCGCAGGATTTCGTACAAATGCCAGGAAATGGCCTCGCCTTCGCGATCCGGATCGGTGGCCAGGTACAGCGCCTCGGCCTTGACGATAGCCTTGGCGATGGCTTCGACATGGCGTTCGTTTTTCTCGATCACCTGGTATTTCATGGCAAAGTCGCGCTCCGGATCGACCGCTCCTTCCTTGGGCACGAGATCGCGCACGTGACCGTAGGAGGCCAGAACCTCGAAGTCCTTGCCCAGATATTTCTTGATCGTCTTCGCCTTGGCCGGCGATTCCACGATGACCAGATTTTTGCTCATGACCGTAACGCGGGTGACAGTGGCGGAGATGGCGCCGGCCGGCGAGGGGCGGCGCCATCCGGTGAGAACCGCCGGCGCGGCGGGAATTCAGGCGAGGCGCGGAAAAAGCGTTCTCAATGAAGGTAGCCGGGGGCGTCGTCGAAAACCAGGTCTTCGAGCCAGGCGTAGGCTTCTTCCTGACCGGGCCGGTTGAACAGCACCATCAGGATGATCCATTTCAACTGGTGCAGACCGATGTCGTCGGTCTCCAGCGCCATGACCCGGTCGATGACCAGTTCGCGGGTTTCCGGGTCGAGGATGCCGCTCTGTTCCAGAAACAGCAGGAATCCCCGGCATTCCACGTCCAGCCGGGCCAGTTCCTGCTCGACGTAGATGCGGCAGGAACTGGGATTGACCGGCAGGGGGACCACCTGGCGGTCGACCAGGCTGTCCAACCATTCGAAAGCCTGCTGGATTTCCCGGGACGGAAAGCCGGCGGCCAGCAATTCCGTCTGAATGGATTCACGGTCGGGGTCGGCATCCGCGTCGTCTTCCATGTAGTTCTGAAACAGGTACATCAGCACGTCCAGGACGTTTTCTTTCATTCCGGTGCTCACCGTGGAAGTACAAAAGCCCCCGTCATCCGGCGGGGGCGCGGGGCGCGCGACGGAGTGGGTCGGCGCGCGGGGTCACCGCCGACTTGGGGCAGCGACCGATTTCAGGATTTCAGGCGGCAGTACAAGCCGCCAGGGACGGCCGCCACGTAACCTTCCAGTTCCAAAATCAGCAGCATGGAGGAAACTACTTCCGCCGTCAATCCGCAGCGCTCCACCAGTAGATCCACGCCGGCCGGCCCGTCGCCGATCGCCGCCAGCAGTTGCCGGTAGTCGTCATCCAGCCGGTCGGGCGCCGCTCCCGCAGGAGGCGTACCGGTCGAGAGAGTGACCGTATCGGCTCCCGCGGCGGCGAGGGAGCCCAGTTCCTCCAGAATGTCGGTCGCCGTCTCCACCAGTTTTGCCATGCCTTGGCGAATCAGCGCGTGGCAACCCTTGGCCAGGGGGTTGTGAATCGAACCGGGGATCGCGAACACCTCCCGGCCCTGATCGAGCGCCGTGCGGGCAGTGATCAGCGAGCCGCTCCGAGCGGCGGCTTCCACCACCAGCACCCCCAGCGCCAGTCCGCTGATCAGACGGTTGCGCCGCGGGAAGTTCTCGGCCATCCCCGGGGTGCCGGTCGGCAGTTCCGACACCAGCGCGCCACGCTCGGCGATCGCGTGGGCCAGATCCCGGTTTTTGGCGGGATAGACCCGGTCCAGGCTGGTGCCCATCACCGCGATAGTCCGCCCGTCGCCGCTCAGCGCGCCCTGATGGGCGGCGGCGTCGATGCCGAGCGCCAGACCGCTGGTGATGGTCAGTCCGGCGCCGACCAGGTGCGCGGCGAATCGGTGCGCGGTTTCCCGGCCGGCCGGGGTAGGGTTCCGGGTGCCGACGATGGCCAACTGCGGCGCCCGCAAGCAGCCCGGGTCGCCGTGGACGAACAACAGGGGCGGCGGGTAGGGGATTTGCCGCAGCAACGGCGGGTAGAGGGGATTATCCCAATCCAGCAGATGATTGCCGGGCCGTTCCAACCAAGCCAGATCCTGTTCGATCGGACACCAATCCGGATCGCTCAGATAGGCGAGCGCGGTTTCCGGCAGTTCCAGCCGGACCCATTCGGCGCGGCCGGCGGCGAAGACCGCCGCCGCCGAACCGAAATGTTCCAACAGCCGGGCGAACCGCGCCGGCCCGATGCCAGGCGCCCGCAGCAGCGCCAGCGACCAAGGGTCGCTGGCCGGCGGCGGGGCGTTCCGAGTCAGGGCGTGGTCACCCGGTCGTTCATGCGGATCGCCCGTTCGGCCTGCATCACCAGCGCGTAGCTGACCAAGTCGTGGACCTTGTAGACCAT
This sequence comes from Candidatus Competibacter sp., assembly GCA_031732875.1. Classification (GTDB taxonomy): domain Bacteria; phylum Pseudomonadota; class Gammaproteobacteria; order Competibacterales; family Competibacteraceae; genus JAVMKJ01. Next base: position 22,330 of record JAVMKL010000016.1, on the reverse strand, counting down.
CAGCAGACCGGAGCGCTCGCCCGGGAGCCGGACGGTCCCGCCGGAGACCGGATCGTCCACTTCCCGGCTCTTGCTGTAGATGGCCAGTACGTGGCCCGGTTCGAGTCCTTCCTGGGCGCCCAGATTGATGATGACGCTGCTGTACTGGGTGATTTGGGTGACGTCGGGGTCCAGCTTGGCGATGATGAAGCCTTCGGTGTCCGGCGGAACCGGATGCGGATCGAAGCTGTAAAGTTCGCGCTCGCTCTCGAGTGGGAACAGCCGGTCGCCGGCGCGGACCGGCGCGACCGTATTGGCCAGCACGAACGCGGCCGGGTCGCCGTCCCTTTCCAGGACCGCCTCGCCCATGTAGATGCCGGCGGTTCCCAGGTAGCGGCCGGAACCGGGCTCGCGCAGTTCCTCGCTGGCGCGGAACACCTGATAGCGCGGTTGGTCGAATAGGGCGCCGCGGGCGTAAACCCGGTCGCGGTCGGCGTAGACGACCTGATCCTCGTCGTCGGCCACGATGTAGGGGGCCTGTTTCCACTGGGCTTCGCTCAGGATCAGGGCGCGGGTCATGAACGACTCGATCGCGTCGCGCGGCACTGGCGGAATCGGTTGGGTCAGCGTTTCGACCCGCACCTCCGGCGACAGCTTGATCAACGGGACTCCTTCGCGCGCGGCGACCTCGAGCCGGGGCTTGCCGCCGGCGTCGTGGCCGAACTCGAGCACGTCGCCCGGATAGATTCGGTTGGGGTTGTGGATTTTTGGGTTCTGCCGCCAGATTTCCCGCCACTGCCAGGGATTCTGGAGAAACCGCCCGGCGATGCTCCACAGAGTATCGCCCGGGACCACGGTATAGGTTTGCGGGTGGTCGGGGCGCAATGCGACCGGAGCCGCGCTGGCCGGGCCGGCACCCCCTCGGGCCGATTCCGACAGCTTGGGTGGTTCGCCGACGGTCGGATCGGATTCGGGCTGGGAAGGCGTTGGGGCGCATGCCCCGAGTAGAACCGCCGTCGCCAGCGACAGGACGGTCCCGAGGTGCCTTGAGGAACGCGTGGTGTTCATGGTCCTTGCTCATCCTCCGGAGGAACGGGCGGGAGTGTAGCGGATCACCCCCATCGCGCAAAGTATAGCCCCCGCGCGGGAGTTTCTCGTATGATTTCCACATGCGAACAACAGTTGAACGATCAAACAGGGCGTTCACGGAGTTGCCATGGCACAACTGGGCATATTGCATTATCCCGATTCCCGGCTGCGCAAGCCAGCACTGCCGGTGGAAGCCGTCGATGACAGCATCCGCGCCCTCGTGGCCGACATGCTGGAGACCATGTACGCGGCGCCGGGCATCGGCCTGGCCGCGACTCAGGTCAACGTCCAGAAACGGGTCCTGGTGATGGACGTGTCCGAGGAAAAGAACCAACCGCTGGCGTTCATCAATCCGACCCTGCTGGAACGGGAAGGCGAGAACGAGATGGAGGAAGGTTGCCTGTCGGTGCCGGGTTTCTACGAGATCGTCCGCCGGGCCAGACGGGTGCGGGTCAGCGCCCTGGATCGCGACGGCGAGCCGTTCGAACTGGATGCCAGCGGCCTGCTGGCGGTGTGCATCCAGCACGAGATGGATCATCTGGACGGCAAACTGTTCGTCGATTACCTGTCGGCGCTGAAACGCGACCGGATTCGCCGAAAACTGGAGAAACAGGCTCGCCTCGAATCGCGCGCGTGAACATGGACACATCTGGGTTCGCCACCATCCCGACCATTCCACCGACCGGCGGCGCCCCTTGCCGGGAACCCCGCGTCGCCACCCGAACCGATACCGCATGACAAGCACCGCGCCGCGCCTGATTTTCGCCGGTACTCCCGATTTCGCCGTTCCGATCCTGCAAGCCCTGCTGGATGCCGGGTATGCGGTCGATGCCCTCTATACCCAGCCGGACCGGCCGGCCGGCCGCGGCCGTCGGTTGCGCGCCAGCCCGCTCAAGGCGCGGGCGCTGACCGCCGGCATTCCGGTGTTTCAGCCCGCCACCCTGCGCGATCCCGACGTTCGAGCCGAGTTGGCGGCCTTGCAACCGGATTTGCTGGTGGTGGCCGCCTATGGCCTGATCCTGCCGCCGGCGGTGCTGGCCATCCCGCGCCTGGGCTGCGTCAACGTCCACGCCTCGCTGCTGCCGCGCTGGCGCGGCGCGGCACCCATCCACTGGGCGCTGCTGGCGGGCGACGCCGAGACCGGCGTCAGCATCATGCGGATGGAAGCCGGTCTCGATACCGGCCCGGTGTTCGCGCGCGCGGCCTTGCCGATCGAACGCGGAACGACCGGCGGCGAGCTGCACGACCGGCTGGCGGCGCTGGGCGCTCGGGCGTTGCTGGCGCTGCTGCCGGAACTGTTGGCCGGCCGCCCGGACCCCGAGCCGCAGGACGAGTCGCAGGCGACCTACGCCCCCAAGCTGAACAAGACCGACCTCGAACTGGACTGGACTCGGCCGGCGCTCGAACTGGAACGGCGGGTGCTGGCGTTCAACCCGTATCCGGTGGCCCAGACCCGGCTGGACGATCGAATCCTGCGTATTTGGCGGGCCCGAGCCGGCGAGGAACCCGCTGACGCACCCGCTGGAACCGTGCTGCGCGAGGAACCGGCTGGCATCGATGTCGCGACCGGTGCCGGGATATTACGCCTGACCGAGTTGCAACTGCCCGGCGGGCGGCCGCTGCCGGTCGCGGCGTTTTTGAACGCCCACCGGCTGGCGGGCCGGCGCCTGGGCGCGGCATGAGCGTCCGCGCCGCCGCGGCCTGCTTGCTGGGTCAGGTATTGGGCGAGGGTCGGTCGCTGGCGGTGGTGTTGCCGCCGGCGCTGGACCGCGTCGACCCGCGTGATCGCGGCCTGCTGCGCGAACTGTGCCACGGCGTCTGCCGCTGGCAACCGCAGCTGCAGGCGCTGCTCGACCGGTTGCTGGAGCAGCCCCTGGCACCGCGCGAGCAGGCGGTTCGGGCTCTGCTGCTGGTGGGTCTCTACCAGTTGTGGCATCTGCGCATCCCCGAACACGCCGCGGTCGCCGAAACGGTTGCCGCCGCCCGCCGGTTGCGCAAGCCGTGGGCGGTGGGGCTGACCAACGCGGTCCTGCGGGCGGCCTTGCGCCGGCGCGCGAACCTGGTCGCGGTCGTGGCCGAGGACGAGACGGCCAGGACCGCTCATCCGCGCTGGCTGTTGGAATGGCTGAAGCAGGACTGGCCGGGCGACTGGCCCGCCATCATTGCCGCCAACAATGTCCGCCCGCCGTTCGCGCTGCGGGTCAACCGGCTCCATCTGGAGCGCGAGGAATACCGGTCGCGGTTGGCGGCGGCGGGACGGAACGCCGGTCTGGTGGCGGGGGTAGCGACGGCGCTGGTGCTGGACGAACCGGCCGAGCCGACGGCGTTGCCGGGTTTCGCCGAGGGCTGGGTAACGGTGCAGGACGCCGCCGCGCAACTGGCGGCGCCGTTGCTGGAAGTCCGGTCGGGGCAGCGGGTGCTGGATGCCTGCGCCGCTCCGGGCGGCAAGACCGGTCACCTGCTGGAATGCGCGCCGGACCTGGAATTGACCGCGCTGGATCGCGATGCGGGGCGGCTGGAACGGGTGCGGGACCATCTGAACCGGCTGCGGCTGGGCGCCCGTCTGGTCGCGGGCGATGCAGTGCGGCCGGCGGAATGGTGGGACGGTATCCCCTACGACCGGATTCTGGTGGACGCGCCCTGTTCGGCGACCGGAGTGATCCGCCGCCATCCCGACATCAAGCTGCTGCGGCGGGAAAGCGATATCGCCGTCCTGGCCAACCGACAGCAGGCGATTCTGGCCGGCCTGTGGCCCCTGCTGCGGCCGGGTGGGCGGCTGCTGTACGCGACCTGCTCGGTGTTGCGTCGCGAGAACGAGCAGGTGGTGGATGCCTTTCTCGCCGCTCATCCGGATGCGGGCGAGCAGCCGATCGCAGCGTCCTGGGGGCGACCCTTGTCGCGCGGCCGCCAGATCCTGCCCGGCGAAGCGGGCATGGACGGGTTCTATTACGCCGGTCTGATCAAGCGGATCCACATCCCAGGAGCGGAGTCATGCCGGCCGGCAAACTGACGCGAATTCCCTTCCGCGCCGCCGGCTGGCTCGCGCTGCTGTGGTCGCTGCTATGGACCGCCGGCGTCTGGGCGGCCGGCTTCGACGTGGTCGACGCCTCCACCCGGCTGGAAGGCGGCGTCTATCGCCTGAATGCCCGGATCGAATACCGCTTCAGCGACGCGGCGTTGGATGCCCTGCAAAACGGCGTGCCGCTGACCGTCGAACTGGATATGGAGGTCCGCCGGCGGCGCCCCTGGTTGTGGGACGAGACGGTTTATGCCCTGACGCAACGCTTCCGGCTGGAATATCACACCCTCAGCCGGCAATATCTGGTGAGCAATCTCAACAGTGGCGAGCGCCGCGGTTTCCCGACCCGGAGCGGCGCGTTGCGGTTCATGGGCCAGATCGTCGATTTTCCTTTTCTCGACAATGGCCTGCTCGATCCGGACGGACGGTATGAAGGCGCCCTGCGGGCGCGGCTCGATATCGAAGCCCTGCCAGCGCCACTGCGGCTTCTCGCCTACCTGTCGGACGACTGGCGGCTCGCCAGCGAGTGGTACTCGTGGTCGCTCTGATCCGCCGGCTCGCGAGCGGCCAGGGGTTGGCGCCCGCGTTGCTGCTGCTCGGATTGTTGCTGGTCATCCTGGTGCTGATGGGCCGCGCCACCACCAACTCGGCCAAATTCGGGCAGATGTATTTCTGGCTGCTGCTGCTCTGTGCCATCGGATTGGGGGCACTGGTCGCCCTCATTCTCTACAACCTGGTCGGGTTGATGCGTCTGTACCGCCGCCGGGTGCCCGGTACCCGGCTGACCTTGCGGTTGGCGGGGATTTTCGCGGTGCTGGCCATCGTGCCGGTGGCGCTGGTGTACGGTTTTTCGCTGCACTTTCTGCAGCGGGGCATCGACAGCTGGTTCAACGTCCAGGTGGACCGCGGCCTCGAGGATGCCCTGGAACTCAGTCGAACCGCCCTGGATCTGCGGATGCGCGAGGTGCTCAAGCAGACCCTGAAAATCGCCGAGGCCATCGCCGAGAGCGACGAAGAGCAAACCGGCCGGCGCCTGGACGAACTGCTCGATATCGACGAGGCTTTCGAACTGACCCTGTTCGGCCGGGGCGGCCGCATCATCGCCACCGCCACCACCGACCCGTCGTCGATTCTGCCGGACCCGCCGCCGGACACGGTGGTGCTGCAAGTGCGGCAAGGCAGCAATTACATCGGCCTGGAACCGATCCGCGACGCCGGCTTTCACATCCGGGTGGTGGTGCCGGTGGTGGCGTCCGACCACGAGGAGCGGCTGCTGCAGGCGCTGTTTCCGGTGACCGACCGCCTGAGCCTGCTGGCCGACGCGGTGCAGGGGGCCTTCGACAGCTACAAGGAACTGATCTTTCTGCGGGCGCCGCTCAAGGCCAGCTTCACCCTCACCTTGTCGCTGGCTCTGCTGCTGGCGGTATTGGCGGCGTTCTGGGCGGCGTTCTACACCGCGCGCCGACTGGTGCAGCCATTGCGGGAACTGGCCGAAGGTACCCAGGCGGTCGCCGCCGGCCAGTTCGACAAGCAGTTGGCTCGCGCCGGCAGCGACGAGCTGGGATTCCTGGTGGAATCCTTCAATCAGATGACCCGCAACCTGGCCCAGGCCCGCGATGCCGCGCAGCGCAGCCAGGAACTGATCGAGAGCCAGCGCGCCTACCTGGAAACGGTGCTGGCGCGCCTGTCCTCGGGAGTGCTGACCATCGACCATGCCGGTCGCCTGCAAACCGGCAACGCCGCCGCCAGTCAGATTCTCGGGGTGGATTTGCGAGCCTTCATCGGTGTCGATGGCCCGCGGATCGCCGCCGCGCAACCAGCCTTGCGCGATCTGATCGAGGCGATCGGTCCCCAGTTGAATCAGACCGGCGACTGGCGACAGGAGATCTCCTGGTTCAGCAGCGCCGGCCGGCGCATGCTGATGTGCCGCGGCAGTTCGCTGCCGGACGCGGTCGGTCTCCGGGGCGGCCACGTCATCGTGTTCGACGATATCACCAACCTGGTGCAGGCCGAGCGCAATGCGGCCTGGGCCGAGGTGGCGCGCCGGCTGGCGCACGAGATCAAGAATCCCCTGACCCCGATCCAGCTCGCGGCCGAACGCATCCGCCACAAGTATCTGAAACAGTTCGACGACGAGCAGGCCAGGGTATTGGAGCGGGGCACCCACACCATCATCCAGCAGGTGCAGGCGATGAAGGAGATGGTGGACGCCTTCAACGAATATGCCCGCCCGCCGCGCCTGCAACTGGCCCCGCTGGAACTGAACGAGTTCGCGACTGAAGTACTCTATCTCTACCGCGACTATCCGGCGGGGGTGGAAATCAAGCTGGAACTGACCCTGGAACCGCTGCGGATCAACGCCGACAAGGGCCGGCTGCGACAACTGCTGCACAACCTGGTCAAGAACGCCATCGAGGCGATCCGCGACGGCCACGGCTCGACCTTGTGGATCGGCACCCAGCGCCAGCACGTGACCGGAGCCGACTGCGTCGAACTGAGCGTGCGCGACGACGGACCGGGTTTCCCGGACAGCATTCTGATCAGCGCCTTCGAACCCTATGTGACTACCAAACCCAAGGGAACCGGGCTAGGATTGGCGATCGTCAAGAAAATCGTCGAAGAGCATGGCGGCTGGATCCAGTTGGAAGCACCGGCGGAGGGCGGCGCCCGGGTCGTGATCCGGTTGCCGCTCTTGAACGATGGCGTCGAACCGCCAGTCCCGCCCGCCGTTTCCGCCGCGCCATTGAATACCGCTAAGGAGGCTGGATGAGCGCGCCCTATATTCTGGTCGTCGATGACGAACCGGACATTCGCGACCTGGTGAAGGAAATTCTGGAAGACGAAGGCTATGCCGTCTCGATCGCCGAGAATGCCGCCACCGCTCGCGAAGCCCGCCGCGCCCAGCGGCCGGACTTGATTTTACTCGATATCTGGATGCCGGATACCGATGGCATCACCCTGCTCAAGGAATGGAGCGAGGGCGATCATCTGCCCTGTCCGGTGATCATGATGTCCGGGCACGGCACCGTCGAGACCGCGGTGGAAGCGACCCGGCTGGGCGCCTACGATTTCATCGAGAAGCCGCTGTCCATGGCCAAGTTGCTGCTCACCGTGGAACGGGCCCTGGAGGCCGACCGGCTGGCGCGGGAAAATCAGAACCTGCGCCGCCAGCAGCGAGTCGTATCGGAACCGGTCGGCCGCAGCGAGGTGGTTCAGCGGTTGCGGGCCCAAGTGCTGCGGGTGGCCCAGCACGACGCGCCCGTGCTGATCTTCGGCGAGCCCGGCACCGGCAAGGAGGTCTACGCCCGTTTTCTGCACGCGCACAGCCCGCGCCGCAACGGTCCGTTCGTGGATGTGGGGGTCGGTTCCATCGCCCGCGAAAACGCCAGCCTGGAGCTGTTCGGTTCCGAGCAGGGCGAGCGGATTCACTACGGCCGGCTGGAGCAGGCCAGCGGTGGTACCCTGTTCCTCGATGAGTTGGCCGATATGGATCTCGAAGCCCAGGCCAAGCTGGCCAGTACCCTGGAAAGCGGTTCCTTTCTGCGCATCGGCGGCAAGGAGTTGGTGCGGGTGAACGTGCGGGTGGCCACCGCCACCCACCGCGATCTGGAGCAGGAAGTGGCGACCGGCCGGTTCCGCGAGGATCTGTACTATCAGCTCAACGTGGTTCCGATCAAGCTGCCGCCGCTGCGCGACCACGTCGAGGACGTGCCGGAGTTGCTCAATTATTACATCAACTATTTCGTCGACCAGGAAGGCCTGACCTACCGCCATTTTACCTTGGCCGCCCAGAACCGGCTGCGCAACTACAACTGGCCCGGCAACATCCGCGAACTCAAGAATCTGGTGCAGCGCCTGCTGATCCTGGGTGGCGAGGAGGAGATCGCGCTGGAAGAAGTGGATGCCGCGGTGCGCGGTACCACCGCCGCCAAATCCCAGGACGTCGGCAGCATTCCCCTGAATCTGCCGCTGCGCGAGGCGCGCGAGCAGTTCGAGCGGGCCTATCTGATGCAGCAGTTCCGCGAGTGCGAGGGCAACGTGGCGCGGCTGGCCGAGCGGGTCGGGATGGAGCGCACCAACCTCTACCGCAAGCTGCGCGCGCTGGGCATCGATCCCAAGAAAGCGCTGGACGAGTGAGGCGAAGCGATGAAGATCGTGATTCTCGGCGCCGGGCAGGTGGGCGGTTCGGTGGCGCACATTCTGGCCAGCGAAGCCAACGACGTGACCGTGGTCGATGTCAACGCCGAACGCTTGCAGGCGCTGCAGGACCGGCTGGATCTCCGCACCGTCTGCGGCCCCGCCTCCTATCCCAACGTCCTGGAGCAGGCCGGCATCGCCGACGCCGACATGTTGATCGCGCTGACCGACAGCGACGAGGTCAACATGGTCGCCTGCCAGATCTCGCACACTCTGTTCAACACGCCGACGAAGATCGCCCGAGTCCGGGCCAGCAGTTACATCGCCTATCAGAACCAGTTGTTCAAGGATGATGCCTTGCCGATCGACGTGCTGATCAGCCCCGAGCAACTGGTGACCGACTACATCCGCCACATCATCGAACATCCCGGCGCGCTGCAGGTGCTGGATTTCGCCGAAGGCCAGGTGCGGTTGGTGGGCGTCAGGGCCTACGAGGGCAGCAGCCTGATCGGTCAGGCGCTGCGCGCCCTGCCGGAGCGCATGCCCGGCATCGACACCCGGGTGGCGGCCATCTTCCGCCAGGGCAGCCCGATCCTGCCGGAAGGCAATACCGTTATCGAGTCCGACGACGAGGTTTTTTTGATCGCCGCCCGCAAGAACACTCGGGCCATCGTCGGTGAATTGCGCAAGCTGGACCGGATGGTCAAGCGCGTGATCGTCGCTGGCGGCGGTCACATCGGCGCCCGGCTGGCCCAGGGACTGGAGGAACGGTTCCAGGTCAAGATCATCGAGCGCGATGTCGCCACCGCCCGGCGGCTGTCCGAAAAGTTGAGCCGGGCCATCGTGTTGCAGGGCGATGCCGCCGACGAGAACCTGCTGCGCCAGGAAAACATCGAAAACGTGGATGTGTACTGCGCCGTCACCAACGATGACGAAGCCAACATCCTGTCGGCGATGCTGGCCAAGCGCATGGGCGCCCGCAAAGTGATGGCCCTGATCAATCTGGTGTGCTACGTCGATCTGGTGGAATCCTCGGGCATCATCGATGTTGCCATTTCGCCGCAGCAGGCCACCATCGGCAGTTTGCTGACCCACGTCCGCCGCGGCGACGTGGCCAAGGTCCACTCCCTGCGTCGCGGCGCCGCCGAGGCCATCGAAGCGGTCGCCCACGGCGACTACAAAACCTCGAAGGTCGTGGGCCGGCGCGTCGAGGAAATCCGCCTCCCGCCCGGCACCACCATCGGCGCCATCGCCCGCGGCGATGGAGTGATCATCTGCCACCACGATACCGTGATCGAGGCCGACGACCACGTCATCCTGTTCCTGGTCGACAAGAAGCGGGTACCCGAGGTCGAACGGCTGTTCGCGGTGGGGGCGACCTTCCTGTAGGCTCGCGCCGCGGTAAAAGACCTTGTGCTAGAATGAACGAACCCTGAATCCGGACCGGGGGTGGCGCCCCCGCCAGGATCCCCGAAAACCACCAGGCGTTGACAGGACCCCGAACATGACCGCATTCAATTTCGAGCAGGCGCGCTTCAACATGATCGAACAGCAGATCCGGCCCTGGGATGTGCTGGACCAACGGGTGCTGGATACGATCGCCAGCGTGCCGCGCGAAGACTTCGTTCCGGAGCGCTACCGCAACCTGGCCTTTTCCGACATCGCCATCCCGCTCGGCCACGGCGAGGTCATGCTGAAGCCCAACGTCGAGGGCCGGATCCTGCAGGCGCTGGCGGTGCGGCCGACCGACCACGTGCTGGAAGTCGGCACGGGCGCCGGTTATCTGACCGCCTGCCTGGCGCGGCTGGCCGCCAGCGTGGTCAGCGTGGACATCGTGCCCGAGTTCGTCGAGGTCGCCCGCCAGAGGCTCAAGGATCGAGGTTTGCACAACGTCGTGCTGCATGTCGGCGACGCCAGCCGCGGCTGGGGCGAGCGCCGCTACCACGCCATCGCCGTCACCGGATCGGTAGCCGCGATCGACGAGATTTGGCGACAGAGCCTGAGCCTGGGCGGGCGACTGTTCGTGGTGGTCGGCCAGCCGCCGGTGATGGAAGCGCTGCTGATCACCCGGGTCGGCGAGCGGGAATGGGTGCGGGAAAGCCTGTTCGAAATCGAACTGCCGCCGTTGCGCAACGCGGCCCCGTCCAGGATCTTTGAGTTCTGAGCCGGCTTTATGTCCAAAATGCATCGTCTGGTGTTGGCCGGAATGGTCGCCGCGCTGTGCGGCCGGCCGGTGGGGGCGGAAGACCTGTTGCAAGTCTATCGCCAGTCCTTGGACAGCGATCCGGCGCTCAAGGCCGCCGCCGCCAGCCGCGAGGCCGCGCAGGAGGCCAAGCCGCAGGCCCGGTCCCTGTTGTTGCCGAACGTTGGGGTTGTAGCCGAGCAGGGTCGTTCGTTCGGGGTTGCGGGTTCGCCGACGGGCAAATCGTCGTTCAACAGCCACAATTACGCGATCGGCCTGAAGCAACCGATCTACAATCGTGCCAGCCAGGTCCAGCAGCGGCTGGCGGACGCCGTGGTCAACCAGTCCGACGTGGATTTCCACAACGCCCAGAACGGGCTGATCCTGCGGGTATCGCAGGGCTACTTCGGAGTGTTGTTCGCGCTGGATAATTTGACCTACGCTACCGCCGCGAAAAACGCGTTCGCCCGCCAGCTCGAACAGGCCAATCGGCGCTTCGAGGTCGGATTGGCGACCATCACCGACGTTTACGATGCTCAGGCCCGGTTCGATAACGCCGTCTCCGTGGAAATCGATAACCTCAACAAATTGGCCGACGCCCGTGAGTCGCTGCGGCAACTGACCGGACAGGAATACGCCCAGCTCAACCTGCTCAGCGAACGGATGCCGCTGTCGTTGCCCAAGCCGAGCGATCCCGAAGCCTGGGTGAGCATGGCGCTGGAGAGCAACCTGAGCCTCCGCAGCGCCGCTTACGGAGTCGATCAGGCGCGAGAGAACATCCAGCGGCAGAAAGCCGGCCACTATCCGACGCTGGACCTGAACGCCAGCCGCGCCAACCTCGACAATAGCATTACCGTTACCAGCAGCAGTCAGGTCAGTCTGGAACTGGCCATTCCGCTGTACAGCGGCGGCCTGGTATCCTCGCAATCCCGTCAGGCGGCGTACGACTACGAAGCCGCCCGGCAGAGTCTGGAGAACCTGCAACGCGATACCATCCGCACCGTCCGCAACGCCTATCGTGGTCAGGAAACCGCCATCAGCCAGATCAAGGCGCTGGATCAGACCCGCGTGTCCACCCGCAGCGCGCTGGAGGCCAATCAGGCCGGCTACGAAGTCGGTACTCGCACCATCGTCGACGTGCTGGACGCCGAGCGCAACGTCTATCTGGCCGAAGCGAATTACGCCGCCGCCCGCTATGCCTACATCTCCAACTATCTGACCCTGCGGCAGGCCGCCGGCCAGTTGTCGGAGGCGGACCTGACGGAGATCAACGGTTGGTTGGGCGGGCCCCGGCCCACTTCGGGCGCCGCGCCCGCGGTTTCCACCGCGCTCGCCGGCAAGGAACCGGCCAAGCCCGCCCCCGGCAAGAGCAAGGCGAACGGCAAGTCCGCCGCGGCCAAGCCCCCCGGCAAGGAACCGGCGGCGCCCCTCGCGCCGCCCGCGTCGAAATGATGGGTGGTCGGTTCGCTTCCGGCCATGAGCGACTCGAGCGGCGCTGAAGCATCACCCCAGGATCCCGGAACCGTGCTGGCCGGCCTGCCGCGCCGGCTGGCGGTGATCGGTTACGACAGCCTGCTGCTGGGTGGGGTGTTGTTCGCCGCGACCCTGCTGGTGCTGGGGCTGGTGGTGGGGATCATCGGCGCCGAGGCGTTCAAGGCGCGCAACCCGCTGTCGGGCAATCCATTCTTCCGCACCTATCTATTCCTGATCTGCTTCTTTTTCTATGCCGGGTTCTGGATCCACGGCGGCCAGACCCTGGGGATGCGCGCGTGGCGGTTGCGCGTGCGACGGCGCGATGGCCGGGGCATCGGCTGGTGGCAGGCGTTGTTGCGGTTTTTGATCGCCGGCCTGTGGCTGGCGCCGGTGTTCTTCCTGCGCGGGGTGTTCGAGGCCGGCCTCGGTCCCAGCCTGGGAGCCGGGTTCGGCTGTCTGTTGCTGCTGCTGGTTCTGCGCCTGCCCGACCGTCTGTCGGAAACCGAACTGGTGGTGTTGCCCAGAAAATCCTGAAATCGCTCAGCGCAGCCGGTGCAGCGCGTAAAATCCCCCTCCCAGGAACAGCAGCGACGGCAGGATCGCCCCCGCCAGCGGTGGATAACCGTACAGCAGCACCACGTTGCCCAGCAGGTAGTTAACCAGGAAGAACGCCAGCCCGAGCAACAGTCCGACCAGCAGCCGCTGGCCGGCCCCGGCCGAGCGCTGCGGGCCGAACACGAACGGCATCGCGACCACCAGCATCGCCACATAAGCCAGCGGCGCCAGCAGCTTGCGCCACAGCGCCAGCCGGTAATTCTGGGCGTCCAGCCCGTTGCGCTCCAGGTAGTCGACGTAGACCAGCAGGTCGCGAATCGACAGTTCGCTGGGATTGGCCGCCAGCACGTCCAGGATCTTCGGGCTGATGGCCGAAGCGAACTCCAGGCTGGGCAGGTGCTCGGTTCGGACCTCATCGCCGTTCAGAAGGCTGCGATTGACGCCTTCCAGCAGCCAGCGCCCTTTCACGTAGCGCGCGCTCTGCGCCGCAACGACGCTTTCGAGCCGGGCGTCGGGGCCGATCTGGAAGCTGTGGATATCCACCAGCCGGACGCCGGGCAGCACCGCCCGGACATGGACGAAATGGTCGCCGTCCCGCGCCCAGAAGCCGCGGCCGCCGCGGATGGCCATGTCCCGGCTCGTGGCGGCGGCCCGCTGTTCGCGGGCCGTCTGCTCCAGCGGCGGAGCGGCGAACTCGCCGATGGCCAGCACCGCCAGGCTCAGCAGCAGTCCCGCCCCCAGGACGGAGCCGGTCAGTCGGGTCAGGGACAGGCCGGCGGCGCGCATGACGATCAATTCGCTGCCGCCGGCCAGCGCGCCCATGCCCAGCAGGCCCCCCACCAGCAGTGCCATGGGAAACACCTCGTACAGGCGCTGCGGCTGGATCAGCAGCAGGTAGCGGATCGCCGCCATGAAGGTGTAATTTCCCTTGCCGACCTCTTCCAGTTCCACCAGCAGGCCCAGAAAGAATTCGAGCAGCAGCAGGACCAGCAGGGCGACCAGGGTGGTGGTGGCGACGGTCCGGAAAATGTAGCGGTCGAGAATTTTCATGCGGCGCTCCGTTGCCGGATTACCCGTCGCAACAGCCGGAAGCCCCGGCTGCTGAAGTGATGCTGGAGCAGCAGACCGGCGGCGAACAGCACGAACAGGCCGTGGACCCACCACAAGCCGACCTTCGCGCCGACGATGCCGTGGCTCAGCCAGGACTCGCCCATTCCAATCAGGTTGAAGTCGATCGCGTAAATCAGCGCGGCCGCGACGATCCGGCCGTAGCGGCCCTCGCGGGGGTGGGCGCGAGCCAACAACGGCGCCCACAGGGCGATGACCAGGATCTGGATCGGGCTGTTGAACCGCATGTGCAATTCGGCGATCGAGCGGGGTTCGTTCGAACCCCACAACTGGCGGAGGGGAAACGTCTCCCGGTGTTGCCAAGCTGGGGCGGGGGGAGCGGTGTCGATCCGCACGGTGGCGCGCTCGAACTTGACCATTTCGTAGTCGCCCCGGCCGGGCGTGCCCCGGTAACGGTAGCCGCGATCGAGCACGATACGCCGGATGCCGTCCTCGCCGATTTCCTGCCGGCCCTGATTCCCGGTGGTGATGCTGATGTCGCCATCCGGCTCGCGGCTCTGAATGAAGACGTTGCGGAGTTCGCGACCGTCCATGGCGCCGATATAGACCACGTGCCGGCCGTCCAGCACTTCGCGGAAAGCGCCCGGCACGAACATCGACACTTCGGCCTCCTTGCGGGCCTTGTCCAGCGCCTCGTACTGCAGTTCCATGGTGATCGGCAGCAGGAACAGCGACAGTCCCGCCGTGGCCAGGGCCAGCGGCGCCGCCAGTAGAAAGATGGCGCGATACACGGACAGGGGACCCTGACCGCAGGCGGCCAGCGCGGTCATTTCGTGATCGCGGTACAGCCGGCCCAGCGCCAGCATGGTGCCCAGCAGGAAGGCCAGCGGCAGGAAAACGACCAGCAGTTCGACCGCCTGCAGGCCCAGCAGCAGGAAGATGGAATCCCGAGCCAGCAACCCGCTGGCGGCCTTGCTCAGATAGCCGGCGAGGCGATGGCTGAGGATGATCGCCAGCAGGGCAAGCGTGGTCGCCAGCAGGGTCAGGCCGATCTCGCGGATCACGTAACGGTCGATGGTGGATGGCAAGCCCGAAGCGACTCCCCGGCGCGCAACTGTGAGGTGGGTTGATTTCCGGCTAAACTTGGCAAGTTTACGACGATGACGACAAACGAACCATATCAGTCCAAAGAGGGTCGCCCACCGATGGAATTCACGGTCAAGAGCGGGAATCCGGAAAAGCAGCGGACCGCCTGCCTGGTGCTGGGTGCTTACGAATCCCGGCGTCTGACGCCGGCGGCCGAACAGTTCGACGCCGCCTGCGGCGGCTATCTCGGCAACCTGCTGCGCCGGGGCGATTTGGAAGGCAAGCTTGGCCAGTCGCTGCTGCTGTTCAACGTGCCGGAGGCGCTGTGCGAGCGGGTGCTGCTGGTCGGTTGCGGTCGGGAGCGCGAGGTGGACGACCGCCGCTTCCGCCAGATTGCGGCTCATGCCGCGACGGCGCTGAACGACACGGGCGCCATCGAGGCGACGGTCTACCTGACCGATCTCCCCGTCAAGGGCCGCGATCTGAACTGGAAGATCCGCCAGGTCGTCGAGGCGGTCGAGGACTCGCGCTACCGCTTCGACCCGCTCAAAAGCAAGAAGGACGCTCCGCGGCGGTCCCTGCGCAAGATGATCCTGAGCGTGCCTGGCCGGCGCGAGTTGCCCGGCGGCGAACAGGCGGTGCGCGAGGGGGTGGCGATCGCCGCCGGCGTCAAGTTGGCCAAGGATCTGGGCAACCTGCCGCCCAATATCTGTACCCCCGCCTATCTGGCCGAACAGGCCCGAGCGCTGGCCGGGGAATTTCCCGCGCTGCGGGTCGAGGTGCTGGAGGAGGCCGATTTGGAGCGGCTGGGAATGGGCGCGCTGCTGGCGGTGACTCGCGGCAGCGCCCAGCCGGCCAAGCTGATCCGCCTGGAGTACCGGCGGGGTCCGGTCCGGCAAAAGCCCTGCGTGCTGGTCGGCAAGGGGGTGACCTTCGATACCGGCGGCATTTCGCTCAAGCCCGGCGAGGGCATGGACGAAATGAAGTTCGACATGTGCGGGGCGGCCAGCGTGCTGGGAACCCTGCGGGCCTGCGCGGAATTGGACCTGCCGCTCAACGTGATCGGGTTGATTCCGGCGGTGGAGAACATGCCGGGCGGGCGGGCCACCCGGCCGGGCGACATCGTCACCAGTCTGTCCGGCCAGACGGTTGAAATTCTCAACACCGACGCCGAGGGCCGGCTGATCCTGTGCGATGCCCTGACGTACGTCGAGCGCGACGAGCCGGCGGTGGTGGTGGACATCGCCACCCTGACCGGAGCCTGCATCGTCGCGCTGGGTCGCCATCCGCACGGGCTGTTCAGCAACCACCCGCCGCTGGCGCACGCGCTCGCCGCCGCCGCTCACGCCGCCTGCGACCGGGTGTGGGAACTGCCGCTGTGGGAGGATTATCAGGAGGCGCTGGACAGCAACTTCGCCGACATGGCCAACGTCGCCGCCAACCGCGATGGCGGCGCGATCGTGGCCGCCTGTTTCCTGTCCCGCTTCGCCAAGAAATTTCACTGGGCGCATCTGGACGTCGCGGGCACGGCGTGGAAGACCGGCAAGGCCAAGGGCGCGACCGGGCGGCCGGTGCCGTTGCTGACTCAGTATCTGCTGGACCGGGTCGCCGAGACGAATCGAGAGGCAGGACGTGCCGCGCATTGATTTCTACGTGCTGCCCGACTGCAAGGACAACGGTCGGGCGCTGCTGGCCTGCCGGCTGACCGACAAGGCCTACAGCCTCGGTCATACGGTTTACCTTCTTACCGCGTCCGAGGCGCAGGCGGCGGCGCTGGACGATCTGCTGTGGACCTTCCGACAGGACAGCTTCGTGCCGCACGAGCGCTATCCGCTGGCCGGGGAGGAGAGTTCGCCGGTGCTGGTCGGCGCGGTGTTGCCGACGGACGCGAACGCGCGGGTGCTGATCAATTTCACCGACGCGCTGCCCGAAGGCTTCGAGCGGTTCGAGCGGGTGGTGGAGCTGGTCGATCAGAATCCCGACGTGCTGGCGAGGTCGCGCGAGCGGTTCCGACAGTACCGCGAGCGGGGTTGCGCGCCGGAGACGCACAAGCTGTAGGAGCGGTTGGGATTGCGGAGCATTGCCGGATCAGGGCAGCGCGAAGAAGTCGGCTTCGACGGTGCGTTCGTCCCGTTGCCGGTTCTCGGCGGCATCGTAGACCAGCAAAATGGAGCGGTTGCCGTTGCCGTCGCTGTCGAACAGCGCCATGCCTTCCGCCTGTTGGGGGGCGGTGCCGACGGGGATATCGAGAACGGTCGGCAGATCCTGGCCGAACACCAGCGATTCCCGGTCGGGTCGCGCTCCACCGGGCCAGCGAAAGACCTTCTGCGGTCCGGCCACCGTCAGGGTCGGACCGGCCAGAACCAGCAAGTCGTCGCTTTGCACGCACAAGTCCCGAACGCCCAAGCCCCCCAAGTCGAGAAAGTGTTTGCGGTAGGGCCGACCGTCCGGTCCGATGGGTTTCAACGTCAGGGTGGAAGCGTCCTGTTGTTCCAGAGCCAGTTCCAGAATCACCGCCCAGCCGCGCAGCACCGGGCCGCGCAGTCCGACGAAAACGCGATCGCCGGCGACGGCCAGCCCCTCGATATCGAAGCCGTTGTCCTTGCCGGGGATGGCGAGGAACGGTCCCAGGTGTGGATCGGTCGCGAGCGCCTCGGTCAGCGCGCTGCCGACGGCGTCGCCGCGCAGCCGGGCGGCGGTCCGCGTATGGCCGTTCCGTTCGACCGTCCGCTCCAGCGATGGCGTGGCGTCGTCCGACAGGGGAATGCGGGCGAGAAGAAAGCGGTTGCCATCGCGACTGACCTTGACCAAGCGTTTGGTATTCTTTTCGATGGAGTCCTCTTCGTCTGGTTTGCCGCGCTTCAGGCTGTGCGAACCAACCAACCAGAGATAGCCACCGTCGTAGTCGAACCCTTCGATGTCCGCCTCCTCGATCTTGCCGTCCGCTGCGGGTGGTATCGGCAGTTGCAGAACTTCGTGCAGCGGGAATTGCCGGTGGTCGGCGTAACGGATTGCGCCGTCGCTGTTTCCACGCCGGCGAGATAGCCGTTCCAAACTCAAGGCTTCATCGTTGGCGACCCAGAGCGTGTCGCCGATTTGCACCACGGCCGAGAGTCCATCCGACAGCTTTTTTTTCTTGCCCAGTTTGTTCGAGTCGGGGTCGAATTCCAGCAAGACGATTCCGGTCCGGTTCATGATGGCGTCTCCGTTGGGTTGATCAGAATCTCCTATCATTCAAGGATAGGCTGGCTCCCGACCCGATGGCGTGCCCGCTTGGAATTCATAACGGATGACCAGAGATTTTGGAATGTGATGGGCGGCGATGGGCCGGGTGCTGACACGTTATTTTTCGGCAAGGAAAAGAACGATGCTACCTCTCTGTTTCGTGCTGATGCCATTCGGCAAAAAGAGCATCCCCTCCGGCGTCACGGTGGATTTCGACGCCGTCTACCAGGACCTGATCGCCCCGGCCATCACTGCGGCCGGCATGGAACCGCTGCGCGCGGACGAGGAAGTCGGCGGCGGAATTATCCACAAGCCGATGTTCGAGCGGCTGATCCTGTGCGATTTCGCCGTGGCGGACCTGACCGGCGCCAACGCCAACGTCTTCTACGAGCTCGGCCTGCGCCACGGCATTCGTCCGGCGACCACCGTCCTGCTGTACGCGGGCACGGAACGCATGATGTTCGACGTCGCGCCGCTGCGCGCGCTGCCCTATACGCTGGACCCGGCCGGCCGGCCGGCGGACCTGGAGGCCGCTCGCACCGGTTTGCGCAAGCTGCTGGAGGCCGCGAAAGCCCAGCAGGGCGAACCGGGTACCGACAGCCCGGTCTTTCAGTTGGTGGACGGCTATAGCGCACCGGACATCGCTCGCCTGAAGACCGATGTCTTCCGGGATCGGGCGCGCTACGCGGTGGAGGCGCGCAATCGCCTGGCCGCCGCCCGCCGCGCCGGCAAGGACGCTCTCCGGCAGGCGGCGAGCGCACTGGGCGACGTGCGGAATCTCGAATCCGGGGTGGTGATCGACCTGTTTCTGTCCTATCGCGCCGTAAGCGACTGGCCGGCGATGGTCGATCTCGCCGCCCAAATGCCCGCGCCGCTGGCGCGCAGCGTGATGGTGCGGGAACAACTCGGGTTCGCGCTCAACCGGCTCCAGCGTCGCAATGAAGCCGAGCAGGTGCTGCGCGAGCTGATTGAGGAGCGCGGACCGAGCAGCGAAACCAACGGTCTGCTCGGCCGGGTGTACAAGGATCGCTGGGACGAAGCGCGCAAGGCCGATGACTCGCTCGCCGCCGCTGGCTGGCTCATCAAAGCCATCGACACTTACCTGCAAGGTTTCGAAACCGATTGGCGCGACGCCTACCCCGGCATCAACGCGGTGACGCTGATGGAACTGAAGAACCCGCCCGATCCGCGCCGGTTGGAACTGTTGCCGGTCGTGACCTACGCCGTCAAGCGGCGGCTGGCCAAAGGCACGCCGGATTACTGGGATCATGCCACGCTGCTCGAATTGGCCGTTCTGCAAAAGGACGAGTCGGCGGCGAGGGAGGCCGCCGCTCATGCGCTTGCGGCCGTCCGGGAGAATTGGGAGCCGGAAACCACCGCGCGCAACCTGGCCCTGATCCGCAACGCGCGGTCGGCGCGCGGCGATACCGTAGAGTGGGCTGCAAGGATCGAGGAGGCGCTCGACAGGCGGGCTCGGGGTTGAATGACGGTTATCCAAGCCAGGATTGAGAGACTGTACAAAAACTCCCCTCTCCCTGTGGGAGCGGCGCGGTCGTTCGGCGAGCGGGGGGCGTCAGCCCCCTGTTTCCCGGAACGCGGCAAGGGGTCGGCGATCTCGGCTGGCACGGAAACAGCGGACTCACGTCCGCCGCTCGCCGGCGACCCCAAGGTGATATCGGTTGGCGCGGCATCGTGAGGTATGCCATGCGTATCCTACGGAGTTTTTATGAATCAGTCGGTTAGTTTTTATGCAGCCTCTTAAGAAGCGGGTATACGTTTCCTCGACCTACATGGACCTGGCCGATCATCGCGCGGCGGTGAAGACGGCGTTGGAGCACGCCCAGTTCGACGTCGAATGCATGGAGAAATACTCCGCATTCGACGAGCGTCCGCAGGACAAGTGTTTGGTGGATGTCGCCCAGTGCGATTACTACGTGCTCGTCCTCGCGCTGCGCTATGGTTTTCAGCCCCCAAAGGATAACCCAAAAAAGCTTTCCATCACCCAGTTGGAGTACGAGGAGGCCGTGCACAAGGGCAAGCCGCGTCTGGTGTTCCTCTTGGATGAGGAGCACCCATGGCTTCCCAAGCGTGCCGATCCGAACTGGCAGAATCCCAAATCCAAGATTGCCGCGTTTCGCAAGCATGTTGGACTCGAACACGGCGTCAGGACCTTCACGACGCCGGACAGTCTGGCAACCGTCGTACTGGAGGCCCTGCGCGCCCTCGAACAGCAAGCCGGTAGTGGCGCCGTCACTGCCTCCTGCGCCGCGATCCGCGAGGCTTACCTGGCCTGGCTTCGCCGCACCTGCGAAAGCGTGGAATTGCTGGGGCTGGACCTGAAGGAAACCCAGAACGTGCGCCTCGGTCAGGTCTACGTTCCAGCGGTCACCGCCCCGAAGGCGGATAAAAAGGGCGACGAGCGCAGGGCTGATTTTGGCCGTGAGCGACAGCCCGACTTGCTCCTGCACCGCCTCGGCGAGGAATCGCTCTACGTTCCAGGAGCCCCCGGCGCCGGCAAATCCACCTTCTGCCGCTGGCTGGCGCTGGCGGTCGCCTGTGGTTCCCTGCCACCGCACCCCGTGGAAACACCGGAAGGATTCGAGGAACAACTCCCGACTGACTTGCGCGTTCGTTTTCCCTTGCTCTGCCGGCTGCGCGAATGGGCGGATCACGACAAATGCCTGGCGGGCAACGGCCACTGGACCCAGGCGCAGCTCGAAGTCGCTTTGGCCGGCTGGTTGGCGGCAGCGAAACCCGGCGGGCTGACCCCGGAGGTCTGGCGGGAAGAACTGACCCACGGTCGTTGCCTGCTGATCCTGGATGGCGCGGATGAAGTGCCGGAAACGCTCGGCCCTCACCGGCCCCGGCGCAATCTGCTGAGCGGCCTGGCCGATGCGCTGCCCGAATGGCTGAAAGCCGGCAATCGGATCCTGCTGACCAGCCGTCCCTACGGTCTGGACGATGCCGACCGCCGGAGCCTCAATCTGCCGCAGGCCGATCTGGGAGAACTGCCCGAACCGCTGCAAGAGACTTTCGTCCGTCGCTGGTATGCCGCCGCTGACCCGCCGCGCGCCGAGGAAAAGGCCAGCGGCCTGATTGCCCACCTCGGCGGACGCCCCGATCTCGCCGAACTGCGCGCCAACCCGATGTTGCTGACCGCGTTGTGCGTCAAATACGACGAGGGCCAGCGCCTGCCGCAGGATTTCTATCGGCTCTACGACAGCGTGGTCAATCAGGTGTTGCACAAGCGCTATCTCACCGAGAACGAACGCGACCGGGCGCGACTGCGCCTGTCCGCCGTGGCGCTCGGGATGCACCAGGGCGATCCCAAGAAACCGAGAACCACACCGGCGCCTGAAGTCGGGATTGACGAGGTGGACCGCATCCTGGCGGCCCTGGCGCAAACTGACTGGACCACCGAAGGCGGAGGCGCCGACGCGGCCAGCCGCCGAGAAGATCTGTTATCCAACTCCGGGCTGCTGTTGCCGCGCGCCGGGCGTCGCGCCGGCTTTTATCACCTGAGCTTTCAGGAATTTCTGGCCGCCGTGCGGCTGCGGCGCATCGGCGACGGCGCGCCAGACCTGCTGAAACGGTATGCCGCGATCCCGGCCTGGCGCCGCACGCTCACCTTCCTGTTCTGCGCCATCGCCGATCAGGATTCACCCGAGAGCGCCGTGGCGGGCTACGACCCCCTGCTGCAACAACTGGAGCCCGAGCGCCTGGTCGCCGAACCGAACCCGGCCTTGCTCCTCGCCGACTGTCTGGAAGTGGCTCATGCCCGGGGATGGAACCTGAGGCATTTCGCCGACCCGTTGCGCCAGGCCTGCAAGCACGCGCTGGAGCACCTCAAACCTCCCGAGCGGGATTACCTGTGGCGCGCGTTGGGCCGGCTGGGCTTCGATGAGCGCCCCGGCGTCGGACTCGGTCCGGACGGATTGCCGGACTTTCTCTGGGTGCGGATTCCGGGCACGCAAACCGTTCGCGCCAGCGGCCGGTTTCCCGGATTTTCCGGATTGCGCTTGGGCAATGGCGCGAAACCGGATCCCGAAGCCGGCGACGAGGAGAACTGGCCCGCCGATGCCGCGCCGCTGGAGATCGCCGATTTTGAACTGGCGGCCTATCCGGTGACGGTGGCGCAATTCAAACCGTTCGTGGAGCAGGGCGGTTATCGAGAGGCACGCTACTGGAGCGAGGGTGGGCTACGATGGCGGGAAGGACAGAATCAGTCAGAACCTTGGCTGTGGAATGATCCCGTCTGGACCCAGCCGAACCAGCCGGTGATCGGCGTTTCCTGGTATGAAGCGGAAGCCTATTGCCACTGGCTCAACGAGCAGATGTATGAGCCGCCCGGAACCTTCCGCTTGCCGACGGAAGCCGAATGGGAATGGGCGGCGCGTGGGCCGGCAGGGCGGCGCTATCCTTGGGGAGATGAGTGGGAAGCCTGGCGGTGCAATAGTGCGGAGGAATCCGGTCTCGGCCGTACCAGCACGGTCGGATGTTTTCCGGGTGGCGCGGCC
>JAVMKL010000015.1:0-51681 GCA_031732875.1 Candidatus Competibacter sp. | reverse complement strand
GCCGGATGGCTGATGGGAAATCCATCATTCACTTCCAGCCAAAATGTTCTACCTTATACGTGATCAAGTTTAGCCGTAAGCGATCCCGATGCTGGATGGTCGGTCCCTGCAACACGCCACGGCTTTGCCCATACTTGTGGACAATATCGACTCCGGGCAACAGTGCTGTTTGTCGCTACCGGGCTCTTTCCGTCCCCCCGGGGCGGGGGGTTTTTAACCACCAGACAACCGACTATCGAAGAGAAGCACCATGACTGACAAGCCCATCAACATGACGCGTCCGCTGGATCTAACGCACGAGAAACGCAACGTCGGCCCGCAACGCATCCAGCGGCCGGTCTACGTGGACCTGTTGCCGACCTGCAACAACGCCTGCCCGGCGGGCGAGAACATCCAGGCCTGGCTGACGCACGCCCAGGCGGGCCGCTTCAAGGAAGCCTGGCAGGCTCTGACCGAGAACAATCCCATGCCGGCCATTCATGGCCGGGTGTGCTATCACCCCTGCGAAACCGCCTGCAATCGAGGCAAGCTGGATTCGCCGGTCAGCATTCACGCCGTCGAGCGCTTCCTGGGCGATATGGCCTTGCAGGAGAACTGGCAGTTTGAAGTGACCGCCAAGTCCAGCGGCAAGCGGGTGCTAGTGGTCGGTGCCGGTCCCAGCGGGCTCTCCGCCGCCTATCATCTGGCGCGGATGGGCCACGAGGTCGAAATCCACGAGGCCGGGCCGATGGCCGGCGGCATGATGCATTTTGGCATTCCCTCCTACCGGCTGCCGCGCGACGTGCTGGACGCCGAGGTCAAGCGCATCGAAAACATGGGCGTCAAGATCGTCCTGAATCATCGGGTCGATGATCTATTGGCTGAGAAGCGGGAAGGCGATTTCGACGCCATCTTCGTAGCCGTCGGCGCTCACATCAGCAAGCGCACCGACATCCCGGCCCGCGATGCCGGCAAGATGCTCGACGCCATCAGCTTCCTCAAGGACGTGGAAACCGGCAACGCCCCGAAACTGGGCCGCCGGGTCGCCATCTACGGTGGCGGCAACACCGCGATGGACGCCGCCCGGGTGGCCAAGCGGCTGGGCTACGAGCCGTTGATCATCTACCGCCGCGACCGCGCCCACATGCCGGCCCATGAGTTCGAGGCCGACGAGGCGCTGGAAGAGGGCGTCAAGATCCACTGGCTGCGCACCATCAAGAACATCGACGAAACCCAGTTCACCGTCGAGGTGATGGAGGTGGACGAGAAGGGTCGGCCGCGGCCCACCGGGCAGTTCGAGACCCTCGAAGCGGATGCGCTGATCATGGCGCTGGGTCAGGACGTGGACACCAGCTTCATGCAAAAGGTGCCTGGCGTTCAGTTCAAGGCCGATGGCGTGGTCATCGTCAACGAGCAGATGATGACCGGCAGTCTGGGTCTGTTCGCCGGCGGCGACATGGTGCCGTCCGACCGTACCGTGACCATCGGCGTCGGCCACGGCAAGAAAGCCGCGCGCAACATCGATGCCTGGCTGCGCGGCGAATCCTACGCCAGGCAGCCCAAGCACGATCTGGCGACTTTCGACAAGCTGCATGTCTGGTATTACACCGATGCCGCCCAGCGTCCGCAGGGCCATCTGGAGATGAAAATCCGCCAGAGCAGTTTCGAGGAGGTCGTCGCCGGCCTGGGGCCGAAGGAAGCGTTGTACGAGGCCAAGCGCTGCCTGTCCTGCGGCAACTGTTACGAGTGCGACGGCTGCTACGGCGCCTGCCCCGAGGACGCCATCATCAAGCTGGGACCGGGCCGGCGCTACCGCTACAACTACGATCTTTGCACCGGCTGCGCGGTATGCTTCGAACAGTGCCCCTGCCATGCCATCGACATGTTCCCCGAGCCGCCGGCGGAAACGGCGGGGCAGGGGGTTTGATGACGGAGGCGGGAGCCGCCTCCCGCCTCTGTTGTAACGCCTCATCACGTTAAAGAGTCCACCGCCCGCCGCATGATGCGGGCCATAGAGAAGAGAAGCGCAATGACCGAACGGCAAGTCACTACTATCGACGGCAACGAGGCTGCGGCCTACGTCGCCTACCGGGTCAACGAAGTCTGCACCATTTATCCCATCACTCCCTCCTCGACCATGGCCGAGCTGGCCGATCAGTGGGCGGCCGAGGGCATCAAGAACATCTGGGGCACCGTTCCCCTGGTCATGGAGATGCAGCACGAGGGCGGTGCGGCTGGCGCGGCGCACGGGGCGTTGCAGAGCGGCGCCTTGACTACGACGTTCACTGCATCCCAGGGGCTCATGCTGATGATCCCCAACATGTACAAGATCGCCGGCGAACTGACTTCGGCGGTGTTCCATGTCGCCGCCCGCTCCCTGGCGACCCAGGGCCTGTCGATTTTCGGCGACCATCAGGACGTCATGGCGGTGCGCCCGACCGGTTTCTGCCTGCTGGCTTCCGGTTCGGTGCAGGAAGCGCACGACATGGCGCTGATCGCCCAGGCGGCCACGCTGGAGGCGCGGGTGCCGTTCATCCATTTCTTCGATGGCTTCCGCACCTCGCACGAGGTCAACAAGCTGACCCTGCTGACCGACGATGACATGCGGGCGATGATCCGCGACGACCTGGTGCTGGCTCATCGCGCTCGGGCGCTCAATCCCGACCGGCCGTTCATTCGCGGCACCGCCCAGAATCCCGATGTCTATTTCCAGAGCCGCGAAACGGTCAATCCGTTCTACGCCAAGGTGCCTGGGATCGTGCAGGCGGTGATGGACCAATTCGCCGGCGTCACCGGCCGCCGTTACAACCTGTTCGACTATTTCGGCGACCCAAACGCCGAGCGAGTCATCATTTTAATGGGTTCCGGCACGGAAACCGCTTGCGAAACCGCGGCCTATCTGAACCAGCGTGGCGAGCGGGTCGGCGTGATCCAGGTCCGCCTCTGCCAGCCTTTGTCGGCCCGTCATTTCCTGGCGGCGCTGCCCGCCAGCGTCCAATCCATCGCGGTCATGGAACGCACCAAGGAACCGGGCGCGACCGGCGAGCCGCTGTATCTGGAAATCGTCAATACCCTGGTGGAAGCCCAAGCCGCCGGCACGCTGCCGACGCCAACCTTGCCGCGGATCATCGGCGGTCGTTACGGCCTGTCGTCCAAGGAGTTCACCCCGGCGATGTGCAAGGCAGTGTTCGACGAACTGCACAAGGACCAGCCCAAGAACCATTTCACCGTCGGAATCATCGACGATGTGGCGCATACCAGCCTGGACGTGGACCCGAGCTTCGACATCGAGTCTCATAAAGTCGTGCGCGCCATGTTCTTTGGGTTGGGCGCGGACGGCACGGTCGGCGCCAACAAGAATTCGATCAAGATCATCGGCGACGACCCCGAATTTTTTGCCCAGGGCTATTTCGTTTACGACTCCAAGAAATCCGGCTCGCAAACGGTCTCCCACCTGCGGTTCGGCCCCGATCCGATTCGCGCGCCCTATCTGGTGCAGTCGGCCAATTTCATCGGTGTCCACCAGTTCAATTTTCTGGATCGCGGCGACGTGCTGAAGCGGGCCGCGCCGGGGGCGGTGGTGCTGCTCAACACCAGCCCCCACGAACCAGAGGAGGCCTGGGACCGGATTCCACGCCCGGTGCAGGAGGAAATCATCGCCAAGAAACTGGAGATCTACGGCATCAACGCCGAGAAAGTGGCCCGCGACAACGGCATGGGGACGCGGATCAATACCATCATGCAAACCTGCTTCTTCGCCATTTCCAAGGTGTTGCCGCGAGACAAGGCCATCGACAAGATCAAATACTCGATCAAGAAAACCTACGCGCGCAAGGGCGAAGAGGTGGTGCGCAAGAATTTCGTAGCGGTGGACAATACCCTGGCCAATCTGCGCCGGGTCGAGGTGCCGGCGCAGGCGGTCGGCACCCGTCAATTGCCACCGATTGTACCGGCCCACGCGCCGGAGTTCGTGCAAAAAGTCACGGCGATGATGATGGCCGGGCGCGGCGACGAACTGCCGGTCAGTGCTCTGCCAGTGGATGGCACCTATCCCAGTGGCACCACCAAATGGGAAAAGCGCAACATCTCCAACTTCGTGCCGATCTGGGAGCCGGATATCTGCATTCAGTGCGGCAATTGCAGTATGGTCTGTCCGCATGGCGTGATCCGGTCGAAGTTCTATAGCGAAGCCAGCATGGAGAAGGCGCCGAAGGCGTTCAAGACCGCGCCCATCGACGCCAGGGGCTTCCCGGACATCCGTTATACCCTGCAGGTGTACCTGGAGGACTGCACCGGCTGCGGGCTGTGCGTGGAGGTCTGCCCGGCCAAGAGCAAGGAGCAGGCCAACCGCAAGGCCATCAATATGGCGCTCAAGGAGCCGGTGCTGGAAAGCGAGCAGGCCAACATCGGCTTCTTCGAGACCCTGCCCGAGATCGATCGCGGCCGGGTGGATTTCTCGACGGTGCGCGGCGTGCAGTTCCTGCCGCCGTTGTTCGAATTCTCCGGCGCTTGCGCCGGCTGCGGCGAGACGCCCTACCTCAAGCTGCTCTCGCAATTATTCGGCGACCGGCTGCTGGTGGCCAACGCCACCGGTTGTTCCTCCATCTACGGCGGCAACCTGCCGACCACGCCGTGGTCGGTCAACAGCGAAGGACGCGGCCCGGCCTGGTCAAACTCGCTGTTCGAGGACAACGCCGAATTCGGCTTGGGTTTCCGCCTGACCGCCGACAAGCATCTGGCCTTCGCTCAGGAACTGCTGCGGGCGCTGGCGTCCCAGATCGGCGAGGAACTGGTGGACGACCTGATCGGAGCCGAGCAGGTCACCGAGATCGACATCCGCCGCCAGCGCGGTCGAGTGGCCGAACTCAAGCAGCGCCTGCGGGAACTCAAGGATCCCCGCGCCCAGCATCTACTGGCGATCGCCGACCAATTGGTGCGGCGCAGCGTCTGGATCGTCGGCGGCGACGGCTGGGCCTACGACATCGGTTCGTCCGGCGTCGATCACGTGCTGGCCAGCGGTCGCGACATTAACATTTTGGTGCTGGATACCGAGGTGTATTCCAACACCGGCGGCCAGATGTCGAAATCCACTCCGCTGGGCGCGGTCGCCAAATTCGCCGCCGCTGGCAAGCAGATCGGCAAGAAGGACGTGGCGCTGCAGGCGATTTCCTACGGCAACGTCTATGTGGCCCGGATCGCGCTGGGGGCCAACCCCCAGCAGACGTTGCTGGCCTTCCGCGAGGCCGAGGCCTATTCGGGACCGTCGCTGATTCTGGCCTACAGCCACTGCATCGCCCACGGCATCAACATGCAGCGCGGGCTGGACCAGCAGCATCTGGCGGTGGAAAGCGGACATTGGCCATTGGTCCGCTACAATCCGGCGGTGCGCGAATCCGGCGAGAATCCGTTCGTCCTCGATTCGGGGCGTCCGAAGATCCCGCTCAAAAAATACGCCTACAACGAGGTGCGCTACAAGGTGTTGGCCCATACCAACCCCAGGGAGGCCGAGCATCTCATGGAGTTGGGCCAGCAGGCGATCAACCAGCGCTGGTCGGTGTACGAGGAAATGGCGGCTCGCAGCGGCGCGACGTTCCAGCCGAAGTTCAAACAATAAGGGCGCGGCGGTTCCGGGCCACTCGGGCCGGAATCGCCCGCCACCCGCATACTGCACGTAGAAGGAATCACCATGGATTTACGAACCACTTACATGGGGATGGAACTGCAACATCCCATCGTGGCGTCGGCCTCGCCGTTGTCGGGGAGCGTGGCCAACGTCAAGCGCCTGGAGGACGCGGGCGCGGCGGCCGTGGTCATGTTCTCGCTGTTCGAGGAACAGTTGAAGCATGAAAGCGCCTCGCTCGAGTACCTGATGACGGCCGGCACCGAGAGCTTCGCCGAGTCGCTGAACTATTTTCCGGAGATTGACGATTACACGGTCGGACCGGACACCTATCTGGACCTGCTGCGGCGGGCTTCCGAGGCGGTGGACATTCCCCTCATCGGCAGCCTGAACGGCATCACCAACACCGGCTGGATCGAGTACGCTAAGCTGATGGAGGAAGCGGGGGCGAAGGGCATCGAACTGAACATCTATTACATCCCCGCCGATCTGACCACCAGCGGCCGCGAGGTCGAGGATCGCTACATCGAGATCGTCAAGGCGGTGAAGGCGGCGGTAACCGTGCCGGTGGCGGTGAAACTGAGTCCGTTCTTCAGCGCCATCGGTTCGATGGCCAAAACCCTGGATGATGCGGGCGCCGACGCGTTGGTGCTGTTCAACCGTTTCTACCAGCCGGATTTCGATCTGGACAAGCTGGATGTGGCGCCGAACCTGAGCCTGAGCGCGCCGGACGAGATCCGCCTGCCGCTGCTGTGGATCGCGGTCCTGTACGGGCGGCTGCGGGCCTCGCTGGGCGCGACCCGCGGCGTGCACACGCCGGTGGAGGTGGTGAAGTATCTGATGGCGGGCGCGGATGTGGTGATGACCACCTCGGCCCTGCTCAAGCATGGCGTCGATTACCTGACCACCCTGCGCGACGGTTTGCAAACCTGGATGGAAATGCACCGCTACAGTTCGGTGGCGCAGATGAAGGGCTCGATGAGCCAGCGTAACGTCGCCGATCCGACCGCGTTCGAGCGTGCCAACTACATTAAGACCCTGGAAAGCTACAAGGGTGATTACCTCTGATTGACCTCTCTGATTTCGCTTTGAGGCCTGGTGGGGACCGCGAAAGCGGTCCCTTTTTTATTGGTGGATTGACGGTTGCGACTCTTGGGGGTCAGGCCGGTCCCCGGTATTGTGGTGGTACTTCGAGCAGGCGGATTTGTGGATCCGCAAGTGGATCTACATGTCCTTTCCTGAGCGCGACCCCGTTCAGCGAATTTTCCTCGACATCCTCGTTGCCCCATTGATCCCAGCCGGGCCGGCGAAAGCGGGCAAACAATTCCAGATAAGGGCCGGGGGAACAGGCTTCGACGATGTCGTAAATCTGATCGGGTTTGCGGGAGTGTTCGCGCTTTTGTGAAATGAGAATGTTGGTTTGGGTACGACCGGGTTGCAGGGTGCGCAGGTGACCGCGCACACCGAACAAGACCAGTTCGGTGACGTTGCGGAAATAGAAGCCGACCCCCCGGCCATCGGGGCCGCCATCCTTGCGGGCCTTGTACCAGACCAGATTGGTTTTGTAGGTGAATCCCCAACGGCGCATCACGTCCAGCCCGTCGGACAGCAGGGCATTAGGAACCCACAGATAGAGATGCGCGGCGGGAGCCAGCACCGGCGCGACCGGCATGGCGCAGATTTCCTCCAGCGTCATGGTGGGATAGCGCAACAAGCGCTGATGTTCCGGCGCCATCTTGCCGGTGCGGTTTTGGAAGCGCCAAGGCGGATCCGCCAGAACGGTGGCATAGGTTCCGGTAACCTTGGCGGTGAAGTCCCGTGCGGCGCAGGATGAGATGCCGTCAGCAGTTCTATTCGTCACCAGACACGACTCGCCTTGCAGCCCGCAAAGGATTCCCACAATCGTGAGAATCCCTTGGTGGCGATTCCCAAGCGTGACGCCCTGCGGATCAGGTAATCACCGTCGGCGCGTCGCGGCCGGTACGTTCGCGGATGCCGGCGAGGCTGTTGGCGATGCCGATCAGTTCCGCCAGCGCCTGCTGGGTGTCCAGATCATGCTTGGCCGGGTCGGATTCGTAGGCCTCGATGTAGACCCGCAGCGTCGCGCCCTCGGTGCCGGTGCCGGACAGCCGGTAGACGATCCGCGATCCGTCCTTGAAGCCGATGCGAATGCCCTGCTTTTCGCTCACGCTGTCGTCGATCGGGTCGACATAATGGAAATCGTCGGCGTAATCCACGGTATACGAGCCAAGCCGTCGTCCCGGCAGGGTCGCGGACTGGATGCGCAGGGCGTCGACCAGTCCGTCAGCGGCCTTGCTGTCGACCGCTTCGTAATCATGCCGGGTGTAGTAGTTGCGCCCGTAGAGACGCCAGTGTTCGCGCACGATTTCCGCCACCGACTGCCGGCGCGCGGCCAGGATGTTCAGCCAGAACAGAACCGCCCACAGTCCATCCTTCTCGCGCACGTGGTCCGAACCGGTGCCGAAGCTCTCCTCGCCGCACAGAGTGATCTTGTTGGCGTCCAACAGGTTGCCGAAAAACTTCCAGCCGGTCGGCGTTTCGTAGCAGGACAGCCCCAGCTTGGCCGCGACCCGGTCCGCCGCCTGACTGGTCGGCATCGAACGGGCCACGCCGGCGACCCGGTTGCGATAGCCGGGCGCCCGGTCGGCATTCGCCACAATCACCGCCAGGCTATCGCTGGGAGTGACGAAGAAATGCCGGCCCAGCACCATGTTGCGGTCGCCGTCGCCGTCCGAGGCCGCGCCGAAATCCGGGGCGTCCGGCCCGAACAGATAATCGGCCAACTCCTTGGCGTAGACCAGGTTCGGATCGGGATGGCCGTGACCGAAATCCTCCAGTGGAACACCGTTGATCACCGTCCCGGCTGGCGCTCCCAGCCGATTTTCCAGGATCTCGCGGGCATACGGGCCGGTCACCGCGTGCATGGCGTCGAACCGCATCCGGAAGCCGGATTCGAACAGCGCGCGGATTTGGTCGAAATCGAACAACTGCTCCATCAAGTCGGCGTAATCACTGACCGAATCCACGATATCCACTCGCATGTCGCCGACGAAGGTAGTGCCGATTTTATCCAAATCGATGTCGGGCGTATTCAGAATGCGATAGCGACTGATATGCAGGGTGGCCGCATAGATGGCCTCGGTGACTTTTTCGGGAGCAGGTCCACCGTTCGGGGTATTGAACTTGATGCCGAAATCCTCGTCTGGACCGCCGGGATTGTGGCTGGCCGACAGAATGATGCCGCCCCGGGCCTCGTGCAGGCGGATCAGATGGGAAGCCGCCGGGGTCGAGAGGATGCCGCCCTGACCGAGCACCACCCGCGCGCAACCGTTGGCGGCGGCGATACGCAGGATAGTCTGGATGGCCTGGCGGTTGTAGTAGCGCCCGTCGCCGCCGACCACCAGCGGCGCCTCCCGCGGTTCGCGCTGGGTGTCGAAAATGCTCTGGACGAAGTTTTCCAGGTAGTTCGGTTTCTCGAACACCTTGACTTTCTTGCGCAGCCCCGAGGTGCCGGGTTTTTGATCCTTGAACGGTTGGGTGGTGACGATTTCGACGCTCATGATGGGGCTCACTCCTTGGGGGTTTTTATTGGATGCGACGGCCATTATGCGCCTGTCGTTATCAGGATTGAACAGTCGGGCCGGCAGCACCGGCATCCTGCTGGCTACAGCCATCGCAGATCGAAATTATGGGCAGTCAGGGCGCCGGGAGGCGGTTCCAGCGCCGGCGCGGTTGGGGCGATTTCGAGCACTTCGCTCACAAAACGCTCGGCCCGGCGAGACGTCGCCTCCTCCAGATCGGCGGGCAGGCCATGATAACCGCCGCCCTGCGGCCGCCATTCGTGCAAGGTGACCCGCAGCGCGTCCGGCCGGCGAGGATGGCTCAGCAGCAGTGTGATCGGTCCCTGCGCCTCCAGGGTGGGATGCAGGCCGATCCAGGGCTTGAAGCGGCGATAGCGCAGCCCGCACAGCCAGGTTTCTCCATCCAGATCCTCTTCCCGGCGTAGCGGCAGCCGGTAGCCGTTCGCTGTCAACCGAAAATCCGCCAGTACCTCACGGGGGATGCCGGGCCGGGCTCGCAGGCTGATTTCCAGCCGTGCGGTACTGGCGTCCACCAGCCGCGAGGGGCCGTGTTCCTGCGAAAGAGCGTCGCCGAGCAGGGGCCAGAATTCCAGGCCACGCCGGACTGCCAGCCGGCAGTCGCCAAATTCCGCCTCGCCCACCCAGTGGTAGCTTTCATCCAGCAGTTCCGCGATGAGCGGTTGCCCGAGTCCCAGTCCGGCACTGGCCAGTTCGTCCAGAACATCCCATAGATCGGCGCGCAGATAAAAGGGTAGAGCGAAGCGGTCGTGCAGCTCCGGACCCCAGCGGACTGGCGCCGGATAGTCCGGGGTCCGAATCAGCATGGCGGCGATAGCGCGCAGCAACACCGCCAGGGCCGCCAGCCGTTCCGGTGTTGGCGGCATCCGGAAGGCACGGAATTCGACCAGTCCCTGTCGGCCGCGGTCGGGCAGATAGGGATTCCACAGTTTTTCGATATTGATTTCGGTCCGGTGCCGGTTGCCGGACGGATCGGCCAAAAAGGGCGAAAGACTTTGCCAAAGCAAATCCGGCGTCGGATTGCGCTGGTGCTTGAGTAGAGCCAATGCCAGGCCGAATTCCTGAAAGACGTCGGCGGTTCGTTCGTCGGGTCGCGGCGCCTGACTCGAACTGCCGACGAAATCGCTGGCGAACAGGAACGACAGGGCGGGGTGACGGTTGAAATAGCCGAGCAGGGCAGGCAGCAGGTGGGGCTGGGTCAGGAACGGACTGTTTTCCGGAGTCGGACCGCCCAGGGTCAGGTGGCCGCCACCACCGGAATCAGCAAGTTGACCGTTGTAGTGCAGGCGGTAAGGTGCGAGACCGGCGGCGGTAGCAGCGGCGAAGCCGGTCCGACTCTCGCGCAGGAAGGTGGCGATGTTCGGCGCCGGAGCCAGGTTGGCTTCCACCACAGCCGGATCCGGCATCAGCGTGGTCCAGGCCACCGAGGCATCCACCGGCGGCGGGAAGCCGGTCAGGATCAGGCCCGGTAGGCCGGACGCGCGCGCTGCCTCGCCGATTGCCTCCAGTAGGTTGAGGAACAGGCCTGGCTCGCCGCAACTCGGCAGTTCCACGCAGGGCGCGGCGGCTGCGCCCGAACCCTGCTCCAGACCGGGCCAGCCGATGCCGAGCAGGTAGATGCCCTGCTGGGCCAGTTCGTCGTGGACCCCTTGTGGGGAGATCGGCCGGCCGTGCGGGCTGGGGCGAGTCAGCCGCGGATCCCGCTCGGGGTTGGCCAGCAGGGGCTGGGAGTCTCGGCGGAAGGCGATGCGCAAGTTGGGATAAGGTTCGACCGCGAACAGCAGGGCGGTCCAGCCGCGCGCGCCGAGTCGCCGGGTCAGCTCCTCCCAGAATTCCTCCAGCAATCCGGGAGGCAGGGCGATCGGTTCGAAGGCCATCAGCGGATCGGGCGGGCCGGACCAGGCGGGCTGCCCGTCGCGTCGCTGGTAGAGCCCCAGGTTCCAGCGTGGCTGGTCTTCCGCGGAGTATTGCCGGCCCAAGGTGCGCAGAACCGCGGCGCCGGGCGTTCGGTTCAGCAGTTCGGCCAGCATGTGCCGGGCGTGAACATTTTTGGTGGGACCGAGCGCGTTGCACAACCATTCCGGCGCTTCGGAGCGACGGTCGGTGAAGGTCGGCTCGGCACCGACCCAGATCGCCAGATTACGGCGACTGATCAGTTCGTCGTGGGAACGGATGGCCTGATCGAAGGCGGAGAGCGTGATTTTCATGGCGCCGAATACTGCCTGGGGGCGAAATGGCGCGGCATTGTACGAGATTTCGGTGCGGGCGGGGTAAGGGTTTTGGATGGTGAAGTATTTCCCCTTGAGACCCGTGCCTCGTGATGGTGCTGGCCCAGTGCGGGCCCAGAGGTTTCAACATGATTGCTCCTCGCTTGAGGAGGGAGGCGGTTTTGATACCGCGGGTCGATTCGTGATCGGCTCAGGATTCACCGTCGGCGCGGCCGATGGCCCAAACCTCGATCTCCGCCGCGCCGCCGACCCGCAGGACCCGGGCGCATTCCGCGACCGTGCTGCCCGTGGTCACGACATCGTCGATAAGCGCGACCCGCCGTCCGGGCAGGGATTGCCCGAGCGCGAACGCTCCCAGCAGGTTGGTCCGGCGGTCGCGGGCATCCAGCCGGGTCTGGGGGGCGGTGTAGCGTACCCGCCGCAGGCCCTCGGCCAGCAACGGTATCCGGAAGCGGCGGGCCGAGGCACGGGCCAGTTCCAGGGACTGGTTGAAGCCGCGCTCCCGAATGCGCAGCGGGTGCAAAGGGACGGGGACGATGCAATCCGGCGGGGGATCGCCGCGCTCGGCCAGCGCGGTGGCAAGCAATTCGCCCAGCAACCGGGCGTGGCTCAGCCGGCCGTCGAATTTCAGCCGGCGAATCAGAAAGTCCATCGGCGGGCGGTAACGAAATGGCACGTAGGCGCGGTCGAAGTCCCGGGGTTGCGACCGACATCGATCGCAAGGTCCGGTTCGGCCAGCCGCCAGGGGTAGGGCACAACGCGAGCAAGCCGCGGTGTTGCGCGGCAAGGCGGCGGCGCAGCCGGCGCACAGATCGCGCCCCGCCGTTCCGGCGACCCCGCACAGCAGGCAGGTCGGGGGTAGCAGGGCGTGCTGGAGCCGGTCCAGCCAAGTCGCGATCATGACGGCCGCCCACCGGTTGACAAGGCCGGAGGGGTTCTCGAACATGACCGGAAACGAAGAGGGCCATGTCCATTCCCAATCCGAAGGATTCCCATCATGCACGTTCTCGAACAAATCGAAGACACGGTTATTGGAAAAGTGGCGCGTGGAGCGTCCGCCAAGCGGGCTTCCGCACTGATGAATTATGGCAACCTGATTGCGATCCTGCTGCCGTTTCCCCTGCTGATCTTCTGGTTCGGTGCCTCGATGCTGGTATACGCCCTGAACCGGCACCATCCCGATCCCAAGGTGGGCCACTACACCCAGCAGGCGGCCTACCGGTTCTATGGCGTGACCGGGTTCTTCGTCGCGATTGCGACCTTCATCCCCGGCGGCGGCTGGATCTGGTATCTGATCGCCTGGATTCTGGCGGCGCTGGTGCTGGTGCCTTGGTCGATCCTCGATCTGCGGCGCATTTACCAGGATGAGTGGGTGGACATTCCTCTGGACGAGGAAGGGCATCCGTTGCCGGGCGTGAAACCTTTCGGTTCCCTTGCCGCCGGGCATGGGGGATGGGGCTAGGGCGAAGGGATGCGTGGAAGAGAAAGTTGCGCCTGGATGCGGCGACTTTACGGTTTTCTGGCGATGGTCGGTGGTTCGAACTTGATGACATCTACAACAACGGACGTTCTGGCACGCCACGTGCCTAATTTTAAGTCAATAACCTTTTTCCGCTTGCACGAGGAATGCTTACATGCTGCAAACCGTCGCCACCGTCCCGACCCCGCGTATGATCGAATTGCTGGAGTTGATCGAACTGGCCAGCCGGTACGATGCCGAGCCGCGGCTGAGCGAGTATCTCCGGCACTGTCGCCAGACCGGCTACGAACCGCCCACCGAGCTGCTCGATTTGGCGCGGGACCATATCAAGCGCAAGCCGGTCCGGCGGGTTTGCTGACTCCTACCGGTCGGCGCTGCGGGCAGAGTTGGTCGGCCGTGTCGACCGGGACGGTCGAAATCTGACCCGTGAGGGTCCAGAATGGCCCATCCAGCTTGCTGACTGATCTGAGGTGCCCCGGGGCCAGCGTACCGCGCCCCGTGGTGGACAACCGAGCCAATACCGGTTCCTCGTTTCATGCACGACGGAATACATCCACTTCCTCCCGCCTCGCTCTACACCCATACCGTCGGCGAAGGGCCGGACGTGGTGCTGGTGCACGGCTGGGGCATGCATTCCGGCGTTTGGGAAGATGTTGTTGAAGCGTTGCTCGCCCAGCACCGGGTGACGGTCGTGGATCTGCCCGGCCACGGCTACAGCCGGCTGCCCGAGGCTGGACACACTCTGACCGATCTGGCGGTGGCGGTGGCGGCGGTGGCACCGGCGCAGGCGACTTGGGTCGGCTGGTCGTTGGGCGGGTTGGTGGCCCAGCGGGTGGCGCTCGACTCGCCGGAGCGGGTCGGCCGACTGGTGCTGGTCAACAGTACACCCTGCTTCGCGCAACGGCCCGACTGGTCGCACGGCATCGCTCTGCCGGTGCTGCGCTGTTTCGCCGATGAGCTGCACCGGAACTACCGCGCCGTGCTCAAGCGTTTCATCGCCCTGGAGGTCCATGGCAGCGAGCGCGCCAGTGCCCAGTTGCACCTGCTCAAGGCCATGCTGTTCCAGCACGGCGAGCCTGATGTCTCGGCGCTGGAGGATGGATTGATGATCCTGGAAACCGCCGATCTGCGCGCCGATCTGCCGCGGATCGTCTGCCCTACTTTGCTGTTGATGGGGCAACGCGATCAGTTGGTGCCGGCGGCGGTGGGGGAGACGATGCGGAACCTGCTGCCAGACGCCCACCTGCACGTCTTCCCACGCGCCGGTCACGCGCCGTTCTTATCCCATTTACCGGAATTCATGGCCGTGCTCGAGGAATTTCTCGGTGGTGGCTCGTGAGAGGCGTCGTCATGAGAATGATTCTGGTGGAGGCAACTTGACCGATATGACGGATGACGAAAGTCTGTGGCGGCCGGACCGGCACGGGCTCCGGCGCTCCCTCGAGCGGGCGGCGGGCTGCTACGACGAAGCCGCCTTCCTGCAACGCGAGGTCGGCGGCCGGTTGCTGGAGCGGTTGGATTTCATGAAGCTCGCGCCGGCGGTCATCGCCGACGTCGGTTGCGGCACCGGCCTGATCACGGCGGCGCTGATGCGAAAGTATCGCAAGGCCCGGGTGATCGGCCTGGATCTGGCTCCGGCCCTGGTGGCCAGGGCCCGCAAGCGCGCCCCGTGGTTGCGGGCCCTGCATGGCTTGTGTGCCGAACCCGAGGCCCTGCCGCTGGCCAGCGCCAGTTGCGACCTGATCTTTTCCAATCTGGCCCTGCAATGGGCGCCGGATTTGGACCGGGCGCTGGCCGAATTCCGCCGGGTGCTCAAGCCGGGCGGCGTGTTGCTGTTCAGCACGCTCGGCCCCGACACGCTGGTGGAACTGCGGCGCAGTTGGGCCACCGCCGATAGTTACAACCACGTCAACGGTTTCCTTGATCTGCACGATATCGGCGATGCCCTGATGCGGGCGCGCTTGGCCGAACCGGTGACGGACGTGGAGCGGTTGACCCTCACCTACCCTGACGTGGGCGGGCTGATGCGCGACCTCGGCACCTTGGGCGCCCGCAACGTCACTCTCGGCCGCCCTCGCGGCCTGACCGGCAAGGGTCGGCTACGGGCGATGCGGGATGCCTACGAGCGGTACCGCCGCCCCGACGGTCTGCTGCCGGTCAGTTGCGAAGTGGTGTACGGCCATGCCTGGGGCCCGCTTCAGAGCCAGTCCCACCCCCGCGCGCAAGGTCCGGCGGTCTTTCCCCTGTCGCAACTGCGTCGCCGGGAGTGAGACGCGGGGCGTGAGGCGTGAGGCGTGAGGCGATATATAGCGTTGCCATATGGGTTGCGGAAATTCCCCTCCTTGGCAAAGGAGGGGTGGCGCGTAGCGCCGGGGTGGTTCGAAACCGGCGCTTAAGGCCGCAAAGTTCCCGTTCTCACACCAGCAGTTCGTCCAAGGTGCGCGTCAACAGTCGCAGATCCTGTTCCCGCGACAGGGTGTGCTCCCCGTCCTTGACCAGGATCAGCCGGGTGTCGGGACTGGCCAGCTTCTCCATGATCCGCAGGCTGACTCTCCACGGCACGTCGGCGTCGGCCGTGCCGTGAATCAGTCGCACCGGGCAACGAATTGGCAGTTCCGGCCGATCCAGCAGCCGGTGCTGAGCTGCCTCCTCGATCAGGTTCATGGTGATGACGTAGGGTTCGCCGTAGGGCGAGGGCAGGGTGATGACTCGCTCGCGCCGCAATCGATCCCGCATCCGCGGGTCCAGCCGTTCCCACAGCAGATACTCCGTGAAATCCACCGCGCAGGCCAGACCGAGCAGAGCGGCGATCCGTTCCGGCCGGGCCAGCGTCGCCAGCAGCATCAGCCAGGCGCCCATCGACGACCCCACCAGGATCTGCGGACCCTCGGTGAGTCGGTCCAACACGGCCAGTGCTTCCTCTGCCCAGCGGCCGATGGTGCCGTCGGCGAACTTGCCGCTGGAAGCGCCGTGGCCGGAATAGTCGAAACGGACGAAGGCGCGACCGCGCTCCCGGCACCAGCGTTCCAATGTAGTGGCCTTGATCCCCGTCATGTCGGAGGTGAAACCACCCAGGAACACCACCCCCGGCAGGGAGCCCGGACTGCGGTGGTAGGCGAGGGTGGCGTCTTTGGCCAGCGCCAGTCGCGCTGGCCGGGAAGGGAAGATCTGCATGGCTTGGAATGTTCCCCAGGACCGGTCGGACGATATCCGGACGATCGCTTCAGGTGACCCTGCCCCAGGTTTGGGCGACCAAGGCCGGCAGAATCGAGCCGGCGGGTCCGTTGAGGCTGAACGTCACCCGAGAGCTGAGCGGGGTCGGTTGGGGATTGATTTCCACTACGGTCGCTCCGGCGGCGAGCGCGGCGAAAGGCAGGTCGGCGGCGGGGTAGACCAAGGCCGAGGTGCCGATGCTGAAAAAGATTTCCGCGGTTGCGGCGGCGTGCTCCGCCGCCCGCAGCGCGCCCGCCGGCAACATTTCCCCGAACCAGACTACGTCCGGTCGCAGCAGCCCGCCGCAACGGGGACAGCGCGGCGGTATTTCGTCACCGTCGGACCCGCTTTCCACCGGCTGATCCTCGTTGCAGCACTTGGCGCGGAACAGGTTGCCGTGCAGTTCCAGAATCCGATGGTTGCCGGCACGCCGGTGCAGCCCATCCACGTTTTGGGTGATCAGGGTGAAGTCGGCGATCCGAACCTCCATTTCGACCAGAGCCAAGTGGCCAAGGTTGGGTTCGGCTTGGCGTACCCGTTCTCGTCGCCAGGCGTACCATTCCCAGACCAGTCGTGGATTGTGCCGGAATGCTTCGGGCGTGGCCAATTCCTCTGGATTGTAGCGCGCCCACAGCCCGGTCTGGGCTTCGCGAAAGGTCGGTACCCCACTTTCGGCGGAGATGCCGGCGCCGGTCAGCACCGCGACCCGGCGGGCCGACCGCAGGCGGGCGATCAGTTTGGCGGGAATGGAAGGTTCGCTCATGGCGGCGTAAGAACTCCGGATGAAATGTCCCTGTAATTCAGCATATCATGTCACCGGGTGACCCTCACGGCGAGGCTGGAAATCCCAAAAAAATCACGCTTAGAAGTTTTGTTTTGCAACTAATTGGCCATAATAGTGGAGTAAGACAACTAAATGGTTGGCGGGAGGGTCGAAATAGCCATACGATGCGAGCCATGCAGTATTGCATTGCCACCCAAGAAACCGAGGAGTGCCCGCCATGCGTCTCGAATTTCTGATTATCGATCCGCAGAACGATTTCAGCGACACACCGGGCGCGGCCCTGCCGGTGCCGGGTGCCAGCGCGGATGCAGAGCGGTTGGCCCAGTTGTTGGACCGGCTCGGCGACCGAATCGCCGAGATTCACGTCACGCTCGACACGCACCAGTTGATGGACATCGCTCATCCGGTGTTCTGGCTGGACGTCAGGGGCCAGCGGCCAGCACCCTTTACCCAGATTACCGTCGCCGATGTGGAGAACGGAGTCTGGCGTCCCTTCAGACCGGAATACCGACAGCGGGCGCTGGATTACGTGCGGGCGCTGCGCGACGGCGGTCGCTACACCTTGACCGTCTGGCCGCCGCACTGTCTGATCGGTACCTGGGGCCACGGCGTGATTCCCGTGGTGGCCGAGGCATTGCGGCGTTGGGAGGAGCAGGGATTCGCCCGGGTGGATTACGTCGCCAAGGGTCACAATCCATGGACCGAACATTATTCGGCGGTGCAGGCCGACGTGCCCGATCCGGCCGATCCGGGCACGCAGCTCAACGTTCGCCTGATCGAGACGCTGGAACGGGCCGACGTGGTGGCGCTGTCGGGGCAGGCGCTCTCGCACTGCGTGGCCAACACGGTCCGGGACATCGCCGACTACTTCGGTCGAGAGAGCGTCCGCAAGCTGGTGCTGATCGAAGATACCAGTTCGCCAGTACCCGGCTTCGAGGAACTGGCCCGCCAGTTTCTGACCGACATGGGGCGGCGGGGTATGAAAACCGCCCGGGCGGCGGAGTTTCTGGGCTGATTGCGTCTCGGGGGGATTAAACTGGTAGCATTGGTCCTCCCATCGCGACCCGGCGCGGGCGCCCAAATAAAAGCCCACGGATCTCCTCATGAAGATCGCTCTGGACTCGCACTACACCATCGGCAAGCTGCATCTGCTCTGTCAGGACTATGTCTGTCAGGGAGGGGAGCCATTTCCCTACGTGATTCTGGCCGACGGCTGTTCCGCCACCCCGGATAGCGATGTGGGGGCACGCTTGCTGGCGCTGAACGCCCGCCGCCTGTTGCCCGGGTTCGCGCTTGCGGCTTCGGATGAGACGGAGCGAAACGCCCGGCATTGGCGGTTGGGACGGCGGATCGCGCGCCGGGCGGCCCGGCAGGCACGGGATCTGGGCATGGACCCGACCGTGCTCGACGCCACCCTGCTGGTTGCTTGGTGCGAGGGGGAAACGGTGTTCGTTCATCTCTACGGGGACGGCTGCATCGCCGTCCGCCGCGCCGATGGCGAAGTGGCGACAATTCAGGTCGAATACGCCGAGAATGCCCCCTATTACCTGTCCTATCTGCTGGATTCCGAGCGATGCGCCCTGTATCGGGAGGTCATCGGCGATCCGGCGGTGGCTCGGACCGTTCGTTATCTGAACGAAACCGGGGTCACGACCCGACTCGAACCCTTCGATTCCCCCACCGTGTTCGGCTTCCGCCTGGCCGTCCTGCCGGTGGTGGCTGTGGCCACGGATGGTCTGAGTTCTTTCGTGAACGCCGAAACCCGCGAACGGCTGGATGTTTTGCCCGTGGCGCGGGACCTGCTGGATTTTTCCGACCTCCGTGACGATTTCGTCGGGCGCCAGCTGCGTCAGGTGTTGGCTGATTACGGCAGGCAACGGGTGTTCAATGTCGATGACATCGGCTTGGGGGCCTTCGTCGGAAAGGATTGAGATCATGAACACACCCACGATCGATTCCGGCGAAGCGGAATTTCTGCGCCATTACGACCCTTCTCCGTACGACAAGCCATCCTTCACCGTGGATTTGGTGATTTTCACCATCCGGGACGAGCGATTGCAGGTTCTGCTGGTCAAGCGGGCCGAGCATCCCCGCAAGGGGTGGTGGGCGCTGCCGGGCGGTTTTTTGGATCTGCGACTCGACGATTCCATCGACGCCTGCGCGGTGCGCAAGCTGGTCGAGAAGACCGGCGTGCACGCCCCCTATCTGGAGCAATTGAAGACCTACGGTTCCCGCGATCGCGACCCGCGGGGTTGGACCGCGACCAGCATCTACTTCGCGCTGATGGCCTCGGACTCGGTGCGGCTCGGTGGCAATCAGGAGGCGGTGCGCTGGGTGCCGGTGCGGGGCGATGGAGTGAGTTTCGATCTGGCCTTCGATCATGCCCGCATTCTGACCGACGCGGTCGAACGGCTGCGCTCCAAGCTGGAGTACACCCACATTGCCGTGCACCTGCTGCCGGAGGAGTTCACCCTGCCAGAGTTGCAGCGGACTTACGAGATCATTCTGCAGCAACCGCTGGACAAAAGTTCCTTCCGCCGCCGAGTCGCCCAAGCCGACATGCTGGAGGAGATTTCCGGCAAGCTGCGCGACGGCTCGGGCCGACCGGCACGGCTCTACCGTTTTCGGGATTACGACCGGCGGACTTTCTTCCCACGCAGCATCAGCCGCCATGCCCGTTGAGCCGAAAAGGAAAATGGGGAGATAGGGAGCTTGATTCGCGATTCGCGACCCTCAGAAAAATCTTAGGTACGCCTCAAGCACCCGCAGGGTATAGCCGCTGGTGGAGCCGCTGCGATACTGGTTGGGATCGCCGACCATCCACCAGGCGGCGGCGCGTTGCACGGCCACGATTTCGTTGTTATCGCTGGCGGCCAACTCTTCGCGCAGCACTTTCCCCATCACGCAGACCAGCACCTGCCGGGCCAGTGCCTGGTCGGCGGCGAACTGTTCAGGCGTCACATCCTGGTTGAGGCAGCGCTTGGACCAGCGGACGATGTTGTCCGGCATGATCCGCCAGTCGCTGTAGAGGCCGGCGTCGGGGCCGGATTTCGGAGCCGATACGCGCAATGCTTCCACCAAGGCCTCCACCTTGGCGTCGGAGATTTGCGCTCGCGTGGAGATCGGCGCGGTCCACAGCAGAAGCAGTGCCCCCAGTAGCGCGAGGCGGCGCGGTTTCGATCGGACGAAGATGGGAATACGGTTGGAACGGTGCATGATGCTTTCACTCGCGATGCTGACGAATCGGGATGCTGGATTTTCCTAGCGCGCCCGCGCCCGGTCCAGCACGCGATAGCTGATGGCCTCGGTGAGATGCGGCGTCCGGATGCCGTCGCTGCCGGTCAGGTCGGCGATCGTCCGGGCCACCTTCAGAATGCGGTGATAGGCGCGCGGAGACAGTCCCAGCCGTTCCAGCGCCTGTTCCAGCAACCGGTGGTCGGCGTCGTTCAGAGCGCAATGACGCTCGATCTCGCGGGTGCCGAGCGCACTGTTGGCCTTGCCGGCCCGCCGCAGTTGCCGGTCGCGCGCGGCGCAGACCCGGGCGCGCACCGCCGCGCTGCTTTCCTCCGGGGCATCGCCGCGCAATAACCGATGGGCCAGCCGCGGCACTTCGATATGCAGGTCGATCCGGTCGACCAGTGGTCCCGATATCCGCGCCCGGTAGCGGCGCACCTGCTCCGGCCCGCAGCCGCAACGCCGCTCGGCGTCGCCCAGATAGCCGCAGGGGCAGGGATTCATCGCGGCCACCAACTGGAACCGCGCCGGAAAGTCGGCCTGGCGAGCGGCGCGGGAAATGGTGATCCGCCCCGATTCCAGCGGCTCGCGCAGCACGTCCAGCACGTGCCGGTCGTATTCCGGCAACTCGTCCAGAAACAGCACGCCGTGATGGGCCAGCGAGATCTCGCCGGGTCGGGGTTGCCCGCCGCCGCCCACCAGCGCCACCGCCGAGGCGGTGTGGTGCGGGGCTCGGAACGGCCGGATACCCCACTGCTTCAGGTCCAGCCCCTGCGCGCTGATCGAGGCAATGGCGGCGGTTTCCAACGCCTCCACTTCGCTCAGCGGCGGCATGATGCCCGGTAGCCGGCTGGCGAGCATGGTCTTGCCGGTGCCGGGGGGACCGATCAGCAGCAGGTTGTGACCGCCGGCGGCGGCGATTTCCAGCGCGCGCTTGGCGTGGTGCTGGCCGCGTACATCGCTCAGATCCCGCTCCAGGATGGATTCCGGCGACGGGCGCGGCCGGACGGTGGGGGGTTGCAAGGCGGCTCCGGTCGCCAACTGCCGGCAGACTTCCAGCAAATGCGCCGCACCCAGCACGGTGACCCCATCCACCAGCAGCGCTTCGTCGGCGTTGTCGCCCGGTACCAGCAGCGCGCGCCGGGCGTCGCGGCAGGCGAGGGCGGCCGGCAATGCCCCGCGGATGCCGCGCAGCTCGCCGCCCAGGGCGAGTTCGCCGAGAAACTCGTACTGGCCCAGTCG
Source organism: Candidatus Competibacter sp. (assembly GCA_031732875.1). GTDB lineage: Bacteria > Pseudomonadota > Gammaproteobacteria > Competibacterales > Competibacteraceae > JAVMKJ01. The sequence goes on along the minus strand of JAVMKL010000015.1, from coordinate 30,281 downwards.
TTCGCGCTTGATCTGCCCCGAAGCGGCCAGGATGCCCAGCGCGATCGGCAGGTCGAAGCGGCCACCTTCCTTGGGCAGGTCGGCCGGCGCCAGGTTGATGGTGATGCGGCGGGCCGGAAATTCGAATTGGCTGTTCAGGATCGCGCCGCGCACCCGGTCCTTGCTTTCCTTCACCGCCGCTTCCGGCAGGCCGACGATGAACAGTCCCGGCAAACCGCCGGACAGATGTACTTCCACGCTGACCAGCGGGGCATCGATACCGACCTGGGCCCGGGTATAGACGATGGCGAGCGACATGAAAGTCCCACGGAACGGCTATCGGGTGCAGAGGGTGCGACCGCCCGACCGCGATGCGCGCTTGCAGGAACGGTTTGCACCTGTTTGGTGCGTCCTTGACCCCCAGATCCATTGGCCGACCCCCTCACATGGAGGTATTCGTTTGTTCTCCTCTCCTGGTTGTGGGGAAGGGCGCGGCGGGAGAGAGGGTTGAGTGATTGCAACACCCATCAGCGTATCCATCCGGTCTCGTAAGATGGCGCGCCGGTCAGAGATTTCCGCTGCCGCCCTATTCGCCGTCTTCCTGCTCGGCGGGTTTCTCCGTGCTCTTGCGCCGCTTGCCACCGGTGATTTTCGCCTCCAGTTCGGCGACATGTTTTTCCAGTTCCTCCAGCTTGATGCGGGTACGGGCCAGCACGCCCTGCTGCACGTCGAATTCCTCGCGCGTCACCAGTTCCAGCTTGGCGAAGGTCGCCTGCAGGGCGGCGTGGAAGTTTTTTTCCATCTCTGTCTGGAACTGCTTGAAGCTGGGCGGCAACGCCTCGGCGAAACGCTTGGCCAGGTCATCAAAGGATTTTGGGTCGATCATCGCCATTTCTCCGGGAATATGGATTGTCGTTTCCAAGTGTAACGGGAATTTCCGGATTTTGCGTACCGATCAATGCGCACCAAAAAAGTGCGCTATTCGGGGCACGGGTTCGGGCAAGGGCGAAATCAGCCGGCACCATGAGTGAAAATATATTTATCTTATTGTATTTTAAGTATTATTATAATTGGCACATGAAATGCTTGATGGCGAAAACAACATGAACCATTGGCGTTCGGGGAATGCTGGCATGCCGGGACAACCTAATCGCGCCCCTCGGGGGTATTCCAAAGCCACAGGAGATTTCGACCCATGAAACTGATTACCGCGGTTATCAAGCCGTTCAAGCTGGACGATGTTCGAGAGGCACTCTCGGAAGTGGGCGCGCAAGGCATAACAGTAACCGAAGTCAAGGGATTCGGCCGACAGAAGGGCCATACCGAACTGTACCGGGGAGCGGAATACGTGGTGGATTTTCTACCCAAGATCAAGATCGAGGTCGGGGTGATCGACGAACTGGCCGACCGGGTGATCGAGGCGATTTCCCGAGCCGCCAATACCGGAAAGGTCGGCGATGGCAAGATTTTCGTTTACGACCTTGAGGGCGCCGTCCGAATTCGTACCGGCGAATCTGGACCAGAAGCCCTGTAAGGACGATTCGTTCGCGGATTTTCCCCATCGTTTTCGTTTACAACAGGAGAAACCCACTGATGAATAGAGCGATGCACGTAGTGAGAAACAGTCGCCCGCTATTGTTGCTGGCGGGGCTGGCACCCGCGCTGGCCGTGGCCCAGGAGGCCGCGAAACCAGCGCTGGATACCGGCGATACCGCCTGGATGTTGACCTCAACCGCGCTGGTGTTGTTCATGACCATTCCCGGCTTGTCGCTGTTCTACGCTGGCATGGTGCGCGCCAAGAATGTGTTGTCGGTGATGATGCAGTGCTTTGCCATCACCGCATTGGTGACGGTGTTGTGGACGCTGTACGGTTACAGTCTGGCGTTCGATGCCAGCGGCATGGAAGCGGGCGTGGTCAATCTGAATTCCTTCATTGGTACCTTCGCCAAGTCTTTTCTGAGCGGCGTTACGGTGGAGAGCCTGTGGCAACCCGTCACGACGGTAACGAACGCCATCCCGGAAACGGTGTTCATGGTGTTCCAGATGACCTTCGCCATCATTACCCCGGCGCTGATCGTCGGCGCCTTCGCGGATCGGATGAAATTCTCCGCGCTGCTGTTGTTCATGGGGTTGTGGTTTACCGTGGTTTATCTGCCCGTGGCGCACATGGTCTGGGGTGGAGCCGGCTCGCTGATCGGCAGCAGTTGGGGTGTGCTGGACTTCGCGGGCGGCACCGTGGTGCATATCAACGCGGGTATCGCCGGGTTCGTGGCCTGTCTGGTCATCGGCAAGCGCAAGGGTTATCCGCATACCGCGATGCCACCGCATAACCTGACCTACACTCTCATGGGGGCTTCGATGCTGTGGGTGGGCTGGTTCGGCTTCAACGCCGGCAGCGCGGTGGCGGCCAACGGTGCCGCCGGCATGGCGATGGCGGTGACTCAGATTGCAACCGCGACGGCGGCCCTGGCGTGGATGTTCGCCGAGTGGTTGTCTCACGGCAAGCCCAGCGTACTGGGCATCGCGTCCGGCGCGGTGGCCGGCCTGGTGGCGATCACGCCGGCTTCCGGCACGGCGGGTCCAATGGGCGCGTTGCTGATCGGCGTCGCGTCGGGCGTGATCTGCTTCCTGGCTTCCACCAAGCTCAAGCGGGCTTTGGGCTATGACGATTCCCTTGATGTGTTCGGCGTCCATGCGGTCGGCGGCATCATCGGCGCCATTCTGACCGGGCTGTGCGCCGACAAGATCATGGGTGGCGTGGGCGTGAACGAGGCGGCCGGCATAACAACCATCGGCGGCCAGCTCTGGGCGCAGTTCAAGGGCGCGGCGTTCACCGTCGTGTACTCCGGCATCCTGAGCTTCGTGATTCTGAAGATCGTGGATGTGGTGGTTGGATTGCGAGTTACCGAAGAACAGGAGACCGAAGGTCTGGATATCGCTCTGCACGACGAGCGCGGTTACAACCTGTAATGATGGGTCGGTGGACATCGGGTGCCGCGGGGTTCCGATGTCCGTTTACAATCGCGCATGGCCATGGATTTCGGTTATATTTCCGCACAGGCTTTGGTCTTAAATCAGGCGAACGCTAGAGGGTATCCATGAAGCTAGTCACTGCAATCATCAAACCGTTCAAGCTGGACGACGTGCGGGAGGCGCTGTCGGGCATCGGCGTACAGGGCATCACGGTCACCGAGGTCAAGGGATTCGGCCGACAGAAGGGCCACACCGAGCTGTATCGCGGCGCCGAGTACGTGGTGGATTTCCTGCCGAAGGTCAAGCTGGAAATCGCCGTGGACGATGGCCTGGTGGACAAGGTGGTGGAGGCGATCTGCTCCACCGCCAACACCGGCAAGATCGGCGACGGTAAAATCTTCGTCTACGATCTGGAGCGCGCGATCCGGATTCGCACCGGCGAAATCGGCCCGAGCGCGCTGTAAACCCCGTGCCATGGGGCGCATCGGGCAGGGCGGGGCCACGGCGTGGCTTCGCCCTCGTGTTTTTTCCTACCCCTCCGCGGCCAGCGCCCGCCGCATGAATTCCGGCGTGGCCAGCGCGGCGCGATGAATTTCGGCATTGTAATACTCGGTAGCGAACGACTTGGCGGCGGCGGCGGCTTCCCGGAAATCGGCGACCCGGCCGGTTTTGCGCGCGAGAGTGGCGGTCCACCAGCCGGACGGATAGACGCACTGGGGAAAGTGCAGGGAATGGGTATCCGCGAAGCCGGCGGCGCGCAGGGTCCGGTGTAAAGGCACCAGAATGCTGTCGAGATGAAACAGCGGCGACTCGCTCTGTTGCACCAGCAGGCCGTCGGTCCCAAGCACGCGATGGCAGTCGCGCAGGAACGGTTCGGCGAACAATCCCTCGGCCGGTCCGACCGGATCGGTGCTGTCCACGATGATCACGTCATAGCTGCCCGGTTCGGCGTTTCTGACCCAGGCCAAGCCGTCGTCGAAGTGCAATCGCGCCCGCGGATCGCCGTTGGACTCGCACAGTTCGGGGAAGTAGCGTTCGGAAGCCTGGGTGACTTCGTCGTCGATATCCACCTGAGTGGCCGTTTCGACGCCCGGATGCTTGAGCACTTCCCGCAGGGTGCCGCAGTCGCCGCCGCCGATGATCAGCACCCGCCGGGGATTTGGGTGGGTGAACAATGCCGGATGGGCCATCATCTCGTGATACAGGAAATTGTCACGACTGGTCAGCATAATATAGTCGTCGATCACCATCAGGTTGCCGAAGGCTTCGGTGGCATAGACGGCGACCCGCTGATAAGGACTCCGCGCTTCGTGCAGCTTGCCCTGAAGCTTGAGGGAGAAGGCGGAGCCCGTCGCCGGGTGGATTTCGGAAAACCAGTGATGATCCAGCGTCACGTCGAGACCTTATCCTGCGGAGGTTGAACGGCATTGAACGACCCGCGGCAGCCACAGTCACCTTGGACCGTGGCCCAGGCGCGCGAAGTATATAACACCACCCGCTGGGGCGGTGGCTACTTCGAGATCGACGATGGCGGCCGGGTGCGGGTACGCTCGCCGCGTCATCCGGGCCATCCTGGCGTCGATCTATCCGCCTTGGCCGGGGATCTGCGCGCTCGAGGTCATGGCCTGCCGGTGCTGGCGCGGTTCGACCATATCCTGCACGATCGGGTCGATACCCTGTGCGATGCCTTCGCCGCCGCCATCGCCGATCTCGACTACCAGGGTGGTTATACCGCGGTGTACCCGATCAAGGTCAACCAACAGCGGCGGGTGGTCAGCGAGATCGTCCGTCACGGCGGTCCGCGGGTGGGGCTGGAGGCCGGCAGCAAGCCGGAGCTGATGGCGGTGTTGAGCTTGTCCCAAACCGGCGGCGTGGTGGTCTGCAACGGCTACAAGGACCGGGAGTACCTCCGCCTGGGGCTGATCGGCCGGCAACTGGGTCTGAACGTATTCAACGTGATCGAGAAGCTGTCCGAACTGGATCTGGTCATCGAGGAATCGCGGGGGATGGGCGTGCGACCGCAACTGGGAATCCGGGTGCGACTGGCCTCGATCGGCGCCGGCAAGTGGCAGAACACCGGCGGCGAGAAATCCAAGTTCGGCTTGTCCGCCAGCCAGGTGTTGGAGGCGGTGCGGCGGCTGAAGGAGTTGGGGATGCTGGATACCCTCACCCTGCTGCACGCCCATCTCGGCTCGCAGATCGCCAATATCCACGACATCCAGCGCGGCCTGCGGGAAGTGGGGCGCTATTACACCGACCTGTGGCGGTTGGGCGCTTCCCCGCGCTGGGTGGACGTCGGCGGCGGGCTGGGGGTGGATTACGAGGGCACCGGCTCGCGCGGCGACTGTTCGATGAACTACAGCGTGCGGGAGTACGCCAACAACGTGGTTTCCGCCCTGTGGGAGGTCTGCGTCGAGCAGAACCTGCCCCATCCACATCTGTTCAGCGAGTCGGGTCGGGCGTTGACCGCCCATCACGCCCTGCTGATCACCGAGGTGATCGATCGCGAGCCGCCGCCCGGAGACCGGCCGCCGCCGCCGCCCGGTGCCGGCGATCCCCTGATCCTGCACAAGCTCTGGGATGTGTATCGGAGCCTTTCGCGCGGGGCGGCGGTGGAAGTCTATCATAATGCCGCCTACTGGCTGGCCGAGGCGCGGGACATGTATCTCCACGGGGTGGTGCGGCTGGAGCAGCGCGCCCGCGCCGAGCAGCTCTATTTCGCCATCTGCCGCAAGCTGCGGCCCTTGCTCAATCCCGGCGTCCGCGCCCATCGCGAGTTGCTGGACGAACTGAACGAGAAGCTGGCGGAGAAACTGTTCCTGAACTTTTCGGTGTTCCAGTCGATGCCCGATGCATGGGCGCTGGACCAGATCTTTCCGATCCTGCCGCTGCGGGGGTTGGACGAACCGCCCACCAGCCGGTCGGTCCTGCAGGATTTGACCTGCGATTCCGATGGCTGCATCCAGCGCTACGTGGATGGGGAAGGGGTGGAAACCACGTTGCCACTGCCGCCTTGGCGGATCGGCGAGCCCTACCGGCTGGCGATTTTCCTGCTGGGGGCCTACCAGGAAATCCTCGGCGACATGCACAACCTGTTCGGCGATACCGCCGCCGTCAACGTGGAACTGACCGAGGACGGCGGTTACCGGCTGGTGGAGCCGGCGCGGGGTGATACGGTGACGGATTTGCTGCGCTACGTGGGGTTCGAACCGGAAGCGCTGCGGGTGGCCTATCGCGAGAAGATCGCCACCGCCGGTCTCGACCCGGAGCAACAGGCGGTTTACTTGGCGGAACTGGGCACGGGACTGGATGGTTATACCTATCTGGAACCGTAGTGGGCATCTGCTAGAAGAGTATTTGCAACTCCAGCATAATCGGATGCAACAACGCCGAATGTTCCAGCCGGCCGCTGGCATCGTAAATTTCAATCTGACCATCTTCAAATACGATCCAGACTTCCCGTGCGCCAGCAGCTAGATAAAGCATGATTTTTTCCGCCAATTCCTGTCGGCTATCCCCACGCCTTCACGGCCACTTCCGCGTGGTTAGCGCCGATCAACCCCCGCTGGGCAGCCGCAGCGCCTCCGACAGGGTATCGAGTTGCGCCATGCTGGACTGTACCCGCGCGAGCGCTTCCATCGCCTGGTCGCGGGTGATGCCGAGCGTGAACATGGCCAGGGCGGGCAGCCGGTTGTTGTGCTCCTCCGCCAGGCCGAAATGGTGCAGCAATCGGTTGGCGATCAGCACCAGGTTGGAGTATTCGGCGTGCGGCTGCGTGCAATCCTCGCTATGGTGCCAGCGTACCGCCGAGATCACTTCCTCCGGCATGTTCCATGCCTGCATCAGCCAGGCGCCGATATGCCAGTGCTCGACACCCAGGACATATCGTTCGACGGCGCTCAGGGATACGTTCCGGTTGACCGCCAGAAAGCGGTTGAACAGGAAGAAGCGGGCTGGAAACACGTGGCCCAGCACCAGGTAGCCGAAATTGTGCAGCAACCCGCACAGATAGGCGAGCCCCGGCTTGACGCGAGCCGGCTCGGGCAGAACCTTGACCAGTTCGCCGATCAGGGAAGCGCAGTAGATGCTGTGACGCCAGAAAGCCTCCAGACCGACCGGCCCGTCGACCGGAAGCCGGAAGCTCTGGCCCATGCTGGAGCCGAGTAGCAGGTTGAGCGTGTTTTCGGCGCCCAGTATCTGGCCGATGGCGGTTTCCAGCGAATCCACCGCGCCATGATGGCCGTGCAGGGGAGAGCGTGCCCAATACACGACTTGCGCGGCAAGGCTGGGATCCAGTTCGACAATCCGGATGATGTCCTGGACATCAATCCGCGGGTTGTCGCGCAGCATCAGGATCTGTTGCGCGGTCGGGGGCATCACCGGCAGTTCGGTGATGGCTTCAATGCCTTGGCGCAATTGCGCCGGAGTGTAGCGGTTGGTGATGCTGATCAGATGTTGCGGAGTGAACGCCTGCTGGCTCATCAGGGAATCGAGATGGTCGGTCGGAACCGCGAAGCGTTCCCAACGCGCCCGGGCGAGCAACCGGCGAAAATCGGCGTTGTGCATGCCGACCAGGGTATCGCTGTTGCCCCCATCGAAGTAGACGTCGTGATCTCCATCCGCGACCAGGTTTTCATCGACCAGGGCCGATAGGCCGAACGCATCGGGCAAAGGTGGGTGAGAACCGGCCTTGCAGCCGTGATTCTGGAAGAAGCGGGCGGCTTCGGCACCGTAGAGGGGTTCCAGATCGCGCCGCAACAACTGGCAAAGCATCGAAAAATCCAGGATGTGATTGCATGGCAGGACAGCCATCACCAGCCCGGAGGCGTCTCGCAGAAGTACGGTTCGTGCCGTCCAGCGAGGAGGGAGGTCGAGCGCCGCGGCAATTTGGATAAGGCTTTCGCCGACCGGACAAGGGATCAACCGGTAGGTGAGACGCTGTCGGTCCAAGTAGCTCCGGACGGTGTCGGGAAGGTTCATGGCAAAACCCTGGAGTCGCCGGATGGAGTGCCGCCTTGCCCGAGAAAAGGGTCACGACGTTGGAAGAAGCGCATCCCGTTGGTGGCCTCACTAGGGTTTGACCGCGATTCCCGGTCGGTTGGCGAGCGGTTGAGCGGATCGAACGCCATGGAGCGGGTCCGCGGAGTCCGAGCGCGTCATGGATTTGGCGCCACCGGCGGACAACGCGGCCACGGTCGGCGTCGTGGGGTTCTTTTGCGGGGCCGCCGGCTTCCGGAGTGGTTCGTTCGCGGGTTGCGTCCGGGGAGGTGGCTGCGAGGGGGGAGTCGCGCGCGGATTGATCTCCTCCTGCTGGATATCGACCTGGCGCTTGGGCAGTTCGGTATAGAAGTCGTATTTGGGTTTGATCGGGGCGGGCGCGGGTTCGGGTGCGACGACTTTCGGCGTGGTTGGCGGCGCGGGCGCGCGGGTTGGTTGGGTAGGAGCCACCGGTTGGGCGGCGGTGGCTGGAGCCTGCTGGTGGCGGTCGCCCTTGATGTAGGCCAGCAATCCGCCGAACAGGCCGATCAGGATCAGGGTGATGACCAGCAAACCGTGACGGCGCACGGCCCGGCGGCGGTGCTGCCAGGCCGAGGCGGGTTTGTAGTCGCGTTGGATGCTCACATGACCTCCGGGGCCGAGACGCCCAACAGGGTAAGCCCGTTTTTGATGACCTGCCGCGTGGCCAGGCTCAAATCGAGGCGGGCGTCGCGCAGCGCATCGTCGGTCACCAGAACGCGGTGTTCGTTGTAGTAGGTGTGGAAGGCGTTGGCCAGCTCCCGCAGGTAGTGGGCGAGCAGATGCGGTTCGTGGTTGAGAGCGGCCGTTTCCACCACTTCCGGGTAGCGGGACAGCGCGACCAGCAGAGTCTCTTCGTGTGGTTGGGCCAGCAGCGCCAGATGGGTTCGACCGCCCCTCTCGGCGCGGGACAGCCCTTTTTCATGTAACTGACGCATGACACTACACACCCGCGCATATGCGTATTGTATGTAGTATACAGGATTGTCCTTGGACTGCGATTTGGCCAGATCGAGGTCGAAATCCAGGTGCTGCTCGCTCTTGCGCATGACGTAAAAGAAGCGGGCGGCGTCGTTACCGACCTCCCGGCGCAGTTCGCGCAGGGTGACGAATTCACCAGACCGGGTGGACATCTGTACCCGTTCCCCATTGCGGTACAGGATGGCGAACTGCACCAGCAGCACGTCCAGCCGGTCGGGATCCAGGCCCAACGCCCGCAGCGCGCCCTTGACCCGTGGGATGTAGCCGTGATGGTCGGCGCCCCACACATCGATCACCCAGTCGAACCCCCGTTCGAATTTTTCCAGGTGATAGGCAATGTCCGAGGCGAAGTAGGTGGTCTGGCCGTTTTCCCGCTGCACCACCCGATCCTTCTCGTCGCCGAAGGCGCTGGAGCGGAACCACAGCGCCCCATCCTTTTCGTAGATGTGGCCGGTATCCCGCAGCCGGTTGATGGTCCGATTGACCGCGCCGCGTTCCGCCAGGGTGAGTTCGGAGTACCACTCGTCGTAGGCGACCCCAAACTCCCGCAGATCATCGCGGATGTCGTCGAGGAGGGTGTTCAGGCCCAGTTCGAAGACGTAGCGGTAGCGATGATCGCCCAACAGAGTACGGGTGCGCTCGACCAGGGCGTCGATATGGGCTTCCTTGTCGCCGGGTGCCACGATGTCGCCGTTCTCGTCCCGGACTTCATCCTGAGGCAACTGATCGAAAACCTGAGCCACCGGGACCGCGTAGGCACCGCCATGTTCGGCGTAGAGCCGGGCGGCGATGTCGCGCGCGTACTCGCCCCGGTAGCCGTTGCCGGGAAAGCGGAAGCGCTCGCCGCAGTGTTCCAGATAGCGCAGCCAGATGCTGGCGGCCAGAATGTTCATCTGCCGCCCGGCGTCGTTGACGTAGTATTCACGGTGCACCTGATAGCCGACCGCGTCCAGCAGGTTGGCGACCGTGGCGCCGAAGGCCGCGCCGCGGCCGTGACCGACGTGCAGGGGACCGGTCGGATTGGCGGAGACGAACTCCACCTGCACTCGCCGGCCGCCGCCGAGTTCGCTCCGGCCGAAGGTGTCGCCCCGCTCGAGAACCTCCTGGATTACCGCGTGATAGGCGGCGGGGGCCAGAAAAAAGTTGATGAAGCCGGGACCGGCGATTTCCACCTTGGCGACATGGTCGGAATGAGGCAGGGCGGCGACGAGAAGTGCGGCCAGGTCGCGGGGTTTGCAGCGCGCGACCTTGGTCAGAACGAGCGCGATGGTACTGGCGAAGTCGCCGTGGGCCCGGTCGCGGGTACGTTCCAGCGGGATGGTCACCGAAGCGGCGGCGTCGGGCAGCAGCCCGTTCCGGCGCAGTTGCTGGAGGGACTGGGCGATGAGTGCTTGCAGATGTGTTTTCAAGAGACAGCCTTTGACTGGGGTTTTCCGGTCAACTGATCATCCCGAGCTTGAAGTGGTAGGCGACGAACTTCTTGAACTCGTTGACGATCTTGAACGAATCGCGCAGCAATTCCCGTTCCAGTTTGTTGAGATCCTTGGGATTCAGATAATTGTCCTGCGGCAAGCCCCGCTCGATTTTCCGCAGGCCGGCCTGAGTGCGCAGGGTGGACAGGTAGGCGAACGCCTCGCTCAATTCGACGCCGAAAGACGGTTGGAACAGGTTGCGCTGGCTTAACATGGTGATGCGATCCACGGTATTGGTCTGCGGCAGCCGATACTCCAGGGCCAGGCTGCGCACGCCGTGGACGATGGGAAAGATGCCGCCCTTCTTGATGTCCAGTTCGTCGCGGTTTTTCTCCAGCACAAAATTGGTGAAGAAGCCCAGGGGGGTTTCGAACGCCACCGTGGATTTGGCGAACTGGCTGTAGAAGGAGCGGTGGTCGCTCAGCAGGCGGTACATGCGATCCTTGACGTGCCGGAGCAGATTGTCGTCGCCGGCCACCGCCGCCGCGTCGCAGAAAATGGCGAACTGCAGGAAGGAGTCGGGGGTGGGATGGACGATCCATTCGAACAACTCGTCCTTGAAGGCCGCGACCGATTTGGTCCAGTACGGGTTCGATACCATGATGTTGCCGGGACAGCGCGGATAGCCGAACTCAATCAGGCTTTCGGTGAATCTCCCGGCAATCCGTTCCAGGTCGGGGTGGGTAAAACCATCGCGCAGAATCAGCGCGTTATCCTGATCGGTCTTCAGTACCTGCTCCTCGCGTCCCTCGCTGCCGAGCACCAGCAGGCAGGCATTGTCCCGTAATTCGGGTGGCGCCAGCAGCTCGAACAGTTTGCGCAGCACCTTTTTGTTCAACTCCGACACCAGTTGCATGATGTAGCGGATCTTGGTGCCCTGGTTGTGCAGGTCGCGGACCACGTTGACGAGATCGTGGCTGGCCCATTTCAACTCGTCCTTGGACTGCGCACGCTCGATTTGTAGAGCGATCAGGTGCGAGTGGTTGGAGAGATAACTCAGCAGATCCATCTGTTCGAGGATGCCGTGAATGGTGGCGCCTTCCCGGATTACCAGCCGGTTGATGTTGTGATGGGTCATTCGCAACAGGGCGTTGAACAGGAAATCGTCCGGTGCCATGCCGATCAGGTCGTACGTGGCGAGCGTGCCGACCGACGCATCCAGCGACCGCCGCTGGATGATGGCGGCTTCCCGCAGATCGGTGGCGGTCACGATGCCGATTTCGTCGTCACAGAGGACCAGGACCGAGTTGGTCTTGTTCGCCTTCATCGCCAGGGCGGTTTCGTGGATGGAAGTTTCGGCGGATACATAGATCGGCGGATGGAGGTAGACATCGCGAATCTTGGCGACCGTGAACGCCGACAGTTCCCGCATGTCCTCGGCGCCGCGCTGGGCCGCCAGCCGTTGCGAGATTCTGAGATTGTAGAATTTGGCGAACTCCGGATAATTCCGGACGGTTTGCAGAAAGCTATCCCGGTGCAGGCGAAAGCAGCGGGTGGGTTCGGCGACCCTGAAACTGCGCTTGCTGGTGCCTTCCTGCAACGCCTTGGCGTCGAAGGTATCCTCGGCCGTGTAGAACGAGGTCACGCACAACAGCGAGCGGTCCTGCCGCTCGGGGGGTTCGAGGGCATCCTCGGAAGGCTCGGACGGGACGGGCTCATCCGGGTCCACCTCCCAGACCGCGCCGTCGATGACGATATAAAGGCAGGTCGGCCGTTCTCCGGCCTTCAGCAGCACCTCGCCGGCGCGGTAGTGGCCGACCGTCATTTCCCTGGCGAGCCGTTCCAGTTCCGGTTCGGGCAACTGGCTGAACGGGGATAGGTGCGCGAGGAAGGTTTTTTGATCCAGGTAGTCGGGGGTGGCCACGGCTGCTCCGTCCGGTTGCGTCAAAATAAAACCCCCTCGCGGCGGAGACCGGAGGAGGTTTTATCTTAGCAGATTCGAACCGGCCGGGAGGATGCCGTTCCGTTGCGGAACGCCTCCCGCCGGTTCGAGGGGGCGGTCAGTGGCTGGACGCGCCCTCGGCGCCGATGCCGGTCTGGCAACGCACGTCCTGCCCCTCGTAGGCGGCGATTTCCTGCTTCGCCTGTTCGCTGTTGTCCATGAGCGAGAAGATCCAGATGCCGAGGAAAGCCGCAGTCACCGAGATGATGGCCGGATACTTGGATGGGTACAGCGCCGAGCCCTTGGGATAGCCCAGCACTTCTTCCCAAACGGTGGGGCCGATGATCACCAGCACCACGGCGGTGATCAGGCCGATGGCGCCGCCGACCAAGGCGCCGCGGGTAGTCATCTTGGACCAGAAGATCGACATGAACAGGATCGGGAAGTTGGTGCTGGCGGCGACCGCGAAGGTCAGACCGACCAGGAAGGCCACGTTCTGCTGTTCGAAGGCGATGCCCAGCAGCACGGCGATGATGCCCAGCCCCACCGTGGCGATCTTGGAGACGAACACTTCCTGCTGTTCGTTGGCCCTGCCGTGGGCGAACACGTTGGCGTACAGGTCGTGGGAAATAGCCGAGGCGCCGGCCAGGGTCAGGCCGGACACCACCGCCAGAATGGTGGCGAAAGCGACGGCGGAAATGAAGCCCAGCATGTAGGGGCCGCCCACGTAGGCCGAGGTGTGAATGGCCGCCATGTTGCTGCCGTTCAGGATCTTGCCCGCCGCATCCAGGTAGTTGGGATTCTTGGTGATGAAGACGATGGCGCTGAAGCCGATGATGAAGGTCAGGATGTAGAAATAACCGATGAAGCCGGTGGCGTAGAACACCGAGCGGCGGGCCTGCTTGGCGTCGGGCACGGTGAAGAAACGCATCAGGATATGCGGCAGGCCGGCGGTGCCGAACATGAGCGCCATGCCCAGCGAAATGGCGTCGATCGGGCTGGTTACCAAGGTTCCCGGTCCCATGATCTTCAGATTGGGCGCCTCCGCCGAGCCCCGCACGATGGTCGCCTGCTTGAACATTTCCTCGGGGCTGAAGCCGAACTGTAACAGGCACAGGAAGGCGATCAGGGTCGCGCCGCCCAGCAGCAGGCCAGCCTTGATGATTTGCACCCAGGAGGTGGCAATCATGCCGCCGAACATGACGTAGGTGATCATCAGTACGCCGACGATGACGACGGCGTAATGATAGGGCAGGCCGAACAGGGTTTGGACCAGTTTGCCGGCGCCCACCATCTGACCGATCAGGTACAGGATGACCACCACCATCGTGCCGGTCGCCGCCAGGGTGCGCATGGGCACCCGCTGCAACCGGTAGGTGATCACGTCGGCAAAGGTGAATTTGCCCAGGTTCTTGAGCTGTTCCGCGATCAGGAACATGATCAGCGGCCAGCCGACCAGCCAGCCGACCGAGTAGATCAGCCCGTCGAAGCCGGCCGTGTACACCAGACCGGCGATACCCAGGAAGGACGCCGCCGACATGTAATCGCCGGCGATGGCGAAGCCGTTCTGCATGCCGGTGAGGCTGCCGCCCGCTGCGTAGAAGTCCTTGGCGGTCTTGGTGCGCTGCGCGGCCCAGTAGGTGATGCCCAAGGTGATGGCCACGAAGATCAGGAACATGACGATGGCCGGGACATTGAGTCCTTTCTGGGCGGCTTGGGCGGCCTGTTGCGCCACGGGAGCGGCCGCGGGAGCGGCCGCCTGCTGGGCGAAGGCGCTGCCCGCCAGCAGCAACAGGGGCGTGGCGAGAGAGACGGGAAGCAATCTCATAGGACTTCCTCCTTGATCTGGTTGTTCAGGTCGTCGAACACCGTATTGGCGCGATTGATGAAAATGCCCGTCAGAACGAACGCGGAGACGATGACCCCAACCCCGATCGGGATGCCGATGGTCATGGTCCAGCCCGGGCCGATCGGCCGGGCCAGGAACTGGGGAGCATAGGCGATGATCAGGATGAAGCCGTAGTAGATCACCAGCATCAGGATCGCCATGAACCAACTGAAACTGGACCGTTTCGATACCAGTTCATGGTATTTGGGATTGCTTTTTACCTTGTGAACCAAATCTTGTTGCATCGTTATTTCCCAAGAACAAGGGTGGATGGTTGCATGAAGGCGAACCGGCCCGAACTCGCGGTTTGGCAGGTGCCGCCAGCGAGCCGAACTTCCCATGTGGGTTGCCCGGGTGGACCACTTCCCTCATTTCCTCTAGTGGTTGGTTGGGTAGCTGCGCGAAAAACGCACAAGCACACAAAATTCTAGTTGTCTCTTCCGTTAAGTAAAGGCTCCAGGGTTAAGTTATTTTTTCGGTTCTTTTAAATCTTATTTCCAATCAATCGCGTAAATTGCCCTTTATCGTCGATGCCAACCGGCTGGAGGGCGGGGGTCCACGTGAAATCCGAGGCGAATGAGCGGCGCGGGGTCGCGGCCGAGATTCAGAGGCTGTATAAAAACTAACCGGCTGATTGATAAAACACCCGTAGGATACGCATTGCTTGGGGTCGCCGGCGAGCGGCGGACGTGAGTCCGCTGTTTCCGTGCCAGCCGAGATCGCCGACCCCTTGCCGCGTTCTGGGAAACAGGGGGCTGACGCCCCCCGCTCGCGGAACGACCACGCCTCCCACAGGGAGAGGGGAGTTTTTGTACAGTCTCTCAGTAAAGCTCGATGGGATCGACGTCCAGCGACCAGCGGACGCGGCGGTCGGTGCATTCCGCTCGCAGGCGCGCGGTCCAGGGTTCGAGGAGGCGGTGCAGGTCCTGGCGCCGGGCGGCTTGCAGCAACAGGTGAGCCCGATAACGGCCGGCGCGGCGCTCCATCGGGGCGGGAGCCGGTCCCAGCAGTTCGATGCCGTCGGCGATGGGTTCCGCCAGCGCCCGCGCGGCCCGCAGAAAAGCGGTGGCCTGTTCCGCGATGGCGGCTTCGGCCCGAAGCAATGCCTGATGCGCGAAGGGGGGGAGCGCCGCCGCCTGCCGTTCCGCCAAAGCCACCGCCGCGAAAGCCGGATAGCCCTGAGTGACCAGGGTGCGCAGCAGCGGATGTTCGGGGTGGTGGGTTTGGATGATGACGGTGCCCGGTTTGTCGGCCCGTCCGGCCCGTCCGGCCACTTGCAGGATCAGTTGCGCCATCCGTTCGCTGGAGCGGAAATCCACTCCGTACAGCCCTTGATCGGCGTCCACGATTCCGACCAGGGTCACCTCGGGAAAGTGGTGGCCCTTGGCCAGCATCTGGGTACCGATCAGCAGGTGGCGTTCGCCGTTGTGAATGTCGGCGAGCAGGGTTTCCAGGCTGCCGCGCCGGCGGGTGCTGTCGCGATCGATGCGGGCGATGCCGACGTCGGGGAATTCGCGTCGCAGAGCCGCTTCAAGGCGCTCGGTGCCTTGACCGAGCGCGCGCAAATCCACGCTGCCGCAGAGGGGGCAGGCCGCGTCCACCGGGCGGTTGTCGCCACAATGGTGGCAGATCAGCCGGTGCCGGCCCAGATGCAGCGTCATGCGGGCGTCGCAGTGCTGGCACTGGCTCAACCAGCCGCATTCGTGACAGAACAGGACCGGGGCGAAGCCGCGTCGGTTGAGGAACAGCAACACCTGTTCCTTGCGGGCCAGGTGGATCCGCATCCGATCCAGCAAGGGTCGGGAGAGCCCCTCGATCATCGGCTGGCGGCGCACGTCCAGAATTTCGAATCCGGGGTCGCTGCCGCCGCCGACCCGTTCCGGCAGGTTCAGGAGTCGGTAGCGGCCACGCCGTGCGTTATGGCAGCTTTCCAGCGCCGGCGTGGCCGAGCCCAGCACCACCGGGACGCCGAGTTGCTGGCCCCGGATCACCGCCAGGTCGCGGGCGTGGTAGCGGAAGCCGTCCTGCTGCTTGAAGGAGGAATCGTGCTCTTCGTCGACGATGAGAATGCCCGGCGATCGCAACGGCGCGAACACCGCCGACCGCGTGCCGACCACCACCGAGGCGCCGCCGTCCCGCGCCAGCAGCCAGGCGTTCAGCCGTTCCCGGTCGCCCAAGCCGGAGTGCAGCACCGCCAGCGGTCCCGGCAACCGTTCCCGGAACCGGGCCAGCAGTTGTGGGGTCAGGCCGATTTCCGGCACCAGCACCAGCGCCTGTCGGCCACAGGCCAGCACCGCTTCGATCAGGCGCAGATAGACCTCGGTCTTGCCGCTGCCGGTGACGCCCTCGAGCAGAAAGACCCCAAAATGGTCCAATTCTGCCGTTATGGTGACGACGGCCTCCGCCTGCGCGACGCTCGGCGCTGGGGGGGCGTTGGGAAGGGCGGACGCTGCGTCGGCCGTCGTTTGGGGAGTCGATGTGCCCGATTCTACCCAGCCCTTGGCGCGCAACGCCCGCAGAGCGGCGGCGCTGTCGCGGGCTGCCGGCCGCAGGGTTTCGGCGTCGAGGCCTGCGGGACACTGGGCCAGATGGTCGAGCAACCGGCGCTGGATGGGTGCGCGGCGCGGCGCGTCAGAGGTGGCCAGCGCGGCCAGACCCGCGGCCGTAATGCGCCACACCGGCGATGGACGGGGGGCAACGGCCGGTTCGCCCCGGCGCAGCAGCACCGGCAGGGCGGTGGCGAAGACCTCGCCGGGAGGATGGTGGTAGTAGCGCCGCCCCCAACTCAGCAGCGCGAGCACGTCGGCGGGCAGCACCGGTTCGGTGTCGAGCACCGCCTGGGCCGGGCGCAGCGCGGTCGGATCGAACGCGGTATCGCCACCAACTTCGAGCAGGAAACCGACCAGGCGTCGCCGGCCGAACGGAACCCGTACTCGCATTCCCGGCCGCAGGGTCGCGGGATCGCAGTCCGGCGGTGGCAGATAGTCGAAGGTCCGGTACGGGGGGGACGGAACGGCGACGCGCAGAATCGAGTCGGGCACTTCGCTATTGGTTATTCGGCGTTCTCCGCATTCATCCACCGGCGCGGAAGGCGCCGAGCGTGCCGTTGCGGTCTTGCACGAATACCGTGTTGCCGGCCGCGACCGGCGGGGCGATGATGTCCTTGCCCCCGGCGCGGATCCGGCCGACGATGCGGCCGCTGTCCTTGCTTAGCCAGTGGAGGTAACCCTCGTAGTCGCCGACCACGACATAGTCCTCGGCCGCGGCTGGGGCGGACAGGCGGCGGCCAGTCAGTTCGGGTTGCTTCCAGAGCGTCCCGCCGTTGCGGCGGTCCAGCGCCAGCACGGCGCCGGTGTCTTCGCTGACGTAGACCTGCCGGGCGTCGACGTCGATTCCGGCGTAGCTGGACAGATCGCGGTTCCACAGCAGATTGCCGCCGCGCATGTCGATGGCGGCGACGCTGCCGTGGTAGGCGGCCAGGTAGAGCGTGTCGCCGAACGCCTTGGGTTCGGCGTCGATGTCGATCAGCCGCTCGATTTCGGTGCGGCCGCGCGGCGGGGCGATGGTTTTTTCGGTGAGCGGCAATCCCTTGTCCAGCGACAGAACCAGCAGTTTGCCGGTATCCAGCCCGGCGATGACGAGTTCGCGGGTTACCAGCGGCGGGGCGCTGCCGCGCAGGCTAAGCGCGGGCATGGCGTGGACGTAGACCCAGCGCCGTTCGCCTGAATCGGCGTTGAGGCCGGTGAATTTGCCATCGCCCGTGCGGACGACCACCACGCCGCCGGCGGCGCGCGGCGGGGCCAGCACCTCGCTGGAAACCTGCGCGCGCCAGACCTCTTGGCCGTTCTCCTGCCGCAGCGCGACCACCTGGCCCTTGCCGGTGCCGACCAGCACCAGCCCGCCGTCGCTCAGACCGACGCCGCCGGTGATGGGCAGTTGGGTGGCGGTTTCCCACAGCCGCTGGCCACCGAGCGCGTCCAGAGCCACGACCGTGCCGTCGGTGCTGGCTGCGTAGATCCGTCCGTCCGCCAGCGCCGGAACCAGCCGGACGAACCGTTCCTTCGTGCCCGTGCCTACCCGGGTTTCCCAGAGTTGCTGGACGCCGACCGGTTGAGCAATGGTTTTCAACTCGGCCGGCGGGATGGAGTTGTCGGAACTGAACCAGCTACAGCCGGCGCTCAGGACCAGCAGCAGATAGGGGAGTATGCGGCGGCTCATGATCATTGACCTGAGGTGGGGGCGGATGGAGTCGGGGCAGTGGCGGTTTCCTGGTTGGTGGCGGGTTCGGGTGCCGGCGCGGCCGGGGGCGGCGCGGTTTCGGCGGTCGCGGGCTTGGCGGGTTCGACCGGCGCGGCCGGGGGCGGTTCGACCGGCGCGGGGACGACCGTGTCGGCGGTGGGAGCGGCCAGACTGTCGATCTTGAACTGCAACAGCGGATTGTCGCCGCCCGCCGCCAGGGCGGCGGTATAGGCGGTCCGGGCACCGGCGGGATCGTTGCCGGCCAGATGCACGTCGCCTTTCAGTTCCTCGCGCTCGGCGGTCAGGCTGGGAGTAGCCACGCGATCCATCAGTTTCTCGGCCTCGACCGGCCGGTCGGCGGCGAGCAGGACGCGCGCCAGTCGCAGCCGGGCGATATCCTTGAACTCATCGAGTCTGGCGTTGCCGATGACCCATTCCAGCCGCTGGATCGCCGCCGCGGTGTCGCCGCCGTCGACCTCCAGCTTGGCCAGCCGCAGCGCCGCCAGGGCGGCATAGGCGGAGTTCGGGAAGTCGGCCAGCAAGGCCTGCCCGCGCTGGCGGGCCTGCCCGGCATCGGGTTGTTCCGCCGCCACGACGAAGGCGTCGTAGGCCAGCGAGGCTTTTTCCGCCTGGGCGTTGCGATGGGAACCCCAGTATTGCCAGCCGAAAATGGCGATCACCCCGAGCATGATGCCGGCGATGATGCTGGTGCCGTTTTCCTTCCACCACTTCTTGAGATCCTCGACGCGTTCGTCGTCGGTATATTGTTCCATCGGCTTGTGTCCTCTGGCGTCCTGTTCGATGGGTTAGGAAGTCTCGTCCAACGCCGCCGCGCGCAGCCAGGTGCCCGCCTGGTCCTGCGGCAGGGTAATTTGTTCGCCCTGGGCCTCGCGCAACGGTTTGATGGCGACGGTGCCAGCGCTGGCTTCATCCTCGCCGAAAATCAGCGCGAAGCGAGCGCCGCTGTGATCGGCGCGGCGGAACTGGGCCTTGAAACCGCCGCCGCCGCAGTTCATTCGCAACCGCAGCGCCGGCACCTGGTCGCGCAGTCGTTCGGCCAGCGCCAGCCCGCGCCGCCGGGCTGCTTCGCCGGCCGTGATGAGAAACACGTGCGGGGTTGGATCGACGCCCGAATGGCCGGTGGCGGCCAACATGGCGACCAGTCGTTCCAGGCCCATCGCGAAGCCGACACCGGGCACCGGCTGGCCGCCGAGTTGTTCGATCAGGCCGTCGTAGCGACCGCCGGCGCAGACCGTGCCTTGGGCGCCGAGGGTGTCGGTGACCCATTCGAACACGGTTTTGCAATAGTAATCCAGACCGCGTACCAGTCGCGGATTGATCTGGTAGGCGATGCCGGCGGATTCCAGCAACGCCCGGAGTTCCTCGAAATGGACTCGGGACTCGGGATCGAGATGGTCCGGCAACGATGGGGCTTCCGCCACCACCATTCGCATCGCCGGGTTCTTGCTGTCCAGAATGCGCAAAGGATTGGCGTACAGCCGGCGCTGGCTGTCCTCGTCCAGTTCCGCGCGCCGGCTTTCAAAATAGGCCACCAGCCGGTCGTGGTAGGCAGCGCGGGCGGCGCTGGAGCCGAGCGAATTGAGTTGGAGGGCGACGTCGCGAATTCCGAGTCGCCGCCACAACCGGGCCGACAGGCAGATCAGTTCGGCGTCGATGTCGGGCCCCACCATGCCGTAAGCTTCGGCGCCGACCTGGTGGAACTGACGGTAGCGACCCTTCTGGGGTTTTTCGTAGCGGAACATCGGCCCCGCGTACCACAGTCGCTGGGTCTGGTTGTGCAACAGGCCGTGTTCGAGGCAGGCGCGCGCGCAGCCGGCGGTGCCCTCGGGGCGCAGGGTCACGCTTTCGCCGTTGCGGTCGGCGAAGGTGTACATCTCCTTCTCGACGATGTCGGTGATCTCGCCGATCGAGCGGGCGAACAATTCGGTTTTTTCGACGATGGGCAGGCGGATTTCGTGGTAGCCGTAGGCGGCGAGCACCTCGCGGACGGTCGTTTCAAGAGTTTGCCACAGCGCCGATTCGCTCGGCAGAATGTCGTTCATGCCGCGGATGGCCTGGTACTGCTTGGACATGGGTTCGGGTCCGGATGATGGGGCTGGAGGCGCCGCGACCGCTTCCACAGCGGTCGCGACGCGAGGGGATCAGGGTTGGCCGCGATCCAGGGTGAAGCGGCTGACGGTACCGCGCCGGGGAACGTAAACCGCCGCATCGACCAGCCGGTTGTCCAGGACGATGCGGGCGGCGGGCGCGTTGCCCAGCGTCACCTTGAAGGGCGCCGGCCCTGAGAGGGTTCGGGTGCTGTTGGCCTTCATCAGGCCGCTGGCGAGCACGTTCCCCTGGGCGTCCTTCACCTCGACCCAGCAGTCGTTGCTGAATTCCAGCAACAGCCTGGTGCCCCCGCCGGTTTCCATGACCACGTTCTGGTCGCCCGCTTCCAGGGGTGAACCCGCAAGCAGGGGCGAGGACGTGGCGGTGGAGGCTCCGACCCCGGACGCCGACGGAATCGGCGCGTGTTCCAGCAGGGAAGCCGGCGCGACTGGAGATGGCGTTTGCAGGGCAACCATGGTCGGCGGTGGAGGAGCGGGTTCGGGCTTAGCCGCGGGAGCCGGTTCGTTGGCGGGCGTCGGGGCCGGGGGCTGGTTTGCTTCCTCGGCGGGCGCGGGCTGAAACGGATATTGAACCTGAGTGGTGGTCACCGGGGAGCCGGCGGTCGGGCCGCCAGCGTTGCGCGCGCCGCCCGGCCACAGTGCGACCAGCCGGCCGGGATCGAGATCGCCCAGGTGCTGCACGGCGGTCCAACCGATGCCGGCCACCAGGATCAGATAGAACAGGCCGCGCAAGTCCCGGATCCGGGTTTGCCGCTGGAGCGGATGCACGACTTTCAGCGGGGGCGGCTCCAGGCTGGGGCCCGATTGCAGCCGGAAACGTTCCAGCACCGTCTGTTCCGGCAGGTTCAGAAGTTGGGCATAGCGGCTGAGATAGCCGCGGACGAACACCGGCGGACCCAGGCGGGCGAAGTCATCGGCCTCGAGGGCCTGGATGATGGCCGGGTTCAGCCGGAGATGGCGGGCGACGTCGCGCTGCTCGGCGCCGTAGCCAGCGCGGGTCCGGGCCAGCCAGACACCCAGCGATTCGGCGCTCGCGTCGGGGGTTTCGGACGGTGGGGTGAAATCGGAGACGCTCTCGTTGAACATACTCATTCCGGCTTCTTCAGGCGGCGGGCTTCGTCGGAATTCGGGAATTGGGATAGCAGCAACATACCGTATTCCCGACGCAGTTGCGGGTCGCCGTCCTGGGCGGTTTCGAGGGTGATGCCCAGCCACAGACTCTGGGGGGTTGGGCGGGTCTGGGCATGGTAGCGCTGCAGAAAGGCGCGGCCTTGCAGCGTCTTGCCCTGACTCTGGCTGATCTGGGCCAGTTCGTACAGAGCGATGGTGTTATTGGGATTGCTGTCCAAGGCTTTGCGCAACCAGGTTTCGGCCTGGGCGGTATCGTCGCGCTTGCGGACGCAGACGGCCAGGCTGGCATAGGCCTCGGCGGCGGTGGCACCAGCGTTGACCGGGTCGGTGGCGATCTTCTGGAGTTCGCTTTCGCCTTCGGCAACGCGGGTTGGCTCGCGCGTGCACAGGAATCGGGCATAGTTCAGTTTCGCCAGGGTGTAGTCGGGCTTGAGTTCGATCGCCCGTTTGTAGTGGATCTCGGCGGGATTGTACTCGCGGATTTCCTCGTAGAGGACGGCGATGGCGTTGTGGGCTTCGGGATAATCGTCGTCGAATTGCAGCGCCTTGCGCAGCTTCTCGGTGGCGACTTCGAGATGGCCGGACTGCATGTAGCCGATGCCCAGCTTGAAATTGGCCTCGGCCACGTCCTTCTTGAAGTTCTGCTCCTGGGTACTGGCGCAGGCGGCCAGTGATAGGACCAGGACCAGGACGGGTGGAAGGGGCGTTGGCCGCATGGCGGATTTCACCTTAGCTGGCGATGCGCGCCATGGGTTCCAGCCGGTGGCCGCGGGCCTGAACCTGGCCGGCCAGTTGGCCGCAGGCGGCGGCGATGTCGCCGCCGCGAGTCTTGCGGGTCACCGCGGTCAGGTCATGAGCCATCAACACCGCCTGGAAGCGGGCGATGGCGGCCGGTCCGGAGCGACGGTAGCGCGTGCCCGGAAACGGATTGAACGGTATCAGATTGACCTTGGACGGAATATCCCTGATGAGGGCCACCAGCGCGCGGGCGTGCGCCTCGGAGTCGTTCACGCCGTCCAGCAACACGTATTCCCAGGTGATGCGGCGATGCGGTTTGTCGGCGATGTAGTGCCGGCAGGCCGCCAGCAGTTCGGCGATGGGGTATTTGCGGTTCAGCGGCACCAGTTGGTTGCGTAGTTCGTCGTCGGGCGCGTGCAGGGAGATTGCCAGGCTGACTTCGGAGACTTCCCGGAGCCGGTACAGCGCCGGGACCACGCCGGCGGTGCTGAGGGTGACACGACGCTTGGAAATGCCGAAGCCGAGGTCGTCCTGCATCAGGTCGGTCGCCTTCACCACGTTGGCGAAGTTCAGCAGAGGTTCGCCCATACCCATCAGCACGATGTTGGTGATGATCCGATTCCCGTTGCGTTCGTCGCCCAGCAGCCGGCCGGCTTGCCAGACCTGACCGATGATTTCGGCGACGGTCAGGTTGCGGTTGAATCCCTGCTGGGCGGTGGCGCAAAACGAGCAATCGAGCGGGCAGCCGATCTGCGAGGACACGCAAAGCGTGCCGCGGTCCGGTTCGGGGATGAACACCGATTCGATGCAATTGCCGCTGTCCACCTGGATCAACCACTTGCGGGAACCATCCTGCGAAGCCCGATCGAGCACCACTTCGGGCGGGCGGATTTCGGCGTGCTCGGCCAACCGTTCCCGCAGGACCTTGCTCAGATTGGTCATGACGGCGAAGTCGGTGACGCCCTCGTGGTAGATCCACTTCATGACCTGAGCGGCGCGGAAGGGTTTCTCGTCCAGAGAGACGAAGAACGCCTCCAGACCGCGGCGATCCAGATCGAGCAGGTTGGTTTTAGCAGTGGCCACGGTCACGGCGGTTGCGCGGTTTCGGGTTCAGAGCGTGTGCGGACACAGGTCAAACTGGCCGAAGAAGAACGCAATTTCATGGGCGGCGGTTTCCGGAGCGTCGGAGCCATGCACCGCGTTTTGGGTCACGCTCTCGGCGAAATCGGCGCGGATGGTGCCGGGCGTGGCTTTCCGGGGGTCGGTGGCGCCCATGATCTCGCGATTCCTGGCGATGGCGTCTTCACCTTCCAGTACCTGGACCATCACCGGGCCGGAGGTCATATAGGAGATGAGTTCTTCATAAAAGGGGCGTTCGCGGTGAACGGCGTAAAATACTTCCGCCTGTTCGCGGGTCAGGCGAACCATTTTGGCCGCGACGATTTGCAGGCCACCATCCTCGAAACGGCTGTAAATCTTGCCGATGATGTTCCGAGCGACGGCGTCGGGCTTGATGATGGACAGGGTGTGTTCCACGGCCATGCAGGGCTCCGTATGGCGAAATCGGGTTGGAGATGGGGCGAACCCGACAGCGATGGTGTCGGGGAGATGTTTGAAGTTTAGCGATATTTTGGAGGTACCGGCAACGCGCCATCTGTGCCCGATATCTGGGTTTTGATAAAAAGTATTTGAAATATAATGAATATTAATCTTGAGGGAGACTGTCGGGGATCAGACAATTTTCTTCAGTTCATACTCGAGAATGCCTTGGGCGCCAGCGGCGGTCAGGCGGGGGATCAGATCGCGTACCTGTTCGCTGTCCACCACGGTCTCCAGCGCCAGCCACTCGCGGTCGTAGAGATGGCTGACGGTGGGCGCGTGCAGGCTGGGCAGCAGGCGAACCACCGGGTCCAGTTGCGCCGCTGGGACGTTCATCTTCAGCGCCACCTTGTTGCGGGCGGCCAGCGCCGCGCGGGCGAGCAGGGCGATTTGTTCGATCTTGGCCTGCTTCCAGGGATCGGCCAGCGCGATGTGGTTGGCGATCAGGCGGGTGGTGGTGTGCAGCAAGTCGCAGACGATCCGCAGGCCATGGGCGCGGATGGTGCTGCCGGTTTCGGTGATTTCCACCGCCGCGTCCACCAGCCCCTCGACTACCTTGGCCTCGGTCGCGCCCCAGGAAAATTCGACGGCGGCGTCGATGCCGCGCTCGGCCAGATAGCGTTGGGTGAAGCCGACCAGTTCGGTGGCGATGCGCTTGCCAGCCAGATCTTGCAGCGAACTGATCGAGGAATCGCCGCGCACGATCAGCACCCAGCGGGCCGGCTGGTCGGAGCTTTTCGAGTAGCTGAGTTCGGCGATTTGCGCCACGTCGGCCTCGGTTTCCAGAATCCAGTCCAGTCCGGTCAGCCCCGCGTCGAGGGTGCCGTTGGCGACATAGGGCGCCATTTCCTGCGAGCGCACCAGCGCGCAACTGATTTCGGGATCGTTGATGGTGGGAAAGTAGTTGCGGCTGTGGGGGCTGATGGTCCAGCCGGCCTGACCGAACAGCGCGATGGTGGAAGCTTCCAGACTGCCCTTGGGGATGCCGAGTTTGAGTTGCCGCATGGTGTGTCCTGCCGAGACCGGGTTGCGAAAAGGCCGTCAGTTTAACCGTGCTGGGACGGCGGATAAACTTGAAGCATGAAAACACAATTCTCGCATCCCTGGAATCTCAGTTCCTCTGAAGCAATGGCCGTGCAGCGGGAACTGCGCGCGCATCTGGTACTCGAGGACCGACTGGGGCCGGTGCGGCGGGTGGCGGGGGTGGATGTGGGCTTCGAGGGGGATGGAACCGTGGTCCGCGCGGCGGTGGCGGTGTTGTGCTATCCCGAACTGGATTTGCTGGAAACTGCCATCGCCCGCCGTCCGACCGAGTTTCCCTACGTACCCGGTCTGCTGTCGTTCCGCGAACTGCCGGCGGTGCTGGACGCGTTGGAGCGGTTGCGCGAGCCGCCGGATCTGCTGCTGTGCGACGGGCAGGGCATCGCCCATCCGCGCCGGCTGGGCATCGCCAGCCATCTCGGCCTGCTGGTCGATCTTCCCTCAATTGGAGTCGCCAAGACCCGGCTGTGCGGGACGCATGGGGAACCGCCCAATCTTCGGGGGGCATGGACGCCGCTGCGGGCGGATGGGGAAATCCTCGGCGCGGTGTTGCGGACCCGGCCCGGTGTCAAGCCGCTTTACATCTCGTCCGGCCACCGGATCGGTCTGGAAACGGCCCTGGAATACGTCATGGGTTGTTGTACCCGCTACCGCTTGCCGGAAACCACCCGCCACGCTCACCGGCTGGCGTCGGGCCAACTTTCAGTTGGTTAATAAAATATATAAAAATCAATATATTTTAAAAATAATCCATGCAAGCACTGTAAATCCAGTGCCATTCAAGTTCGTTATTTTCGAGGTTATTTATAACACGAATCTACTTAATAAAGTGTCATTAATTTTTACACTTAACTTCCTGCCCATAAAAAGTATAGAATTAATTTATATAATTAAGTTATTGATATAAATAAATATTTTCCAAATACGTTTTGGAATGGCATTTTTTACTGTCAGAAATTTTTACACTTCATTGCTATTTCTGAATATTTTACTACTACTATTTTATAAGTAATTGTTTTTTTTATTTATATGTTAACACCTACCATTCGGTTCGGTTTTTGCTATCTACCAAGGTGCAAGGTAAAGCGCCTTGATAAGAAGTCATCAGATCCCGCCTGGACCTGCTAACTGAGCCGGCGATGCACTAACCGGTACGTCTGAGAACCAGGCGAACGGAAGTCATCAGGACTAGCGCAACCTCGTATATCGACAGCATGCCTGGAACACTACCACCTTCCTAATTATCTGATGCTGCCTGGCAGTACCTTACGTACTGGTGATTGAATTTCCTAATCACCAAGCAAAGTTAACGTTTCCTGCGGGTTTCCGGCAGCAAACCGGGAGCGATATAGCGATATCGTAAGCTCGCTTCCCGCGTAAGCTGCGTCACTTCGTTCGGAGAGTAGATCATGCTAGAGAAACTTCTTCGATCATTCGCGTCGGCAGCCATGATGATGGCTGTCGCCCTGCCAAGCACAGCGGTAGGCGGTTTCGAGTATGCGATCAGCGGTTCTGTGATCTCGGCGGACTTCGTCGCCAACTTTGCCGAACTCAGCGCGCATCCGACCATCGCGGGATTCCCGGTCAATTCCTTGACCCTGTTCGGTCCCGGCGATACCCCTGCGCTGGATCTGACGGCTGCCTTCTTCGGAACCGGCGATCTCCTCGACGGGCCACCGCCGATAATCGACCAAGGGCTGACCGAGACCGATGTCTTCTCGGTGCCGATTCCGCCGTCCTTCTTCCCCGTGCTCGCCGGCGGGGAAGTGGGCGTGAGCTTCCTCGCGACCGATACCGTCGACGGCTTGTTCGCGATCGATTACATCGGCCTGCACATCGTGACCACCAGCGGTGTTATCGACGCGGACATCGGCGGCCACGACGGGTTCGGCATCGGCCTACCCGAGGGGGTACCCTTATCAGTTCCGCTGACCTCACTTGGCCCCACCGGCACGGGCTTTGACGAACCCATCAGCAGCAAGGCCCACGAAAACCACATCATCCCGGCACCAGCGACGGTCTGGCTAGTGATCGCGGGGTTGGGCGGGTTGGCCGCGCTGCGCGCGCGCTTGCGGCGTGCAGCCCCCGCTTCCCTGCTCGCGCTGATGCTCGCCGCGCTGGCGGTCTCGGCCCCACCGGCCCGCGCGCTGGTGCAGGAACTCAGCGTGGAGGACATGGCGCAGCAGGCGAGCTGGATCCTTGAGGGAAGGGTGGACGAGATGTACAGCGCGGCGAGCGCGGACGGCTCGCAAATCTATACCTTCATCACCTTCCAAGTGATCAACAGCCAGCTCAAAGGCAGCAGCCTGCCGAATCCCCTGGTTCTGCGCGTGCTCGGCGGACAGGTCGGCAGCGATGCGATGTTGATACCCGAAGGGCCAACGTTTGAGTTGGGCGCGCGCATGGTGCTATTCATCGGCCCCAATCCCCAATCGCCGTTCCCCATCGTCGGCCTCGGCCAGGGGGCATTCATCCTCACTTTCGACAGTGCGCTGGGCGAAGACCGGGCCGACAACGGCGAGGGGCTCAGCCTGCGTCGATCCGAGTTGATCCAACGCATTAACGACGAGCTTGGGCCGTGAAGGAGGAGTGTCATGAAGATCCTGAAGACGAATTTACTACTCACGCTCGCGGCGGTCGCCTGGTTTTCGTCCATTCCGCAACAGGCGCTGGCGCGCTGCCAGGGTCAGGCTGCCGCACCGGGGGGTGCAAGCAACGGCTTCTGCGTCATCTCGCCCCGTGCGGTGCTGGCGATAGGCGGGCGCCCGGTCCTGCCCTCGACCGACCCGCCGTTCACCCATTGGGACTTGCGCGAGTTCGGCGGCTGCACCATTCCCTACTCCTTCTTCGACGGCACCGCCCAGGTGCCTGGCACTACCGAGTTCGATCAGGTGGATCTCGCCTTTGCCACCTGGACGGGTGTGAATCCGGCATTGGCGGCATTCAGGCGCGTACAGGCGGCTGCGGGCGCCCGCTGTCCGCTTTCCCGCGACAACCACAACATGCTGGGGTGGAACGGACTGAACTGTCGCAATGCCGGCGACGATGTCTGCGTGGCCCGCGATGCTGCCGGTGCGGCGATCCCATGCAATTGTGGCCAGGCGATCCCGGCCGGCGGGGCGATCATCGGTCCCGGCGCCAGCGGTTTCATGACGAGCATCCCGAACGACTGCCCGGGCGGAGGCGACGACCGCTTCGACCCGGCGACCGGTCGCATTATCGACGGCGGCAACGGCGTCATCAATACCCGGCCCAACTCGGCCCTGCCCGCCGCCGTGCTGGCGCTGACCGCGCTGTTCGCTAACGCCAACTCGGGCGTGCTGCTCGAAGCTGACATCCTGTTCAACGATGCGAACTTCACCTGGCAAGTGGTCGCCAACGGCGCGGCGACCCCGGGCGTGAATGCAGACGTACAGACCGTGGCGCTGCACGAGATCGGACACCTCATCGGGCTGCACCACACTCCGGCGCCGCCGGAGATCATGCACCGGTTCAAGCAGGCGGTAGCGGCCCAAGCGCTGGCGACGGGCGATACCGACGGCATTAACTTCCTCTACACGCACGACTTGGGGGATGCGCCCGACCCGTTCACCAATGCATTTAACCGCTATCCTTCGCTCGTCCACTCGACGACGGCGAGCCGTATGCTGAACGGTACGCAGCTTTTCGCACCGGCGCGCGGCGCCTCCCATCTCTTCGGCATCTTCGGCGCTGCTGCGGCGCCGCGCTACCAGTACGAGTGGCTGGGGACAGAGGCCGGCGCGCGCATCGACGACAGCGACTCGGAATGCGACGCACGGGTGCCCGACCGGGACCAGTTCGATGACGGCGTGAAGTTCGGCAACTTCGGCAACTTCCTGGAGGCTGGCCCCCCGACCAAGGTCGATATCACAGTGCGGACGGCTGCCGACATTGAGGGCGGAAGCCACACCTATAATGCGACGCGGCCGATGTTCCTCAACGGCTGGTTCGACTGGAATGCCGACGGTGACTGGGACGATCCGGGCGAGCACGTGATCGGGGCCGCGGCCGGTGCATTCCAGGTTCTCGCCGCCGGCACGTACAGCTTCGACGTCAGCGCTCCGCTGGGTGCGAAATCCGGCGGCTATGCCCGTTTTCGACTCGACTATCGGGAGGATGTGAACCAGTTGCTCAATGCGACCGACCCGACTCTCGACCTGCCGCGCGGTGCGGCGCAGTTCGGCGAGGTCGAGGATTACCCGATCACTGTCGCTCCCGCGATCGCCGACCAGCTCCATCTCGTCGGTCCCACGCCGAATGTGCTGGCAGTGGGCGCCACCTCATCGATCCGTGCAACCGTGCAGATGCAATTCACTGGTCTGCCGAACCGGATCCTAACCTTCACCCGGCTGCTGGGTGGATTTGAGTTCGCCAATGGAACCGTTTCCTCTGGCGGAGACACGGCGCAACTCACCACCGGTCCCGACGGCTCGGCGACGATCCTGGTGCGCGGGGTGTCGGCGGGGCGTTCGCTGGTTCGGGTCACGCTCGTGAACTCCAAGCTCACTGCATACTCGCAGTTCATGGTGGTGGTGCCTTGAGCGCCCGCCGGTCTGCGGCGTATTCGCCACAGACCGGTTCGCAGTGGCCTCCCGCGGCTCCGAATCCGTCGTGAGCAGACAACCCTCTGCTGGGGGTAGCACCGTGTTGTACCGTTTCCGAATAGATATTGAGCTTTTAGTGGCTTTTGGTAGGTTGGGCTGAACGTAGTAAAGCCCAACATCCCGAACTATTGTTGGGCAACGCTCCGCTTTTGCCCAACCTACGCCCTATGCCAAACGGTATAAAACCTATACGGAATTGGTATTACCTAGTGGGGCGTTTGGTTTGCTCATCGCCATTAATTATCCCCCACTTTGTTGGTTAATTTATTGATAATATTATTATTAATATTCAATGAATGGCGATGGACAAAGCAAATGACCCACTGGAATGCTGACCGGTTTGAAAATATTTCATCGTTAATTCAATGCTTTGTCGAGCAACGCTCAAACCCAAGCTTTCAAAAAGAACTTAAATTTCAATGTGATGCAGATCAAACCGGTCAACGCTCTAGCTCCCGCTGGGGGTGCCTCGCGGGCCGGTATCGCTGTCGCGGTCACACCGAGGCACGCGCTACCGCTTGCCGTAAACCACTCGCCATGCCCACCGGCTGGCGTCGGGTCAGATGGTGGTGAGTCTGGGTTGACCGC
>JAVMKL010000014.1:0-9615 GCA_031732875.1 Candidatus Competibacter sp. | reverse complement strand
TGGGTCCGGAGCGCCGCCAACCCGGCCGAACAATTTCTCTCCGTCTGAGAAATCGTACGACACCACCTCTTCCTCAAGGCAGCGCAAAGCCGAGGATACTAGGGTCGGGAACGAGAGCCGGAACCACCGGAACGCTCGAGCTACCCCGGCGCCACGTGCCACCCCTCCTCGGCCAAGGATGGGATACCGGAAACCACCCGGTTATCCCCCAACTCCACCCCCGTTCGTTTGTCCCACCCCCCGGAGATATTCCCGATGAGCGACCCAATCCAAGTTCTCGTGATGGTCGGCAGCCTGCGGCGGGCTTCCCTGAACCGGCAGGCGGCCCTGGCCGCCGAGCGGTTGAAGCCCGAAGGCATGACGCTGCAATTCGCCGATCTTTCCGCGATTCCGCCATACAATCAGGACGTCCAGGATCAGGGTTCGCCGGAACCGGTCAAGACCCTGTGCGCGCAACTGACCCGCGCCGACGCCGTGCTGTTCGTTTCGCCCGAATACAACTACTCGATGCCGGGGGTATTAAAAAACGCCATCGACTGGGCTTCCCGCGATCCCGCCCAACCGTTCAAGGGTAAGGCAGCGGCGATCATGGGCGCCTCGCCCGGCATGTTGGGCACGGCGCGGATGCAGTACCACTTGCGCCAGACGCTGGTGTTTCTGGACGCACATCCGCTGAACCGGCCGGAGGTGATGATCGCCCAAGCGAATAAAAAATTCGACGCGGCCGGCAATCTGACCGACGAGATCACGACCAAGCTGATTCGCGGCCTGCTGGAAGCGTTGGCGGACTGGGTCCGCCAGCTCAAGCACTAGCCGGCCGGTGGCCGTTCGCTCCCCGCGCCCGCCGGGGAGCGCGGGGTTGGAGGAGCGGGCGAACGTTCAGGCCGCTCCCCGCGTCTCGATCCGATAGCTGTAGCCCTGCTCGGTCAGGAACAGTTGCCGGTGGCGGGCGAAATCCTCCTCGCAGGTACGCAGGCTGACCAAGGTATAAAACCGCGCCCGCCGTCCGTCCTTCTTGGGCCGCAGCACCCGCCCCAGCCGCTGCGCCTCCTCCTGGCGGGAACCGTACTTGCCCGACACCTGAACCAGCACGTCCGCGTCCGGCAAATCCACGGCGAAGTTTCCCACCCGCGACAGCACCAGCCCTGGCACTGCCCGCTCGCGGAACGCCTGATACAGCCGTTCCCGTTCCAGTTGCGGAGTCTTGCCGGTCAGCAGCGGAAACCCGGTGTCCGCCGCCAGTTCCTCCACCTGGCTGATGTATTCGCCGATGATCAGGATGCGATGACCCGCCTCGCGCGCCAGCAGTGCCGCCACGACTTCCCGCTTGCGGGGATTCTCGGCCGCCACCCGGAACTGCTGGCGCCGGGGCGACAGGGCATATTCCATGTCCCGTTCCGGGGTCTGCGCGATGCGGATCTCGGTGCAGTCGGCGGCGGCGATCCAGCCTTGCCCTTCCAGTTCCCGCCAGGGCACGTCGTAACGTTTCGGGCCGATCAGCGCGAACACATCCTTCTCCAACCCATCCTCCCGGATCAGGGTGGCGGTCAATCCCAGCCGGCGGCGCGATTGCAACTCGGCGGTGATGCGAAACACCGGCGCCGGCAGTAGATGTACCTCGTCGTAGATGATCAGCCCCCAGGAGCGGGCGTGAAACAGGCCGAAATGGACGAACTCCCCGTCCCGGCTGGGCCGCCAAGTCAACATCTGGTAGGTCGCCAGCGTCACCGGCCCGGTGTCCTTGCGCTGGCTGCTGTACTCGGCGATGGCATCTGGCGGCAGATCGGTCTTGTCCAGCAGTTCCCGCCGCCATTGCTCCATCGAAGTCTGGCTGGTGGTCAAAATCAGGGTGTTCTCCCGCACCAGGGCCATCGCCGCCATGCCGACGATGGTTTTGCCCGCGCCGCAGGGCAACACGATGACCCCGCTGCCGCCGCGCGCCTGACCGTCCTGGTAAAACGCCGCCGCTGCCTCCCGCTGGTAGTCGCGCACGACGAACGGCTCGCCGCTGCCCATGATTTCACGCAGCCGCAGCGGCAACTCCTGCCCCTCGGCGTAGCCGGCCAGATCGTCGGCGGGATAGCCGATGGCCACCAGCGCCTGCTTGAGCAGGCCCCGCACGCCCAGCCGAATGCGGAATTGCAATTCCGTCAGCCGCTCGCCCAGCAGCGGCGCCACCAGCCGGTCGCGCGCCAGCAGTTCCGCCAAGGGCGCGTCGGTCACTCGCAACACCAGGCTCTGATCGTCGCCGCGTTCGATCACCGCCAGCCCATAGCGCCGGCCCAGCGACTCGATTTCCTGGGCCACGCCCTCCGGCACCGGGTACTTGGCGTACTGGTCCAGCACCTCGATCATGGTCCGGGTGCTCAGGCCAGCGGCGCGAGCATTCCAGATGCTGAGCGGCGTGATGCGGTAGGTATGGACGTGCTCCGGACTCTTGAGCAGTTCGGCAAACGGCACGATGGCCTCGCGGGCCGCTTCGGCGCGGGGCGAATGCACTTCCAGCAGCACCGTGTGATCGCTCTGCACGATCAGCGGATTGTCGGGGACGTAAGCGCTCATTTGGGCAGGCCGTAACCCAGCTTGCGCAGGGCGCTGCGAAAACGGGCTTCGGACTCGGCCGGCACCGCCAGATGACGGGCGCCAGCCAGCAGGCAATACGGTTTGGTTCGGCTGTCGTTGGCGATCAGCGTCGCCAGTACCACGTCGGCGCACTCGATCAGCCGGGCGGTGCCGGTGGCTTTCAAGCTGCGGACACGGCGGGCCATGTCCTCCAGAAACCGCTCCACCGTCTCCGGCAGCGGTTGGCCGCCGAGCGAAACCAGCAGTTCCGCCAGCACCGCGATGTCGTGGCCGGCTTCCAAGGCTTCCAGCAGACGGTTTTGCTCCAGTTTCCACACCGCGTCGGACACCTTCTCGGCATAGCTGTCCAGCAGCATGGCGTCGGCCGGTTCCAGCCGCGCGCCGATGGCGGCGATCTCCAGATTGGGCAGCACCCGCAGCAGGGGAGTGGCGGTGACTTCCGGCGCGGCCGGTTGGTAGCGGTCGGTCAGTCCGAGCACATAGGCGCCCAGCGGATTGACGCGGAGGTAGCGCAAGCCGTCGTAGCGGCTGAAAAAGGACAGATCGTCGGCGCCCCAGATGTCGCGATAATCCGGGCGGGCGTCGTGCGGCGGGATATAGGCCACGTCGAGCAGTCCCAGCGTGGCGGCGTACTCGAACAACAGGCAGAGGGCGTAGCGGGCCTGGAGAATATTCCAGCCGTGATGATTTTCCCCCAGATTGCCGTAACCGGGCTCGCAGATATAGAGACTCCAGGGATCGCGGGTGATCTCGAAACCCGCTCCGCTGGCGCGCATCTGGCGGAACAGATCGTCGACCGCGACCCACTGGCCCGGCGGGCAGTCGCGCAACGCCTGATGGAGGGCGGCGCGGCGGCCGGCGACGGCGGTCAGCCCCCGCCTGCCCTTGCCGGTCTGGCCCTTGATGCAGTCGATGCGCCGCAACTCGTCGAACAACGTGGTTTTCAGCCAGCGCTGCCACAACTGCGCCAGGGTCTTTTCCACCGGCTCGCTCAGGGCCTTTTGCCCGGTCTTGGTCAGTTGCAGCGTCTTGCCGCTCAGCGACGCCAGTCCCCCGGCCTGCACCAGCATCGGCCAGGCGAACGGCTTGATCGGACCGATTTTTTCGTACTCGCCGCACTCGCTGTCGTCGTAAAAATCACCGCCCAACAACAGCGCCTCGAGGCTTCGCAGGGCAGCGGCGCCCGGCTGGTGGGTTTTGTCGCTGACCGCCAGCTTGCCGGCGTCGATCAGGCGAAGCATCGCCTTGAGGTCGTGGATGGCCGCCCGCTCGGTCAGGCGCCGCGCGATCGGGACCATGTGCCGATACACCTTCTTCTTGCGAGTCTCCTGGTCCCATTCCTCGTAGGTCAGCGCCCACTCGGTGGGAAGCTCGCTTTGGGGCGAGAGCCGCGCCGGTTCGGGTTTGGGCACGAAGGATTTGAACCGCCGCCGCAGATCGTCGGGCATGACCCGGTCGTAGAAAAACACGTCCAGCAGCGAGGGGTTGCTGTTGTAGTACCGGCCCTCGCCCCAGTTCGGCGATCGATCGTACTTGGCCGCGAACCGTTCGGCGTCGAACCACGGATGAGGGCCGTGGACGGTCTCGGCCACCGCTGCCTGCTGGAGGGTGTCGAGCCTGCGCCAGAACCCTTGCAGCGGGTCGTCCTCGACCTGACGCAGCCGGTAACGTTCGCCGTTGACGTGGTGCAGAACGAATTCGACCAGATCCGCCTTGCGAATCGGTTTGTTCTTCTCGTCGCTCACCAGCGCGGCGAGCTTTTTCAGGTGATCGACGGTTTGACCCTGCAAGGCGTCGGCGAGGGTAGGAATGGATTGCGGTTCGTTGGGAGCGTAAGCCACGATCATTGATGATGACTCGGGAAAGGCAGGGTGCTGAGTCCGGGTTCGGAGTTTTGCAATGTTGCAAAATTACACTACTTGACCCAGCGCCACCAATAGCATCTATCCTTTCCAGTGTTCCATCCAGCGGGGAAAATCAGACCATGTCCAGCCTTCAACCAACCAGCATCGGCGTTCTGACCAGCGGCGGCGACGCCCAAGGCATGAACGCCGCCGTTCGTGCCGTAGTACGTGCCGCCCTGCACGAAGGCGCGACCGTCCACGCCATTTACGAGGGCTATCAGGGCATGGTGGACGGAGGCGACCGCATTCGGCCCCTGTCGTGGGACGATGTCGGCAGCATCCTGCACCGGGGCGGCACCGTCATCGGCACCGCCCGTTGTCCGGCCTTCCGCGAACGGGAAGGTCGCCGGCGCGCCGCCCGCAACCTGCTCCACCACGGCATCGACCGGCTGGTGGTCATCGGTGGCGACGGCAGCCTGACCGGCGCCAACCTGTTCCGCCAGGAATGGCCGGAACTGGTGGCGGAACTCCTGCAACGAGGCGAGATCGACGAGGCGACCGCCGGCGCCCATCCAGCCTTGATGATCGTCGGGCTGGTCGGCTCGATCGACAACGACATGGTCGGTACCGACATGACCATCGGCGCCGACTCCGCCCTGCACCGGATCACCGAGGCCATCGACGCACTGACCAGCACCGCCGCCAGTCACCAGCGCAGTTTCGTGGTCGAGGTGATGGGCCGGCATTGTGGTTATCTGGCGCTGACCAGCGCCATCGCCGGCGGCGCCGATTACGTGCTGATTCCCGAACATCCCCCCGCCGACGGCTGGGAAGAACGCATGTGCGAGTTGCTGCGCAACGGCCGGGCCGCCGGCCGCCGCGACAGCATCGTGGTGGTGGCCGAAGGCGCCAGCGACCGCGCCGGCAATCCCATCGGTGCCGACTACGTGCGCCAGGTTCTGGAACAGCGGCTCGGCGAGGACACCCGGGTCACCATTCTCGGCCACGTGCAGCGCGGCGGCACGCCCAGTGCCTACGACCGCTGGATGAGCACCCTGATCGGTCATGCCGCCGTCGACGAACTACTCGCGGCCGCGGCGGACAGCGAACCGCAACTGATCGGGGTCCGCTACAACCGGGTCCGGCGCGCGCCGTTGATGCAGTGCGTCGAGCAGACCCGGTCGGTGGCCCGGCTGATCGCCGAAAAAGATTACCCCACGGCGATGGAACTGCGCGGCGGCAGCTTCAAGGCGATGTTCGACATCTTCAAAGCGATGGCCGAGGCGCTGCCCAGCGTGACCCCGCCGGCCCGCCCCCGCCGGATCGCGGTGCTGCACGGCGGCGCGCTGGCGCCTGGCATGAACACCGCCGCCCGCGCCGCCGTCCGGCTGGGACTGGATCGCGGGCACACCATGTTCGGGGTGCGCGGCAGTTTTGAGGGATTGATCAACGGCCGGATCGAGGAACTCACTTGGGGCGACGTCGAAGGCTGGACCGCGCTGGGCGGCGCCGAACTGGGCGCCAGCCGGATCATCCCCACCACCGAGCAGCTTTATCCGGCTGCCCGCGCCCTGGAAAATCATGGCATCGATGGCTTGCTGATCATCGGCGGCTGGAAGGCTTATCAGGGAGCATACCAGTTTTACACCGAGCGGGAACGCTACCCCGCATTCAAGATTCCGACGATCTGCCTGCCGGCCAGCATCGACAACAACCTGCCGGGATCGGACCTAAGCATCGGCGCCGATACCGCACTCAACGTCATCGTCGAGGCGCTCGATCGGATCAAGCGATCGGCGATGGCGGCGCGGCGCTGTTTCGTGGTCGAGGTGATGGGACGCCATTGCGGTTATCTGGCCCTGATGAGCGGCATGGCCGGCGGCGCCGAACGGATCTACCTCCCCGAGGAGGGCATCACCCTCAAGGACTTGCAGGCCGACGTGGAGCGGATGATCGCCAGCTTCCGCGGCGGGCGGCGATTCTATCTGACCATCCGCAACGAACTGGCCAACCCGCAATACACCACCGATTTCCTGTGCCGGCTGTTCGAGGAGGAAGGCGGGGCCTGGTTCGACGTGCGCCAGGCGGTGCTGGGCCACGTCCAGCAGGGCGACAACCCCTCGCCCTTCGACCGCATCCTGGCCACCCGGCTGGCGGCCCATGGCATCGATTTCCTGACCGGAGAACTGGAGCGCGGCTCGGCGGCGGGCGCCTTCATCGGCCTGGTCGAAGGGAAGGTGACCACCTTCCCGATCAAGCAATTGCCGGACATGGTCGACCTGCCCAACCGGCGCCCGCTGGAACAGTGGTGGCTGGAACTGCGCCCGGTCCTCCAGGATCTGTCGCAACCGGCGGCGGAACAGGCGGATTCGGGGTGATATCAGCATTCCATACCGCTTGGGGAACCGCCGTTTCGAACCACCCCTCCTTGTCCAAGGAGGGAAAATCCCATAACCGATGTAAATATGGATCTCGCTGACGGTGCGCTGGTTCTACAGGCTAAGCATCCGGGGGTCGAGATGGCGAATCTGGCCGTTCAAACTACTTTTTATGCCGAGGACTACCTGGCCTGGGAGGAACGGCAAGCGGAAAAACACGAGTATATTGCTGGTGGACATCGAAGCGCGCCGGCTGGAAACGCTCCAGTGCGCTCCGGAAACGACCGGCATCACGAGTCCAACCCGAATGGTTCGACCACGACACCGAACGTCGATTGCGTCCGTCGTCCATCGGCACTGAATATCTCCACTTGGCCGTCCTCGCGCACGACCCACGCCTCGACCGCGCCCGCGTCGAGATACAGCAAGGCTTGCTCGGCCAACTCATCGGCGGTATTGGATGGCGATGCCACCTCAACGCACAACTCCGGAGCTCGGGTATAGGGCGTCTCATAGCCATGCTGCGCGAGGAATGCCGGCGAACACCAGGCCACATCGGCTACCTTCACCCCCCTGCGGGTCAGAATCGAACATTCCACCAGCGCCCCGCCACCGAGTGCCCGTTCCAACAGCACACCAATTCTGAACTGCCAATGGGGACGCCGATTACTGGCCGGACTCATCGCGAACTCCACCTTGCCTTCTTCATTCAACTCCAGCTTGAAAGGCAAATCGCGCAGATACGGGCTCTCGACTACTTCGCGCCACTTTTCCGCCAACGCCGCCGCGTCCATCGTTCCCCTCCGTCAACCCTTCAGCCCACGCTGCCACCAGACTTCGGACAGCCGCCTCTACTCTACCCCGCATCGATATTTAACGGCCACTCCCCCAGGGCATCACGCTATCAATAGACCCCCGGCGAGCGGGCGAGGACAACCGACGCCTACCGCCGCCTACCGCCGCCGGCCCGTTGCGGGAGTACATCCAGGGCACGAGTCGGCAGCAAGCGGATACCGCGCCCGAACGAATGCGACGGAGCAGTACGCAATTGATGGATATATTTTATGACAACAGCATTTAATTGAAACTTATCTCTGATAAAATATGACGAGATGCCCAATTCACCGAAGCCTGAGGAACAAGTGATGGCTCAAGCACAAACCAACCAAGACAAACGCGACTACCCGAGGCTTCCCAAGGAAGTTCCCGTTACAATCGCCAAGCTCGAATATCCTCTTTCGACGGAAGCGAACGAATCCGGCACTTTGAAAAATATAGCGAAAGGCGGGATTGGCCTTACCGTTGCCAACGCTTATGAACCGGGAATCCGGCTGAGCTTGAAGATAAACCTGAAGGGCTGGCGACGGTATGTTAAGAGCGTTGCCTCGATCATCGATGACTCAGCCGGCATTGTCGCAGTCACTCCCCTGACTGCGATTGCCGAAGTCGTCTGGACGAATCCGTTGCCGGATGGCGACGGTTATGAAATCGGCGTGAAGTTTCTGGATATCTATGAGGATGAATACAACGCCCTCAAAAAGTATCTGGAAAACTTGGCGGACTACCTGGCAAGATGAGCCTGGTTATTTCGATCCGGACGTCCGAAGTATGCTCTCAACATCGGTCACTTCATTCAAATCGGCCGCTTTCGCGAACCGATCCTCCACTAGGCCGGTAATGTCGCCACCGGTCAGCAAACCAAAATGCACCATCAAATCGGCCAGTCGTTGCATTTCTTCCTGCCTGGGCACGAACTGATCGTAGCGAATTCGGTTGGGGGGCGTCGAGAGGGCATACTCAACCAATTCAGGGGGTTGATTCCAGTATTGCCCGGCAATCCTGGCAGTTGTCTGGGTGTTCTTCCCCGCCCAGACACCCGAACGGGCGGCGCCTTCGACCAGTAACTTTACAACAGCCGGATCTTCTTGAATCAGCTTTTGCTTGACCAAGGTCAGATTACAAATAAAATTCGGCCACACCTCCTCGACATAATAAATCCGACTGGCATCGCCACTTTTCAGGGTCTTAGCCGCAAACGGTTCCCCCACGAAATAGGCGTCCAGGGAACCTGCGGCCAGGGACGCCGCCATGTCCGGCGGATTCATTTCAACCACCTTGATTCTATCGGCCAGTCCACGCTCCTCCATCAACCGACGGATACCGAGGTTATGACCCGAGTAGCGCATGGGGACGGCGACAGTTTTACCAACCAGATCGTTCAGCGTGGTTGCATGTAAATCCTTTCTGGCGACCAACGTGCTTTCATGGCGATTGCCGATATAAACCAGCTTGACGTCCGCTCCCTGCTGCCGGAGCACGATGGCCAGGGGCGCAATCATGAAGGCGGCCTCAATCTGGTCGTTGCGCAGCGCCTCCCCCAATTCCGCGAAAGAAGAAAACTTCAGCGCCTGAAACTGCACCGCTTCCTGGTTCCGGCTGGCGTAATCCAGCAAGGGTGCCGCCAAATTGCTGATCACCGGCATATAACCCAGCCGTACTACCTTTCTACCACCTCGTTCCGCGTTGAACCAATAATGCAGGGCAGCAATGAGAATCAACCAACCAATGGCGACGATAGCAACACGCCAAGTCAAAGGCAAATGACGCCAGCGATGAATCCACTCATACGGCATAGCTCACTCCAAGCATCAGGAACAATTCATCCTTCAGGTCACCCAGAGCAGCGTTCTTCTTTGGATTGCGCGGGTGTAGAAAATCAAGCTGGCGATTCAATTTGATCTGGGCGGGCCTGCCACCCATAACCACGATCCGATCTCCCATCAACAAAGCATCGTCGATATCATGGGTGA
>JAVMKL010000013.1:0-9664 GCA_031732875.1 Candidatus Competibacter sp. | reverse complement strand
TTGGCTATCTGGGCCGCAAGACCAACAAGGGCTTCTACGACTACTCGGTCAAGCCCCCGGTCGCGAATCCGCAACTGCGGCACCCGGTCGCCTGAACGTTTGAACGCCCCTCTCCCCTTGAGGGAGAGGGGCGGGGAGAGTGCGCCTAACTCCCGCCGTAACGCTGTTCCAGCCAGGCAAACACCGCTCGCAATCCCATCGCCTCGCCGCCTTCTGGCCGGCCCGGTTGGGCCTTCGGATTCCAGGCCATCAGATCGAAGTGCGCCCACGGAATCCCGGCGGGCACGAATTCCTTTAGAAACAGCGCTGCCGTGATGGCGCCGGCATAGGATGAGTCCGAGGCGTTGGCGATGTCGGCGATCCTGCTTTCCAGCATCTCGCGGTAGGGCTGGTGCAGTGGCAAGCGCCAGACCGGATCCTGTTCCCGCTCCGCCGCCGCCAGCAGGCCGGCCGCTAGCGCCTCGTCGTTGCAGAACAGCGCCGGCACCTCGGTACCCAGCGCCACTCGCGCCGCGCCGGTCAGGGTGGCGAAGTCGATCAGCAAATCCGGCCGTTCGCTCCCGGCTTCCGCCAAGGCGTCGCAGAGAATCAGCCGACCTTCGGCGTCGGTGTTATGAATCTCGATGGTCGGTCCCGAGCGCGAGCGGATGACATCGCCAGGCCGGAATGAATTGCCGGCGACGGCATTTTCCACCGCTGCCACCAGCACCCGCAGCCGCAGCGGCAGGCCGTTGCTCATGATCAGCCGGGCCAGCCCCAGCGCCGTCGCCGCGCCGCCCATATCCTTTTTCATCAGCCGCATGGCGCTGGATGGCTTCAAATCCAGCCCGCCGCTGTCGAAACAGACACCCTTGCCGAGCAGGGTCACCTTGGGATGCGCTGGATCGCCCCACCGTAAATCGAGCAGTCGAGGTGGATGCGCGCTTGCCCGACCGACTGCGTGGATCAGGGGGAAATTGCGCGCCAGCAGATCCGCGCCGACGGTTTGCTCCACCGTGGCGCCGAATTCCTGCTCTAGCGTCCGCATGGCGTCCGCCAGTTGCTCGGGCATCATGTCTCCAGCCGGAGCGTTGATCAGATCACGGACCCATTTGACGGCTTCAACCTGCCGCTGGATACGTTCGGCATCGCAGGCCGGGTCGAGCGCCAGCCTTGCTGTTGCTCGCTTCGGTTCCTTGTAGTGGGTGAACTGGTAGGAACCCAGCGCCCAGCCTAATGTTAGTCGCTCCAGTTGCCTGGATTCGAACGGGGCGTCGAGAACATAGTCGCCCTCCGGCAACGCCAATGGCAAACCTCCTAACGCCCAGAGATCGTTTGGGTTACCGATGCCGGCCACCACCGCCCGTAATTGGCCGTCGGCGCCGGGTACCAGATTGAAACCGCTCGGTTTCGCTTTGAAACCGGTGGCGATCAGCCAGCGGCGCAAGGATTCGTCCTGCCGCTCCAGCCAGGTGGCGAATTCGTTCTCGATCACCGGAACGATGGGAATACAGCCAGGGATACGGCTGGGCAGTAAACCGTTTCTCATGAATACCTCTCTAATGCGAAAGGGGCACCGTACCGGCGCTGAGTGATTTTCATCGGCAATGAGCGCAAAATCCCGGCGCTTCGCCGCCAACCAATGAGATGAATCCCTTGTACCGAATTCTCGACCAGCGTTTGACCCGGCTGTTCAATGCCAACTCACGTACGTTGTTCGATGGCCGCCGGCTTGGTCTCGAAAGAGAAGCGCTGCGGGTTGCCCCGGACGGCCAGATTTCGCAAGTCCCCCATCCGGCCACACTGGGTTCGGCGCTGACCCATCCCTTTATCACCACCGATTATTCGGAAGCGTTGCTGGAGTTCATCACCCCGCCATTGCCGGCGGTCGATCAGGTGTTGCGATTCCTGGACGATAACCATCGTTTCGTCTACCGCCACATCGGGGACGAACTGCTGTGGGCCGCCAGCATGCCCTGCATTCTCGCCGGGGAGGCCAGCATTCCCATCGCCGAATACGGTCGCTCCAACCTCGGATTCATGAAGCATGTTTACCGGCGCGGGTTGGCATGGCGCTATGGGCGGATCATGCAGGTCATCGCCGGCATCCACTTCAACTTTTCGCTGCCGGACGAATTCTGGGTGGCGTTTCAGGACCAGGAAGGGGATCGCCGCCCGTTGCAAGACTTTCGTTCGGAATCGTACTTCGGGTTGATTCGCAACCTGCAGCGCTTTGGCTGGTTGATTTTGTACCTGTTTGGCGCATCGCCCGCGGTCTGCAAATCCTTCCTCGACGGCAAGACGACCACGCTGCCCGAGTTTGACGATCATACCTGCTACGGGCCTTACGCCACGTCGTTGCGGATGAGCAACATCGGGTATACCAATCGCACCGAGAAAAAGAGCGGCGTCAACGTCTGCTACAACTCCCTGGCCGAATACATCGCCAGTCTGACCCAAGCGACCGTGACGCCGTGGCCGCCCTACGAGCGGATCGGCGTCAAGGTGGATGGCGATTATCGCCAGCTCAACGCGAACATCCTGCAAATCGAAAACGAGTATTACACCTCGATGCGGCCCAAGCAGCCGCCGCGAGGCAACGAGAAACCGTCCTTGGCGCTCCGGCGGCGCGGGGTGCAATACGTCGAACTGCGCTCGGTCGACATCAACCCCCTGGAACCGCTGGGAGTCACCGCGCCTCAGTTGCGATTTCTGGAAGCGTTCCTGCTGTTTTGTCTGTTGCACCAATCGCCGCCGTTGGATGCTGAGGAACGCAAAATGATCGACGACAACCAGATGGTGGTGGCGCTGACCGGTCGCGACCCGGCGCTGATCCTGCATCGCCGGCACGGTTCGTCGTTGTCGTTGCAGCGTTGGGCGGACGAGGTTCTGAGTATGCTGCAGCCGCTTTGTGAGTTGCTGGACATCGGCGAAACCGACCGACCCTATATGGCGGTGCTGGAGGAGCAGCGCGAAGTGCTGATCGATCCTGATCGTACCCCGTCCGCCCGGATACTGGCTGAGATGCGCGCTGGCGGCGAGAACTTCTTTCGCTACACCCGGCGGCTGTCGGAACGGCATCGCGCTTATTTTCAGTCCCGGCCGTTGGAGGAAGAGCGGGTACGTTTTTTCATCGAGGCGGCGAAACAGTCCCGACAGGAACAGAGCGAGATCGAAGCAGGAGACGGGATGTCGTTCGACGAATTCCTGAACGATTACTTCGCCCAGCAGTGAAGGCGGGCCACCCCGAACCGCTTCGTCGCCGGGCAACCAATTTGAACCGCTGGCAGCGGCCCGGTTTGACCCCACTGTGGCGATTATTCATCAAGAAAATTATTTTTCATTACAATGTCATGAGTCGTGGCACGAGTGGTGCACGCCTCTGTTCATGCCCAGGATGGTCGCATCAGTGTTGAAGGCACATTGACCAATCGCAGCAATCCGGAGGAACGGCCATGAGCATCTACGGCACGAAAGGCAAATTGATCAAAGGCGAAATGGTGGAGGCTCTGGAATGCCCCAATTGCGGCAATCGGATCCATCGCAGTTTT
Source organism: Candidatus Competibacter sp. (assembly GCA_031732875.1). Taxonomy (GTDB): domain Bacteria; phylum Pseudomonadota; class Gammaproteobacteria; order Competibacterales; family Competibacteraceae; genus JAVMKJ01. Next base: position 6,134 of record JAVMKL010000013.1, on the reverse strand, counting down.
GGAATCCTGCGTTATTTCCACGTTTGTTGGATTCCGATCCTTGCCGTTTCCAAGAAGGTTGGACTGGAGTGCTCGAACTGCCGGTGGACCTTGCTGGACAGCCAGGTTCCCGACGAGGTCAGAACGAGCGTCGACCGCGGTCTGTTCGAGCGAAACAACGGGTTGCCGATATTTGCGGGCACGGTGGGCCGTTAGGTGATTTTCGAGCAATCCTGCCTGTCCCCGGGACTTGGAATCAGTCTCGCTGATCGGCTGCGTCCTCTATCCGCGCCTCCGGTCGATTGGAAAGTTCGGATGCGCGTTCCGGGGCGCTGACTATCCGGTAATTCGGTCCGCGCCAGTCCGCAGCCACACATCCAGAAACCTCTCAAACCACCGATCCAGCACCGCGTCGTGGCGGGCGTGATGATCCCGCTGCACCGCAGCGGACTGGGCGCCGGGCGATACCAATTCTTCCGCCCCTTCCACCAGCCACGCTTCGAGAATCCGCTGATTCACTTCGGGATGGAACTGTATGCCGAAAGCGTTGGCGCCGTAGCGGTAAGCCTGATGCGGAAAACACTCGCCGGTCGCCAGCAATTCCGCGCCGGCCGGCAGCTCGAAACCTTCGCGATGCCAGTGATAGACGTGCAACTGCGCGTCGAACACGGTCTGTCCCGCCGGCGTTGGGTTCACCGGGAAATAACCGATTTCTGCCAGTCCCGCCGGATGCGGCTTGACCGCCGCGCCCAAGGCCCGGGCCAGCAGTTGCGCGCCCAGGCAGATGCCGAGAAAGGGCCGGCCGGAGGCCAACACCTGGGGAATCCAGTCCAGTTGCGCCCGGATGCCCGGCAATTTGCCGTCGTCGTTAGCGCTCATCGGCCCACCGAACACCACCGCGCCGGCGTAGCCGTCCATGCCTGTCGGCAATGACTCACCGCTCTGTGGATAGCAAAACTCAAGCGGGTAACCGCTTTCCCGCAACTTGCGACCGCATCGTCCCGCGCTGGCATCCTGGGCCTGCATCACCAGCAGCAGGCGCGGCGGTTCATGCTTCATGACTCGCTGTCCTGGTCGGTCTTCTCAACTTCTTCCCAGGTCGCCCGTCGGTAGTCCTTGAGGGTTTCGGCGATCAGGAACGCCAGCTCCAAACTCTGTGAAGCATTGAGGCGCGGGTCGCACTGGGTCTGATAACGGTCGGCCAAACCCTGTTCGGTGATCGCCTGGGCGCCGCCCAGACATTCGGTCACATCCTGGCCGGTGAGTTCGAAGTGCATCCCGCCGGGATAGCTGCCCTCGGCGCGGTGAATGGCGAAGAAGCGCCGCACTTCGTCGAGAATCCGGGCAAAAGGGCGGGTTTTGTAGCCGGTACTGGTTTCCAGGGTATTGCCGTGCATCGGATCGCAGGACCAGACGACCTGCCGGCCCTCACGCTGGACCGCCCGAATCAGCGGCGGCAGGGCGGTTTCGATTGGGTCTGCGCCCATCCGGCTGATCAGAGTCAGCCGACCCGGCCGGTCGTCGGGATTTAGCGCATCCAGCAACCGCAACAGGGTGTCGGAGTCCACAGTCGGTCCCAGCTTGAGGCCGATGGGGTTAGCGATGCCGCGAGCGAATTCGACGTGCGCGCCGTCGAGTTGCCGGGTGCGTTCCCCGATCCACAAAAAATGCGCCGAGCCGTCGTACCAGTCGCCGGTCAGCGGCTCGCGCCGGGTCAGGGCCTGCTCGTAACCCAGCAGCAACGCCTCGTGCGAGGTGTAGAACCGCACCTGTCGGACTTGGGGATCAGCGGCGTCTAACCCGCAGGCGCGCATGAACGCCAGCGTTTCGCTGATGCGATTGGCCAGATCCCGATAGCGCGCGCCCTGGGGGCTGGCGCGCAGGAAGTCCAGATTCCACTGCTGGACCCGGTGCAGGTCGGCGAAACCGCCCTGGGCCAGAGCCCGCAGCAGATTCAAGGTGGCCGCCGACTGCGAGTAGGCGCGTAATTGCCGGCGCGGGTCGGGACGCCGGGCATCCGGCGTGAAATCGAGATCGTTGACGATGTCGCCCCGATAGCTGGGCAAGGTCGCGCCGCCGCGGGTTTCGGTGGGAGAACTGCGCGGCTTGGCGAACTGACCGGCCATCCGCCCGACCTTGACCACCGGGCAGGCGGCGGCGAAGGTTAGTACCACCGCCATTTGCAGCAAGACCCGGAAGGTGTCGGTAATGGCGCGCTCGTTGAAATCGGCGAAGCTCTCGGCGCAGTCGCCGCCTTGCAGCAGGAAAGCCCGTCCGGCGGCGACCTCGGCCAGCTGCTGGCGCAGATCGCGAACTTCGCCGGCGAATACCAGCGGGAGCGAGGCGGCCAGGCGTTCCTCCACTTCGGCCAGCGCTGGCGAATCATTGTAAGCGGGCAGTTGCGCCGCTGGCCGCCGCCGCCAGCCATCCGGCGCCCAGCAGATCTTGGTGTGTTGCGTGAGTTGGGACATCGGGGTATTCGCCGTTGGCTATGGTTCTGGGATAGACTCAATCAGCGCCAGAAAGGTGCGGGTCTGCCCGGAGATAATGAACCGGTGCGAACCGACGACGATAATTTGACGATTCAATCATCCGGTGGCGCGCGTTGCGCCGATCGGCAAGGCGCTCTGCGCGGGCGGCGCTTTCAGACGGTATCGAATTCCACCGGAGCTTGGTGTGGCCGCTGTCGAGTTTGCCCCACTTTCAAGCGGCTTTTGCAGCTCCCCAGCAGATTGAGGGTTTGCTCGACATACTCGTGCGATGACAATTCGTCTTCGGTGTAGCGCCGCAGGAGATGTTGCCAGCGGTGGTGCACCGAGCACGGCGACGCCAGATCGCCTCCGGCCAGCGGACAATCGGGGCATCGCACCTGGCTCATAGCTTCGACGATGGCCTGTTTTTGCCATTCCCGCCGATAGCGCATGGCATGGGCCTCAATCCATTCCAGCGCCCGCATCTGTCGTTCCTCCGGAGGGAATCGATCGACGTATTGTTCGATAGCCGCGATCTGACGGAGCAGGAAATCCGTATTGGACAGATTTAAACTCTGGGGGTCTCCCACGAAACGGGTGATGAGGGCCAACGTGGGGTCGTCAACGATGTACATGGCCTTGTGAATTTAACCCTCGAACACGAACAACCAGTTTCAATATAGCAGAAAATTGTGCGACGCACCATCGCTGAGTATGTTGATACGTCCCTGTCGATGTCAGCGAGGATACGCCGTCCGGTGCCGGGGTTTGACAGACCCGTCGGGTCAACCCTAGCATGATGCTCTCCAAATTGTGCGATGGACTGATCTTCCGATGATTCGTGCCCAGGGTTTGTACGGCGAAGCTCCATGGATCCCTTCATGAACGCGCTCGGCCTGCGGGCCGAGGTTCCGGCTCCCGGAGAGGCGCGGGTCTGGGGCACCGTGCGGCCGGAGTTTCTCAACAGTTGGGGTTCGGCGCACGGAGGGTTTCTGTACAGCGTGGCCGACGCGGCCTTCGCGCTGGCTTCCAATTCGCACGGGATTCTGGCGGTCGCACTCGTCACCCACATGGAATATCTGCAAGCCAGTAGGGTGGGATCCGAGGTGGAGGCACGCGCGACCGAGGTTCACGCGGGGCGGCGCACGGCGGTTTATCGGGTAGAAGTGCGCAGCGGGCCGACCCTGCTAGCGATCTTTACCGGAACGGCCTACCGGCGACCCGGGCACAGCAGCTCCCTATCGCCCGAGCGCTAGCCGGTCCATCGCGGCGTTCGCCGGCGAATGCCAGAAGTATCAACCGTGCCCCTCGATCATCATGACCAGAATCCAGACTGCCTGGCAACCCTCGCCCTATCTGTTGCTGGTACTGACCACGCTGTTTTGGTCTGGCAATTTCGTGCTGGGCCGGGCGGTGCACGCGGTATTCGCGCCCTTCACCCTGTCGTTCTGGCGCTGGGCGGTGGCGTTGGCGATCCTGCTGCCCTTCATCTGGACCTCGTTGCGCGGGCAGGCGCCGTTGCTGCGCCGGCACGGGCTGATTCTGCTGTTGCTGAGCGTGCTCGGCGTGGTCAATTTCAACACGTTTGTCTATATCGGCCTGCAATCCACCACCGCCACCAACGCCGTCATCATGCTGTCGGTGACGCCGGTGCTGATCGTGGCGCTGTCGTTTCTGCTGCTGCGGCAGACCGTGACCGGCTGGCAAGCCTTGGGTATCGCGGTCTCGCTGGCGGGGGTGCTGGTGATCGTCGGGCGCGGCGAGTTGCAAAGCCTGCTGGCCCGGCAATTCAATCCCGGCGATTTGTGGATACTGGCGGCGGTGACCAGTTGGGCGTTGTACTCGGTCTGTCTGCGTTGGCGACCGGCCGAACTCGAGCCGCTGAATTTCCAGGCCGCGACCATGCTGTTGGGCATGGTGGTTCTGACGCCGCTCTACGGCTGGGATTTGGCACATGATCGCACCTTCGTCCTCAACGTCGCGACCGTTGCCAGCATCCTGTATCTGGCCCTGTTTCCCTCGATTCTCGCCTACATCTTCTGGAACCGGGCAGTGGCGGAACTGGGTGCCAACCGCACTGGCCAGTTCCTGCACCTGATGCCGGCTTTCGGCGCGGTATTGTCGATGATCTTCCTGGGCGAGCGGCTGTATGCCTTTCATGGCGTCGGCATCGCTCTGATCGGGCTGGGGATTTATCTGGCGACGGTGTACGGGCGCAAACTGGCCTGACGGTCAGCCCGGCAGCGCGAAAACCAGAGCCACCGGTACCGCGACCAAACTGCCGAGATTGCCGATCAGCACGATGGCGGCGACCTTTTCCGGCTCTTGCTCGTAACGTTCGGCCACCAGGTAGTTCATCACCGCCGGGGGCAGCACCCCGTACAACAGCAATTGGCCGGTCTGCATCGGCGATAAATCCAGCCACGGCAAGATCAGCAGCGCGGCGGCGATCCCCGACAGCGGACACAGCAGCGCTCCCCACAAGCCGATCCGCCAATCGCCGATGCCCACCTCGTAGAACCGTGCGCCCAAGGTGAACAGCATCAACGGAATCGACGCCTCGCCCAGCAGCTTCATGGTGTTGAGAACCGGCATCGGCGGCGACTAACCGCCTAGGGCGCAGAGCAGCCCCGCCAGCAGCGCCAAGACGATCGGCATCCGCAGCAGGTTCCAAGGTCGGGTGCGATGGTCGAGGATGTATAGACCGACCGTGAAATGCAGCATCACCTCGACCACGAACAGCAGCACTGCCGCCCGCAGTGCCGCCTCTCCGAACGCGAACAGCGCCAACGGGATGCCCATGTTTCCGGTATTCGTGAACATCATGGGCGGCAGGAAGGTCTTGAGTTGCACCTTCAGCAGCGGGACCACCGGCAACAACAGCAAGCCGGAGCCCAGAACCACCGCCACCCCGCCGAGGCTTAAATCCAGGAATTCGGCGGCGCCGAACGGCTTGGCGGTCAGCGCCCAGAACACCAGCAGCGGGGCGAGCACATCCATGTTGAGGTCGTTGACGACCGCGAGATCCGGTCGTCGCCAGCGGGCGTACAGCCAGCCGATGCCGGCGACGGCGAACACCGGGAAGATGATCCCGGCGATGCGGAGCAGCACGCTTCAATCCGCCAGCAGCCAGTCGCGTACTACCGCGATCTGATCGTCGGCCATCAACGCCGGCGCGTGACCCATGCCGGGGAATTCGATCAACTGGGCCTTGGGACCGCGCTCGGTCATGGCAATGGCGTCGGCATGATTCAGCACGTCGGAATACACCCCGCGCAGCACCAGGGTCGGACAGCGGATGGCGTCCCACACCGGCCACAGGTCGATATCCTTCAACTCCATGGTCTTGAAGATGGTGGCGATGCCGGGATCGTAGGCGGTCGTATAGCGTCCGTCTTCCAGTTGCCGGGAACTGTGGACGAGCATGTGCCGCCACTGTTCGTCGGTCAGCTTGCCGAAGGTGGCGGCGTAGACGCGCAAGGCTCGATCCATGTCGTCGAGGGTGTCCCAGGCGACCACCCGCCCGACGTAGTCGGCGATCCGTTTCAGCCCGGCGGCGGGGAGGAGCGGCCCGACGTCGTTGACCAGCAGCTTGTGGATCGGGGTACCGGCGTAGCTCGCCAGGAAGATGCCGATCAGGCCGCCCATCGAGGTGCCGACCCAGTCGATCCGCTCGGCGTCGAT
>JAVMKL010000012.1:0-9674 GCA_031732875.1 Candidatus Competibacter sp. | reverse complement strand
TCCCATGCCTCCCCGTCGAAGGGAAGTCAACGGTAGGGGGACGTGAACGATTACCCTCATGCCAGCTATCCGAAAGCCTTGGGATCGCACAGAACTTCTTTTGGCAATGAATCTATATTGCCGTATCCCATTCGGGCGCCAGCATAGTCACGCGCCTGAAGTAATTAAGCTTGCTGAAGCATTAGGGCGTACTCCCGGTAGTGTTGCGATGAAACTTAATAATTTTACATCGCTTGATCCTGAAGAAAAGGCGCGCGGTATTAAAGGTTTGTCAGGAGCCAGCAAGCTAGACCAGCAAATTTTGGACCAGTTTCACGCAGATTGGGAAGAAATGGCGGCAGAGAGCGAGTTGATTTGGAAACAACTTGTTGAGAATCAAGATTTGCCGCCATCGCTAGAAAAACCGGTAGAGGCTCTTGAGGAAAAAATGTATTCCAACGATACTCTCAAGTTGCCGTAGGACCAACTGAAAGCGTCCGTACACAAAAAGCACGTCTCGCCCAAGGGTTTTTTCGGCGCGCGGTTCTCGCAGCTTATCTTGGACGATGCTGCATATCAGATATTCCTATTCCAGAACTGTTGGTTGCAAGCCATATACTTCCATGGGCATTATTTCCTGAACAGCGCACTAATCCTTGCAATGGGCTTTGTCTTTCTAGACTCCACGATGCTGCATTTGATGAGGGGTTAGTTACTTTCGACGAAGATTATCGTTTAGTTTTGAGTCGAAGACTTAAAGGCCATTTTCCGAATGAATCTTTACAACTAAATTTTTCTTCCTACGAAGGCAAGCCGCTTCGTATGCCTGAAAAATTCTTTCCCGACATGAAATTTCTTTCCCACCACCGGGAGCATATTTTTCAGAAATGACGGTTTGCCAGTCAACCACCCAGACCACAAACTGTATCTCGCTTTTTTTCGTCCGGTTAACCTCGAAAAATTAGCTGTCCGGCAAGGTTTCAGCCGAGTGGCCTAGCGCACCATCAGGCTGCGACAACTGGATCAGGTCATGGTGGATGAAATATTGGCCGTCCTTTGCCATGTGGCTCATTACCGTCGTGGCTGGCTGATCCGCTACCTCAATCTCCACCTGGAACCTCTCGCCGAAAAAGCAGTCCACGACACTGCATTTCGGCGAACCACCACAACGCGCCGTCAAACGAAACCACAATCAATTCTGGAATGCGGGATTCGGAATTCATGCGACGCTCCGGAGATCGTGGGCGAATTTAACGGAGTTCGAAGTCCGCCGGACGAACGAGCTGACCGTGCAGTTCGGGCAAGTTTTCGGTCAACCCAACTGGCGCGAAGCGGGCGGCGATGCGAGAACCGAGCCCTTCCCGGCATGGAATCTCGTCTTGCACGGCAGCGCGGAGAATGCGCCGGACCTCTTCTTCCAGGCTGCATCCGTGCCGGGCGGCGCGCTGTTTCAGACCGACCTTGATTTCGTCTTCCAGGTTACGGACAGTGAACTGGGCCATGAGCGGTGCACTCGCTAAAGCCAAAATGAACGATATCACGATATCAATGCAGGCCGTTCCTGTCATGCGGGGTCATCGCGCGACCGCTCCCGCCGTTGCGCCCCCCGGCCTTTCCCCCTAGAATACTTCCCCTTTGCGACCCGCCCGGGTCGTGACTCCTTGCCTCACCGCGTTGCGGGAGGCTGTCTTTCATCCGTAAGGAGCCTACATGCGACATTACGAAATCGTGTTCATGGTCCATCCCGATCAGAGCGATCAGGTCTCGGCCATGGTCGACCGCTACCGCGCGCTGATCGAGGAAGACGGGGGCCGTATCCACCGCCTGGAAGACTGGGGCCGGCGGCAACTGGCCTATCCCATCAACAAGATCCACAAGGCGCACTACGTGCTGATGAACGTCGAGTGCAGCCAGGCGGTGTTGGAGGAAATGCAGAGTGCGTTCCGCTTCAACGACGCCGTCATCCGCAATCTCATCATCCAGCGGGACGGTCCCGAAACCGAACCCTCGCCGCTGATCAAGGCTCGCGACGAGCGTCCCGAGCGCGAGGAGCGCGGCGGCCGCGCCGACCGGGAGGAGGTCGACGACGAGATCGAGGCCGACGACGAGGCCGCCTGATCCCGCCTGGGCCGGGCCGCCATGCCGTCCGCCCCGACCGCCGAAAACTGCCTGATCATCGCCGGCCAGGTGGCCGGCACCTGCGAGACCCGCGTTTCTCCCGCCGGCGTGGCGATCAGCCGTTTTCTGCTGGAGCACCATTCCGGCCAGGTCGAAGCCGGCCTCCAGCGCGAGGTGCGCTGCCGGATTCCGGTCGTGGCCTGTGGCGAGCCGCTGGCCCGGACCGCCGGGCGGCTGCCGGCCGGGGCCCGGGTGCGGGTGCGGGGCTTCGTCGGCCGCGCCAACTACCGCGAGGGCGAATACCGGCTGGTGCTGCACGCCACCCATATTGATATTCTGGATACCGAATCATCCGAGGGTTAAATTCATGTCGCGTTTCTTCCGTCGCAAGAAGTTCTGCCGTTTTACCGCTGAAGGCGTCAAGGAAATCGATTACAAGGACATCGCCGTCCTGAAGAACTACGTCACCGAGACCGGCAAGATCGTGCCGAGCCGCATCACCGGAACCAAGGCCCGCTACCAGCGGCAGTTGTCGGTGGCGATCAAGCGCGCCCGGTTCCTGGCCCTGCTGCCGTACTGCGACCGGCACTGAGCCGCCGCGCGGGACGGAGCCGAACCCGCCACCGCAACGGTCCGCCGTGAAATCCCTCGCCGCATTCATCATGCGCGGCCGTTCGGCGGCGGCGCTGGTCGCGGCCGTCGCGGCGCTGCTGTTCTGGCTGTTCCCGCCTTTCCTGATCGTATCCGGGGCAGTGGTGGCGCTGGCAATCCTGCGCCGGGGTCCAGCCGAGGGCGCGCAGGTCGTGGCGCTGGCCGGGCTGGGCGCCGCCGTTCCGAGCGGACTGGTGCTGGGCGCGCCATGGCCGATGCTGGAGGTGCTGCTGGTCTGCTGGATTCCGCTGGGGCTGCTGGCGCTGGTGCTGCGATCTACGGTGTCGCTGTCCCGGACGCTCCAGGTGGCCGCCTTGCTCGGTCTGCTCGGAGTGGCCGGCTTCTACCTGGCGCTGGGCGATCCGGCGATCTGGTGGGGCGGCGTTCTCGCCCGCTGGAGGGAGGATTTGTCGGCACTGGCGCCGGGACAGGGGACCGACCGGGCCACGCTGGAAGCGTTGCTGGACTTGCTGGACGGCTGGGCGCCACTGCTGCCGGGACAAGCCGTCAGCGCGGTGTTGCTGTTCGTGCTGCTGGCGCTGTTTCTGGGACGCTGGTGGCAGGCGCTACTGTTCAATCCCGGCGGCTTCCGTCCCGAATTTCACGAACTGCGGCTGGGCCGACCGCTGGCGTTGCTGACACTGGGGTTGTTCGGCGCGGCGGCGCTGTCGGGCTGGTCGCCCCTGACCAATCTGGCGCTGGTGCTGGGAACGCTGTACACCGTGCAGGGGGTCGCCCTGATCCACGCCGTGGCGTTCAAGTTGCATGGGTCGCCGGCCTGGCTGCTGCTGTTCTACCTGCTGCTGGTGCCGTTGTTGTCGCAATTGGTCATGGTGCTGGGCGTCGCCGACGCCTGGGTCGATTTCCGGACCCGCATCCGCTTGCGTCCGAATCCACCTTGAATTTCTCGAATACGCATCGAATCGAACATCGGAGTCTGAACGATGGAAATCATCCTGCTGGAAAAAGTCGCGAATCTGGGCACCTTGGGCGACCAGGTCAAGGTCAAGCCGGGCTATGCCCGCAACTATCTGATTCCCAAGGGTAAGGCTACCGAGGCCACTCCGATCAACCGAGCCCGCTTCGAGGCTCGCCGCGCCGAGTTGGAGCGGGTCGCCGCCGAGGCGTTGGCCAAGGCCAGGGGGCGCGCCAACCAGTTGGCCGAGCTGATCGTCACCCTGTCGGTCAAGACCGGCAGCGAGGGACGGCTGTTCGGCTCGGTGGGCGCCGCCGATATCGCCAGCGCGGTTTCCGCCGCCGGCATCGAATTGCAGAAGCACGAGGTCCGGTTGCCGGCCGGTCCGATTCGCCAGATCGGCGAATACGACGTGGACCTGCACCTGCACGGCGAGGTCAAGAGCCAAATCCGGGTCAACATCATCACCGAGACCTGAGGTTGAATGGGCGCACCCGCGTCGGGGTTTTGAACTAGACTGAAAGCATTCCCCCGCGGGCGCCGCCCGAAAGCCCGACCATGCCGTCGGGCGACCTGTCCCATCCCGCCCGGGAGTTTCGAGGCCGTACCGCCGCACGGTCGCGGCGGGCGGCGGATCGCCGGTTTTTTCCGAGAGTTCCGTCATGCAGCCCGTTTCCCCGTTTCCCAACCGTAAGGATGCCGCCGCCGAGGCCCTGCGGGTACCGCCGCATTCGCTCGAAGCCGAGCAGGCGGTGCTGGGTGGCCTGATGCTGGACAATGCCACCTGGGATCAGGTGGCCGACCGGCTGGACGAGAGCGATTTTTATCGAGCCGACCACCGGCTGATCTTCCGCGCCGTGCGCCGGCTGGCGGAGCAGAGCAAGCCGTTCGATCTGCTGACCCTGGCGGAGTGGCTGGAGGACCACAACGAACTGGAGGAGGCGGGGGGCTTCGCCTATCTGGGGGTGCTGGTGCGGGACACGCCCAGCGCCGCCAACGTCCGCGCCTATGCCGATATCATCCGCGAGCGGTCGATCCGCCGCGAGTTGATTCGCACCGCCACCGAGATCGCCGACAGCGCCTACGATCCCCGGGGACGGGACAGCAAGGAACTGCTGGACGACGCCGAGAAGCGGGTGTTCGCCATCGCCGAACGGGGGTCCCGCACCCGGGAAGGGTTTGCCAGCATCAAGGACCTGCTGGCGCGCACGGTGGAGCGGATCGACATCCTGTTCCAGCGCGATACTCCCATCACCGGTATTCCCACCGGCTGGCCGGATTTCGACGAGATGACCGCCGGCCTGCAGCGCGGCGATCTGGTCGTGATCGCCGGCCGGCCGTCGATGGGCAAGACCAGTCTGGCGATGAACATCGTCGAATTCGCGGCGATCCAGGTGAAGTGCCCGGTGGCGGTGTTCAGCATGGAAATGCCGGGCGAGAGCCTGATCATGCGCCTGATGTCGTCGCTGGGCCGGATCGACCAGCACCGGGTACGCACCGGACGGCTCGAAGAAGAAGACTGGCCGCGGCTGACCTCGGCGGTGACCATGCTGTCCGAAGCCCGGTTGTTCATCGACGACAGCTCCAATCTGAGCCCGAACGAGCTGCGGGCGCGGGCGCGGCGCCTGCACCGGCAGGAGGGACAATTGGGGCTAATCGTGGTGGATTACCTCCAGTTGATGCAGGTGCCCGGCACGAACGAAAACCGGGCCACCGAGGTGTCGGAGATTTCCCGGGCGCTCAAGGCGCTGGCCAAGGAACTGTCGGTGCCGGTGGTGGCGCTGTCGCAGCTCAACCGCACCCTGGAGCAGCGCGGCGACAAGCGGCCGATCATGTCGGATTTGCGGGAATCGGGCGCGATCGAGCAGGATGCGGACCTGATCTGCTTCATCTACCGCGACGAAGTCTACAATCCCGACAGTCCCGACAAGGGCATGGCCGAAATCATCATCGCCAAGCAGCGCAACGGCCCCATCGGGGTCACCCGCCTCACCTTCCTGGGGCAGTACACCCGCTTCGAGAGTTACGCCCCGGAATTTCACTCGACAGGTTCCGGTTATGAGTCGAGCAACTCAGTCGCGTCTCGATCTGGGGGCGCTGGTTCACAATCTTCGGCGGGTAAGGGCGGCCGCGCCGGGCCGACGGGTGGCGGCCGCCGTTAAGGCCGAAGGCTACGGCCACGGCCTGGTTCGGGTCGCCCGCGCCCTGGATGCCGATGCGTTCGCGGTGGCCTCCATCGAGGAGGCGCTGACCCTGCGCGAGGCCGGCATCGCCCGGCCGATCCTGTTACTGGAAGGCGCGTTCGAGGCGGCGGAACTGCCGCTGTGCGCCCGCCAGGGTCTGGACGTCGCCGTCCATCATCCCGAGCAGGTGTCGATGCTGGAACGCGCCCGGCTGGAACGGCCGGTAAGGGTTTGGCTGAAGATCGATACCGGGATGCACCGCTTGGGGCTGGAGCCGGAGACGGCGGTGGCGATTTTTCAGCGCCTGCACGCCTGCCCGTCGGTACGGCCGGATCTCGGCCTGATGAGCCATCTGGCGCGGGCCGACGAGCGGGACTGCGATTATACCCGCCGGCAACTGCACGCCTTCGAAACCGCTACCGCCGGCTTGCCCGGCGAGCGTTCGCTGGCCAATTCCGCCGGCATTCTGGGCTGGCCGCGGACTCATTTCGACTGGGTGCGGCCCGGCATCATGCTGTACGGCGCTTCGCCGTTCGTGGACAGCCTGGCGCCGGACGAGGATCTGCGGCCGGTGATGACGCTGAGCACCCGGCTGATTTCCATCAAGCGGCTGGGGAAGGGCGAGCCGGTCGGTTACGGCGGAACCTGGGTGTGTCCGGAGGACATGGACGTCGGCGTGGCGGCGGTCGGCTACGGCGACGGTTATCCGCGCCATGCTCCTACCGGAACGCCGGTGCTGCTCGACGGCCGCGAGGCGGCGCTGATCGGTCGGGTGTCGATGGACATGATCACCCTGGATCTGCGCCGGCATCCGAAAGCCAGAATCGGCGATCCCGTGGTGCTGTGGGGCGAGGGCCTGCCGGTGGAGCGAATCGCCCAGGCGGCTGGGACGATTTCCTACACCCTGCTGTGCGGGGTGACGGCGCGGGTGCGGCGCGAGGTGATCGAGCCGCCCCCCTTGCCGGGGGGCGAGGGGATTGAGTGATTGCCGTGCGGTTGGGTCGGGCCGGTCATCCGCGCAAGCGGGCTTCCAGTTCGGCCAGGCGGGCTTCCAGCAACCGGCGCTGCGCCGCCTCGCGTTCGGCGCGAGCCTCGGCCTGTTGCCGGGCCTGCTCGGCTTGTTGCCGGGCCTGCTCGGCTTCGGCGTGGCTGTGCAGTTTCTGCCCCGTCGCCGGGTCGTGGAACCGCAGTTCGCTCTCGGCCACCCGCAGCTCCAGCCCCAACACCGCGCTGTGCATCCGTAAACCGCCGTCCGGTTCGCTCCGGTTCGGTAACGGCCAATAGTTGCGCTCGACCAGTTGAAAGCCCTGCAGCACGGGTTTCAGATAATCCCCGGTCGGGTCGTACTGCCAGTACTCGCGCACGCCCAGCAGGGCGTAGACGCCGCGCTTGACGCCCTGATCCTCGGTATAGGTGCTGTTGGAGGTGATCTCCAGCACGAAATCGGGAGCCTTGGGTTCCTCCCACAGTTTGTAAGAGGGACGGTCGTGGCGGGGCGCGCCGATCACCACGAACACGTCCGGCGCCACCACCGCCTTCGGGTTGCCTTGTTCGTAGTAGACGAACAGATTGCCGGAGATGTAGACATCGTTGCGGTCCTGGAAGTAAATCCGCATACGTTCTTGATGCTTGCGAATTTCCGATGGGGTTGATAGGTTTTGTACGTTATCCTGTACGCCAAAAGTTTGCTATGGAACATGTCACCCCCAGCGCGTTGCGCGCCCATCTCAAGACGATTCTGGATCGCGTCAACGACGATCACGAACCGGTGATCGTGGTGCGGGGCAAGGGACGGTCGGTGGTCATGCTGGATGCCGGGGATTATGACAGCATCATGGAAACCTCGTACCTGACTCGCAGCCCGGCCAACGCCGAACGGCTGCGCGAGGGTATGCGCCAACACCAGGCCGGGCAGTATAAGGAAATCGATGTTACGCCTTACCTGGACTGAAACGGCGCTGGAGGATTTGGCCTGGTGGGCGCGGCATGATTCCCAAAAACTGAAACGCATTATCCAATTGTGTTTGGGAACCTGCGAAAATCCGACGCAGGGTGTCGGCAAGCCGGAACCGTTGCGCTTCGATTATCAGGGCTACCGGTCACGGCGTATCGATCGGGAACACCGACTGATCTACGGATTCGATGATCGGCAGGTTACCATCATTCAATGCCGTTACCACGATGAGAGGCAGGGAGGCGATCCCTGCCTCGTCTTTTTCCCGATCGATCATGGATAAAACAGTGAGCAAGCCCCGCACGGTCTACGTCTGCGCCGAGTGCGGCGCGCAGGCCAGCAAGTGGTCCGGCCAGTGCGGCGACTGCGGAGCCTGGAATACCTTGCAGGAGACGCCGGCCACGCCGCCGCCGGGGAAGGGCGGAGCCCGGTTCGCCGGATACGCGGGGTCGGCGCCGGCGGGGGAGGTGCGTCTCCTCTCGGAGGTGGACGCGGCGGTGGAAATCCGCCAGTCCTGCGGCAACGGCGAGCTGGACCGGGTGCTGGGCGGCGGGCTGGTCACCGGCTCGGTGACGCTGATCGGCGGCGATCCGGGCATCGGCAAGTCCACCCTGCTGCTGCAGGTGCTGGCGGTGCTGGCGGAGCGCGGCCGGACCCTGTACGTCAGCGGCGAGGAGTCGCCCCAGCAGATCAGCCTGCGCGCCCAGCGGCTGCAACTGTCCCGCGACCGCTTGCGCCTGTTGCCGGAAATCAACGTCGAACGGGTTCTGGCCACCGCCGAGGTCGAGTCGCCACAGGTCATGGTGATCGACTCGATCCAGACCGTGTACACCGAACGGCTGCAATCGGCGCCCGGTTCGGTGGCGCAGGTGCGCGAGAGCGCCGCGCAACTGGTGCGCCATGCCAAGGCGACCGGCACCGCGCTGTTCCTGGTCGGCCACGTCACCAAGGAAGGCGCCATCGCCGGACCGCGGGTGCTGGAGCACATGGTCGACACCGTGCTGTATTTCGAGGGCGATCCCAGCGGGCGGTTGCGGGTGCTGCGGGCGGTCAAGAACCGCTACGGGCCGGTCAACGAACTGGGCGTGTTCGCGATGACCGAACACGGGCTGAAGGAAGTCAGCAACCCCTCGGCGATCTTTCTCTCCCGCCACGACACCCCGGTGGCCGGCAGCGTGATCATGGTCACCCGCGAGGGCACCCGGCCGCTGCTGGTGGAGATTCAGGCGCTGGTGGACGAGTGTCACGGCGGCAACCCGCGCCGGGTGCCGCTGGGGCTGGAGCAGAACCGGCTGGCGATGCTGCTGGCGGTGCTGCACCGGCACGGCGGGGTGGCGATGTACGATCAGGATGTCTACGTCAATGCGGTGGGCGGGGTGCGGATCAACGAAACGGCGGCCGATCTGGCGGTGCTGCTGGCGGCGCTGTCGAGTTTTCGCGACCGGCCGCTGCCGACCGATCTGGTGGTGTTCGGGGAAGTGGGGCTGGCGGGAGAAATCCGCCCGGTGCCGAACGGCGAGGAGCGCTTGCGGGAAGCGGCCAAGCACGGCTTCAAGCAGGCCATCGTCCCCCGCGCCAACCTGCCCCGGCGCGGCGGACAGGTGGAGGGCATGGAGGTGCGCGGCGTCTCCCGGCTGGGCGAGGTGATGGGGGGGATTTGAAATGGATCGCCGGATACCGGCTTCCGCCGGTACGACGAAGCGGCCTTGCTGGATAGCGCTCCCATGCTGATTGTGAAATTTCCCATCCTCGGATAAGGATGGGGTGGCGCTTGGCGCCGGGGTGGTTCGAAACGGCGATTCCACAAATCAGACAGGAGCCACCAGCACCGGCCGGGGCCAGGCCTTCAGGATGGATTGCACCACGGTCGCCA
>JAVMKL010000011.1:0-9829 GCA_031732875.1 Candidatus Competibacter sp. | reverse complement strand
TCCGGCCTATCCGGTGCTGCGCCCCGGCGAGCGTTTGGCGATCTTCGGGGTGGTGATCGGTTTGGTTCGCAACTATCGGAGGTAATTTCCATGCTGGCGACCTTGGACGAATGCCCCATTCTCCGCGCTTTACCCCTCTGGCTGGACCCGGGCTCGAATCAGGAGCGGGATGCCGAATCGATGCCCGGCTGGCCCTGGCTGGCCGGGTTTCCCTCCCCGGCGAATGGCGACGTCGAGCAATCTCTCAACCTCAACGATCATCTCATTCGCAACCCGGAAAGCACGTTCCTGCTGCGGGTGGCGGGGGACGCGTTGGTCGGGGCCGGCATTCACGACGGCGATCTGCTGGTGATGGACCGGGCCACGCCACCGCTGGCCAGCAGCGTGGCGTTGATGATCGTGGACGGGGCGCTCGTCCTCACCCACCTGGGCCGCGATGCCGAAGGCCGGTTGAGGGTGCAAGCGGTGGGGCCCGCCCCCGGCCGGCCGCTGGATGATGCGGTAACGATTGCCGGGGTAGCGCGCTGGGTGATTCACCGGCTGTGGCCGGGGCGGAATCCGGTATCCTGATCGGGCCGCCGAACCAGCGGACGCCGCATCTGGTGGCCGCCGCCCACCACGCCGACCACCATCACCGTGACCCCAGGAATCGGATTTGGATATTGCCGCTCAGGCCACGCCCAGCCAGACGGCCAGGGCGCGATTGACGCGCAACATCGTCTCATCGTCCAGGCGCCCGAACGCTTCCCTCATTTTCTCGCGTTTCATCGACACGATTTTGTCCACCATGACTGGTGCAGGGCCGGTTCCCCGTGATCGGGGCGTGGCGGAGCGGGCTGATCGTGGAACGGGACGGGGAGCCGCAGGCGGTGGGGTAGCGCTCGGCCTTCACCGCCTGCTGCAATTTCCGACCATTCCGAGCCAGGTCCTCTGCCGACGACGAACGCGGCGGTCTAGTCGCGCGGCAGTTGGCCGGCAAACTCTCGCAACGCGGTGCCGATGTCGATAGCGTAACCGATCCCCTCGAACTTCTCGGTGATTTCCTTCATCGTGTTGATCCCGACGACCCGGCCGTCGGCCAAGACCAGGGGGCCGCCGCTGTTGCCCGGATAGATTTTGGCGTCGGTGCGAATGAAGGTGGGCCCGATGCCGGATACCACGCCGGCACTGATCGAGTCGCGCAGGCCCGCCGGCGAGCCGATGGCGTACACCGGCGTGCCTTGAGCGACGTCGCGGGGCACCGCCGGCCGCAAGGCGGGCGTTTGGTACCGGTCGACTTTGAGCAGGGCCAGATCGTGATCCTGGCTGACCGCAAGCAGGGTCGCGGTCAGTTCGGCGCCGTCCTTGAGCACGATGGTAAAGGTGCTGGCGGCGCCGGACACGGCCAGCTTCCAATCGATCTCGCGCCGCTTCGCAGTCACCGTGCTCGCCACTTCCTGGAACTTGCGGCGGTCGGCGGCCAATTCTTGTTGCAAGGTCTGGTACTGATCCTGCTTGGACCGATAGTACGCCTGTTTGTCGGCTTTCTCCGCGCCCTCCGGCAACGTGCGAAGATAGGTCTCGTAGCGAGCGAGATCGTTTCGATAGGCTTCCAGTTCCTGCTCGCGCCAGGCCAGCCGCTTGCGGTAGCGCTCGAGTTCCTGCTCGGCTTCGCCGAACGTCTGGTGGATTCCCTCGCGTTCCTGCTCGGGGAGCTTGACCACATGCTTGTTGGTGAGGATGTGGCCGGTGGTGGAAATGAAAAACCCGGAGCCGGTCGCAATTGAAGTTTTGACCGTAACAGTCGCCAGTGTCGCCTCCTGGATCGGGGTTTGAGGTGAGAACTTGGCCCGCAGCCCGGCGTTCAGATCCCGCGGCAAGCGGGTACTGGCGGCTGGGGCAGGCAGAACTTCAGCCGGTTGCCCGAGGCCGGGTCGCGGCCGGTCGGTATACTGCCAGCGTCCGTGTTCGTCCTGATATTTGTACGTTTCGGCGAAAGCGGGCATGCCCAAGACCAGCGCGACCAGGCCCGGCCCGCAAACGAATCCGCCCAACCACCCCAGGCGAAGCCCGCCGACATGCCTCACGAATCCGCGCCAAAGCCAAGTCACGAGCAGGTTCCTCACGAGACCTTCATATTGCGAATATAGTAGATCAGCCGGATACGGCGCATTGGCGGGTTTCCATTAAAGGGGGCATGAGGAGCCTCCGCTCGCGGTTTGCACGGGCTGGCGCGCGGAATCCCGTCGCCGTCGCGGTCCAGACTCCTCGCCCCGCATTGGGTCAGATGGAATTTTGCTTCCTCGCGGCTCGCCATCTCGCCGCGGGACGGGCGTCGGGCCATGGGTGCGGTCCGGGTGGAGGGACTACACTGTAGCAAATCGCGCCTTCGCCTCAAGCCGGTGGATTCCCGCCGTGTCTCACTCCCCACGACCGCCATGACCGCCGCCATCGTCATCATCTTCCTCGTCGTCTATCTCGGCATGATCCTCGGCGGGTTGCCGTTCCTGCAACTCGACCGCACCGGCGTCGCCCTGCTGGGCGCCATCGCGCTGGTGGGAATCGGCGCCGCGACCCCCGAGGCGGCGGTGCGATCCCTGCACTTGCCGACGCTCATTCTGTTGTTCGCCTTCATGGTATTGTCGGCGCAACTGCGCCTGGGCGGCTTCTACGCCTGGGTCACTCTGAAGCTGGCGGCGCTGCCGCTGGCGCCGCCACTGTTGCTGGGCGCGCTGGTCGTCGTCGTGGCGGCGCTGTCAGCGGTGTTCAGCAACGACATCGTCTGCCTGGCGGTCGCGCCGGTGCTCGTCGACGCCTGCCGGCGGCGCGGCCTCAACCCGATGCCATACCTGCTGGCGCTGGCGTGCGCGGCCAACGTCGGTTCGGCCGCCACTCTGATCGGCAACCCCCAGAACATGCTGATCGGCGCCACTCTGCGGCTGTCCTTTGGCGGCTACGCTCTCGAGGCGGGAGGGCCGGTGCTGCTCGGCCTGCTGGCGACCTGGGGCATCATCGCGTGGCAAACCCGCGGGCGCTGGAGCAGTCCGGCGGACGAGTCGGGCGCGGCCCCGGCGCGACGGGCCGACGATCAGCCCGCTTTCGATGCCTGGCAGACTGCCAAGGGACTGGCGGTGGCGGCGGCGCTGCTCGGGGTGTTTCTCTTCACCCACTGGCCGCGTGAGGCGGCGGCGCTGGTCGGCGCGGGCGTGTTGCTCACCAGTCGCAAGCTGCATTCCCGTCACATGCTGGGACTGGTGGATTGGGAGTTGCTGGTGTTGTTCGTCGGTCTGTTCGTGGTCAACCACGCCTTGCAGCACACTGGCCTGGTGGCCGGGGCGGTGACCGCGCTGGCGGCGGCGGGGGCGCCGCTGGAACAGCCGGGGCCGCTGTTCGCGGCGGCGGTGCTGCTCAGCAACCTCGTCTCCAACGTGCCGGCGGTAATGCTGCTGTTGCCGGCAGCGACTCACCCGTTGGCCGGGCCGATCCTGGCGCTGGCCAGTACCCTGGCCGGCAACCTGCTGCTGGTGGGCAGCATCGCCAACCTGATCGTGGCGGACGCGGCCGCCCGGTACGGCCTGGATATCGACTGGCGAACCCACGCTCGGGTGGGAATTCCGGTGACGCTGGCGACCTTGGCGATTTGTGCCGGATGGATCGGGTGGCGGCTGGTCTCTGGCACGCCATAAGGTGGGCTAACCCGGATAAAGAGGCAATGCCCGACCGTGCGCGGGGCCATGAGTACGCTGGAAACGGCCGGCCTGGCCGTGGCGGCGCTCGCCCGAGCGGACCGGCGGCGCGACCTTCCATCGGGCGATCGTCCAGAAGCCGGATACGCGGGATGACGGATGCGCGGTTTGCGGCCGAGCACCATTCAACCGTGAAAAGCCTCCGGTGAAGCCAGATAGGCCAGTTCCTCGGCGGTGCTGGCCCGCCCGAGGATGGCGTTGCGGTGCGGGAAGCGGCCAAACCGCTGGATTAGCGCGTGGTGATGGCGGGCGAAGCGCAGGCTGTCTTCCAGGTCGGGTTGCTGGTACAGCCGCACCGAGCGTTCCTGGTCGGCTAGCGCCTCGCCGTGCATGAACGGCAGATACAGAAACTGCCGCTGCTCGGGCGGCAGAGCCCGATCGAAGCCGCCGGCGATGGCGCGATCCGCGACCGCGCGGGCGGCGGCTTCGGTGGCGAAGCTCTCCGCCCGACCCCGAAACAGGTTCAGCGGAAATTGATCCAGGGCGATCACCAGTGCCAGCGCACCTTCGGGCGTCGCCTCCCAGTCGGTCAACTGGCCGGCCGCCGCCGCCCGGTAGGTGGCCAGGAAGCGTGCCCGCAACGTTTCATCAAAGGCCGGGGTGGCCGCGAACCACAACGGCTGGACGGTCTGCGCGAACCAGAACGCGATGATCTCGGTGGGATGGGCAACGTCGCTTAACGGTTTCATCGTTGATGTCGCCTTTGGCAGACCAGATGGATTAGGGCCGGCACCGGCTGGCGCACGTTTCACCATGGTGTCGATGGTCGGCGGTGTCAGGCCACTGGAAAGCTACACTCTAGCAGAATACCGGCCTACTACCTCACCCGCTCTGAATTGATGGGTAGAGGCGCTTGAGCTTGATACGGGCATCGGGGGTGGTGAAGCGCCAGTTGATCGGGTGGGGGCAAGCGTTGCGCACCTGTTCCCAGGCGGCCACCGCGCGAACCAGGGTATCGGCGTCGGGGATGCGACGATCCAGGCACTGCCGGCTTAAGACGCTCAGCTCGATCTCGGCCATGTTCAACCCACTGCCGTGTTTGGGGGTGTGATGAAGCGCCAGGCGGTCGATCGGCGACCGAGCCACGTTCGGCTCGAACGCGTGATACAGTGCCGCGGGTTTGTGGGGGTTCCAGTTGTCCAGCACCAGGACCACCTTCTCGACGTGCGGATAGCGGACCTCCAGCCGGTCGCGGACCTCCCGGGCAAAATCGACCGCCGTTCGCCGCGCGGTGACGGTGACGTGGCGGTGCCCGGTCAGGGGTTCGCTGGTCAGGAACAGGTTAGCGGTTCCACACCGTTCGTACTCGTAGTCCACCCGTTCGGGCTGACCGGGTTCGGCGGGCAACGGGGTCCGGGTTTCGGCCACCCACTGCTGGCTGATTCCGTCCGGGCAGACCACCGGCTGGGTCGGATCGTAGGGCCGGGATCACCCATTGCTTCCGCAGCCCCGGCTCGCGCTCGTTTTTTCGAGCGTCGTGCGCACGCATTCCGGGCCGATCGTGTCCACAATCGCCAGTTCCACCAGTCGGTCGGCCAGCAACCGCATCGTCCAGTTCGCCCGCCCTTCGGGGGGGCGCCGCAAGCCAGCGCGATCAGGCGCGCTTCCTGGGCGCCGTCGAGCTTGCGATACTGCCGGCCCGTGGGCTTCTTCCGAAACAAGGCCGCTGCCAGCCCTTCCTCCACCCACGCCTGGCGGACTCGGTACACCGTGGAGGCTCCGCACTCCATCGCTTCGGCAATCCGGTCGTCGTCCCAACCCGGCCCGTTCGCTCCGGCATCGGCCTCGAGCAAAATCCGCGCGTGGAGGATGACGGACGCCGCCCGCTTCCCGGCGCCCAGCAGGTCTTCCAGTTCGGTGCGTGCTTCGGCGGTCAGGCGGACAACGTATTTGGGTAGCGGCATGATCGGGCTCCAGGTCGGCGGTTACCCTCGCAGGAAAACCCATGCACTACTTGAAGTCAACTCAGGTCGGGTGAAGCACTAGCACCATTGGTTATTACCTTACCGGCTTAGGCCCCCAACGGTCAGCCTGCAATTTCACGCGTTAGCCCTGAGACCCGACCGTTGTTGAGTGGCCGGGATATTCGGGCGTTGTCGACCCACTTCTTATCTCGGCGGGATACGACGCTGAAGGAGGTTCTCTGCCAGATGGAGATCCGCCACCGCAAACGGCAGGCCGCTATCGATTCCACACTATTGCAAGCAGCGACTTAGCGAATGGTGACGGATGTTCTGACAAAGTGGAACTACTTGGCATAACAACTGAAGCCATCATTCCCGTTCGAACCACAACCATCGCTTGGAGGTGGGTTCGACGCAGACTCCGACACGGCGTCGATCCGGCCGTAGACGCCGTGTTCCTCATCGCCAGGACCGGCCGTGAAAAACAACGTGTTGGTTGACTGGCTCAGGAGACCGTTGCCGAAGACGATCCCCCACAACCCCTCGATGACGAGCGGGAAGCCGTCCGCACCCTGCAATTGTCCTTGGAACGCTCCCGTCGCCAGGTCGTAGGCATTGATCCGACCGTCGCCGAAGTTGCCGACCAGCAGCGTGTTGCTGAAGCGGCCGAAATCTGCCGGGGCGAGCGCCAGGCCCCACGGCGCGTTAAGCTTCCCGCCCGCCGCGAAGTGGCGGATCAGCTTGCCGTTTGCATCGAACACATCCACGAAGCCGGATCCAGGTCCGAGAACGTCATCCTCCGCGTCAGTATCCTGCTTCGCATAAGTGACATATAGGTTTCCATTGATGTTCTGGATACCGAAGGGGGCGTAACCTTGAGGCAACTCCGGGTCGGAGAAGTTGGAGAATGTGCCATTGGAAAGCGGGACTGGCGCGAAGGTAGCGTCGAATACGTCGATTTTGTTGTTGTGAAAATCTGTCGCGTACAGGTAATGTCCGCTGCCGTTTGCGGCCAGCGCGAGCCCCTTGTAGATGGTGCCAGACCCGGAGTTGTCAACCTGGAGGATGGCGTGCGTGGAATCCACGTTCGGCGCCCAAGCCGAGAGGGTCCCGTCCTCGGTGGCGAAGATGAAACGGCTCGGGCCGGAGATATTATCCTTGGTGACGACGAAATCCGACCCGCTACTGAACACGATACCGATCGGGGCGCTGCCCTCGGGTGGAACGGTTACGACCAAGCTCTGCTTGACGCCCAACCCGTCGTAGAGTGTCGAAACGCCGGTGTGGTTGTTGGCGATCCAAACGAAGCCGTTGGGGTTGAACGCGATGCCCCAGGGATTGACGAGATCCGGGTCGGTGTGGTCCGCTGGAACGGAACCGTCGGATACCAGGTTATGCTGCTGATAGGTATTATTATCCGCCGCCTGTAGCGGTAGCGCGATACCTAGACTTAGCGCCACCATCAGGGTCGGCACTAACCGGGGGGTGGGTCGAGTGAGCATGGTTGTTCCTCTTCGGTTATGAAGTGATAAGCATCTGCTGTCGGCGCGGTGGTGTCCGGTTGCCGCGTTCGCGGCAAGACCATCCACCGAGCACCTTCACGCCGGGAACAACGCCGGTCCCAGCACTGGACGGGAAGACCCCATTCGGGTCTCATGGCAAGTAATACCGCGCGGGGTGAATTTATTCCCGCGAGACCGGGGGGTGCCCGGGGCAAGGTGCGGGGAGGCGCTCGTGCGCCTTCGGGTCGAGATGTTTCGGGCGCGCCGGGCGGCGTTATCCGTCTCGCAGCCTCCGCAATCTCGGGAATAAACCAGCCCGCAACACGCTCTACGTGATTGCAATGAGGCTTTTCGGCAAACGATCAACAGAATCGGAGCAGGTCGGCCGCTTTAAGGCTCGGGTGCTGCCGCATTTAAACGCGGCGTACCGATTGGCGCGCTGGCTGATTCGTGACGAGGACGAAGCCCAGGATCTGGTGCAGGATGCCTATCTGTCGGCGTTTAGGGCCTTTGCAGGATTTCACGGTGAGGACGGCAAGGCGTGGATCTTGACGATAGTCCGCCATGCCTGTTACCGCTGGCTGCAACACAACAGGAGGCGGCCAAACGCTGAAGAGTTTGACGAAACCCTGCATAGTCTGGACGAGGTCGGCCTGCTGCGGGCGGACTCGCCGGATCACAATCCTGAATCCTGGTTGCTACAGGATGAAAGCCAGCGGCTGGTCCGGCGGGCTTTGGAAAAACTGCCGCCGGAATTTAGGGAAATCATTATCCTGCGCGAGTTGGAAGGATACTCTTACAGTGAAATCGCGGGAATCGTTGCCATACCGACGGGTACGGTCATGTCGCGTCTTGCGCGCGCGCGCTATTGCGGAGATATCTGGTAGAGTTGAGTAAGGAATCCTGATGCACTGCAACGACTCGCGAATCCTCATGCACGGTTACCTGGACAACGAATTGGAACCTGCCGAAGCGACCGCGCTTGGCGAGCATCTGGCTGCGTGCGGTGAGTGCCGATGTCTTTATGACCGGCAACGCGTGTTATCCGCAGCCGTGAAAAAGCATGCGGCGGAGCGATTTCAGGTACCCGAAGCACTCCCCGCGCGCATTCTCGCCGCCCTGCCCGCCGAAAAACCCGCGCGGGGATTTCAACGGTTCCCCTGGCAGTGGTTCAAATTCGGCGTCGCGCTCGCCGGCGCCGTCATGTTGACTTGGAACCTGACGTATTTTCTGCTGGTGCCTAGCCAGGATGATCGATTTGCTGATGAAGCCATTTCCGGCCATTTGCGCTCTCTTTTAATCGATCATCTGACGGATATCACGTCCTCCGATCCGATGACCGTTCGGGACTGGTTTAAGGGCAAGCTCAACTTTGCTCCGCCGATCAAGCAATTATCCAAGCAAGATTTTGTGTTGGTGGGCGGTCGCCTCGACTATATGTATGGCCGCGAGGTAGCAGCCGCCAGCTACCGACGGGGGTCAACGGTGATTAATCTGTTTATCTGGCCAGCGGAAGACACGCGGGACACGGCGCCCCGGCGGCTTTCGGATGACGGATTCAGCATTTTGTTGTGGACCGAGGCGGGATTCAATTTCTGTTCCATAGCCAAACTGGACGAGAAGGGTTTGGCAGAGTTTGCCAACGTCTACCGGGATGAAGCCGGCTGAAAACGACTTGTCGTCTGGCTCACTTGGTTGGCGCCAAGATGCGAGGATAGCACCCCTATCCGACGGCGGGTCAATGCCGCCTCCAGTCACCGCCGCGACTGGTTGGGGGAGAGGGTGATTTTTAAGCACTTAGCCCGGATTATTCATAACAAAGGGGCGATTCTTGTTTATCCAATTGATATAATTTGAATTACGCCAATAATGCTTTGGATGAAGCTAAACGAGGTCGCCCCGTGCAAGAGTCTATTCCAGTCCAGCTGCGTTTTCCTCCCATCGCCGGCTTGACCGTCCGCGGGGATTTCGATGGCGGGGCCATGTCGTCCGATTTCGGCCCGTTGATCTTGCGCGGGGTTGATCGCCAGATCGGGCTGATTGAGCGTTTGGCCGCCGCCTTTGACGACCAGCGTCATCCCTGGGTCCACAGCCAAGCGTCCAGCACCCTCAACGGCACCCCGTCCGGCGCGACCGCCAGCGTCGGGTGGACGTACAGCCCGTGCTGCCGCAGATCGCTCAATGGCCCCCACCCGGCGATGCCCGGCTGGGCGGTATCGTCCAGCTCCGTGCCGTCCTGCACGCACAACACCACCCGATGGCGACACATCCGCTCGACGCTGCAAGCCC
Organism: Candidatus Competibacter sp.; assembly: GCA_031732875.1. Taxonomy (GTDB): domain Bacteria; phylum Pseudomonadota; class Gammaproteobacteria; order Competibacterales; family Competibacteraceae; genus JAVMKJ01. The sequence continues at coordinate 409 of JAVMKL010000011.1, read as the reverse complement.
AGTGCGGCGTCAGCACCGCTTCCCAATCGACCGCCTCGTGCGCCAGCAGCCGGCAAGCCGCCTGCGTCTCCGCCCAGCCTCCGCAGGCCACTGGAATGTTGGCGCTGCTGATGAAGAAGATCAAGCAACTGGAACAGGCGATGGCCCACCACGCCCGCGATCTGGAGTTCGAGGAAGCGGCAAAACTGCGGGACGAGATTTAGCGGATTCGGCGGTTCGGACTAGGGCTGCCGGAGGTGAAGGCGGGGTGGATTGCGACTCTTTAGTCGATCATGCCTTCATGATCGCTTGGGGAAAACCGATGAGCACCTCGCAAATCCAACTGGATGATGAATTGATCGAGCATTATGGGCATGAAAGCTAGCGACCAACTGATCAAACACTATCTCGACGCGGCGCGATTCATGCT
>JAVMKL010000010.1:0-9907 GCA_031732875.1 Candidatus Competibacter sp. | reverse complement strand
TGGCGGCGCTGCTGTTCTTCATCGCCTTCAAACTGGCGCTGCAAGCCTCCAACCATATCTTCCACTGGCCGGGTTGGGAGATTTCCGCCAACCTCAGCCTGATGATCATACTCGGCACCCTGGCGGTGGGCGTGATCGCCTCGCTGCTATTTCCCGCAAAGGAGGACGCCGGTGAGGAAAGCGGGGTACCACTGGAGAAAGCTGAATCCCGCCGGGAGGGACCCTAACCATTCACCGTACCGATCGAGTCGGATGGACCGTTATGGTCCATCCGACTGGACCCATAACCGTTTTGCAATCCCCTGCCCCTATCCGTACCCAACACTAGGGAGGACAAACCTCATGGCTATTTCCCTCAACAAAGGCGGCAAGCTGTCCCTGAGCAAGGAAGCCCCGGACCTGAAGAAAGTCCTGGTCGGCCTGGGCTGGGATGCCCGCGCCACCGACGGCGTCGATTTCGACCTGGACGCCTCGGCGTTTTTGTTGGGCGCCGACGGTAAGGTCCGCTCGGAGGCCGATTTCATTTTCTACAACCAGTTGAAATCCACCTGCGGCTCAGTGCAGCATACCGGCGACAATCGTACCGGCGCCGGCGAGGGCGACGACGAGGCGCTCATGGTCGATCTGACCCGCGTGCCGGCGGACGTCCAGAAAATCACCTTCACCGTGACCATCCACGAGGCCGACCAGCGCCGGCAGAACTTCGGCCAGGTGCAGAACGCCTTCATCCGCCTGGTCAACGCCGAAACCAACACCGAAGTCGCCCGGTACGATCTCGCCGAGGATGCCTCGACCGAGACCGCGATGATTTTCGGCGAACTCTACCGTTATGGCAGCGAATGGAAATTCGGCGCGGTCGGCCAAGGTTACTCGGGCGGCCTGGCGGCGATGTGCCGCCAGTACGGCATCAACATCTGAGCCTTTGAGTTTCAGTAAACCCGGTCAATCCTCCTAACGACAGGAATGCAACATGGCAATCTCTCTGCAAAAAGGTGGAAACGTTTCGCTGAGCAAGCAGGCTCCTGGTCTGAAGCGGATCCGCTTCGGCCTGGGCTGGGATCTGCGCAAGACCGACGGCAGCGCCTACGACCTCGACGCCTCCGCCTTCGTGCTGGACGGCAACGGCAAGGTACTGAGCGACCAGCATTTCGTGTTCTACAATAACCCCCAGGACCCTTCGGGCTCGGTCAAGCATCTGGGCGACAACCGCACCGGCGAGGGCGAGGGCGACGATGAGGTGGTCGAGATCGATCTGGGCCTGATGACGCCCAACACCGCCAAGGTGGCGTTCGTGGTCACCATCCACGACGCCGAGGCGCGCAAGCAGAATTTCGGCCAGGTCAGCAACGCCTACATCCGCGCCGTGAATGCCGAGGGCGAGCAGGAAATCGCCCGCTACGACCTGTCCGAGGACGCCTCGACCGAAACGGCGATGATCTTCGGCGAAATGTACCGCCACAACGACGAGTGGAAGTTCAAGGCCATCGGCCAGGGCTACGCCGGCGGACTGGCGGCGGTCGCCCGCGATTACGGCGTCAATCTCGGCTAGAATGAGCGGCGCATGATCGCCGCGCTGGACTAACCCGGCCCGCCGATCCCCCGGCGGGCTTTTGCTTTGTTGGATAAAGAAAATGAGCGAAACCATTAAATACCTGCTCGATGAGAGTCGGATACCAAAATCCTGGTATAACCTGGTCGCGGACCTGCCAAAACCACCGCCGCCCGTCCTGCATCCCGGTACCCTGCAACCGATCGGGCCGGGCGATCTGGCGCCGCTGTTCCCGATGGCGCTGATCATGCAGGAAGTATCCACCGAGCGGGAGGTCGAAATTCCGGAACCGGTCCGGGAGATCTATCGGCAATGGCGGCCCAGCCCGCTGTATCGGGCCCGCCGTCTGGAACGGGCGCTCGACACGCCGGCGCGGATTTATTACAAGTACGAAGGCGTCAGCCCGGCCGGCAGCCACAAACCCAACACCGCCGTCGCTCAGGCGTTCTACAACAAGGAAGCCGGGGTCAAACGCATCGCCACCGAAACCGGCGCCGGGCAGTGGGGCTCCTCGCTGGCCTTCGCCGGGGCGCTGTTCGGCATCGAAGTGGAAATCTTCATGGTGCGGGTTTCGTACAACCAGAAGCCCTACCGCCGGGCGCTGATGGAAACCTGGGGTGCGACCTGCACCGCCTCGCCGTCGGAGCGCACCGCCTCCGGCCGGGCGATTCTGGCCGAGCGACCGGATCATCCGGGCAGCCTGGGCATCGCCATTTCCGAGGCGGTGGAAGTCGCCGCCCAGCGCGATGACACCAAGTACGCGCTGGGTTCGGTGCTGAACCACGTGCTGTTGCACCAGACCGTGGTTGGCCAGGAAGCGATGGCGCAACTGGAGATGGCCGACGACTATCCCGACGTGGTGGTCGGCTGCACCGGCGGCGGTTCCAACTTCGCCGGCATCGCCTTCCCGTTCCTGGGCGCGCAGTTGCGCGGCGGCCGTTCGGTGCGGATCGTCGCCGTCGAGCCGGCGGCCTGCCCCAGCCTGACTCGCGGTCCCTATGCCTACGACTTCGGCGACACCGCGCATCTGACCCCGCTGACCAAGATGCATACCCTGGGCTCGACCTTCACCCCGCCCGGCTTTCATGCCGGCGGACTGCGCTATCACGGCATGGCGCCGCTGGTCAGCCACGTCAAGGAACTGGGTCTGATCGAGGCCCGCGCCTATCACCAACTCGCCTGCTTCGAGGCCGGAGTGCTGCTGGCCCGCACCGAGGGCATTCTGCCGGCGCCGGAAGCCAATCACGCGATTCGCGGCGCCATCGACGAGGCGTTGCGCTGCAAGGAGGAAGGCGTAAGCCGGGCGATCCTGTTCAACCTTTGTGGCCACGGCCACTTCGACATGCAGGCCTACATGGATTATTTCGCCGGCAAGCTGACCGATCAGGAGTACGACGAGGCCGAACTGGCGATGGCGCTGGCCGGGCTGCCGTCGGTGGCGGCGGCGTGAACCCGCGCGGGGACGGTTCTCACCCTGGTCCCCGCGTCTCAAGCCAACGGTTTCAGCCAGAACACCATCGGTTTGGGCGATTCCGCGCTCTCGTCCAAATCCTGCCACGAGAAGGTGGTATGCAGTTCCGGATGCCGGACGAACCCCTGCTGGTTCCACAGCGCATCCAGCGGCGCGTAGCCCGCCGGCCGGCGCGGATGATCGGCGGGACGTTCCACCGCGCAGAAGCAGGCGATGGCGAAGCGGCCCAGCGCGCGGACGTGCGCCTCGCGTTCCTCAAAAAACCGCTTCCCGAGCCCCCGTCCCCGGTATTCGGGCAGCAACACCGATTCGCCGTAATAGAAAATCCGCCGCGGGTCGTAGCCGTGCGCCAGGAAGGGTTCGATCACGCTGGGGGGTTCGGCTTCCAGCGGCAAGCCGCTGGAGGCGCCCACCACCCGGTCGCCGTCCCAAACCAGCACCATGACGCTGTCCGGGGCGTCCACGTAGGTCTGGAGATATTTTTCCTCGTAGGCCGCGCTGCCGTCGTACAGATAGGGGAATTCGCGGAACACCCGGATGCGCAGGCGCGCCAGTTCGGGCAGACAGGCGTTGATATCGCGACCGGACAGTCGCTGGATACGCAGGGAGTCGGACATCGGCGGATTTCCTTCGATTGCGGTCTGTAATGCCCATTACCGACAGTGTAGGAGAAACCGCTTGAAGGCGATCACGAGTTTGATCGTTGCCGGCAAAGGGTTCCGACAAAACCAGCAGCTTGGAACGGGTATTACAGCGGCTCCCCCCGCCGCAGCGCGCGGATTTTCATCGAGTACCATGCAGGGGTCAGCAGCCGTTTCGGCAGCCGTTTCAAGCGCCGTTGCCAGTGGTATCCGCGGATCGCCGCCGGATGCCGGACGCCGAACAGGAATTTTCCTGCCAGCCAGACGGCGGAAAGCGTGGGCTTGCATCCGGCGGGTAGCGGCTGGCCGAACAGGTCGTGGGCGACGAGCAGATAGGCGACCAGCGTCACTCCCTGACTGCGGGCATCGAAGCGGGCGCGGACCCGCGACCAGTCGATTTCGGTCTCTTCGCGGGCGCGCCATTGCACGAGATCGAGCAGTTGCCGCAGTTCCAGAATCCCCGATTCGGCGCGCCGGTCCTGCACCAGGGTGTGCAGGGCATTGTGCAGGACGCGATGGGTCGGCGACGGCACGCGCACCACGACGTTCTGGAAAGCGACCGGCCGGCTGTCCCGCCACAGGTCATCGACCGGCAGCACCGATGCCAGCGACCGGCCCAAAACAGCGCGGTGCAACTCAAACTTCGTACCATGATCGGGGTGACGCAGCGGTGGGGCGTGATGGCTGGCGGCGGCTCCGTCCTCTTCGGCGGCGGCGTAATAGCCACCAGCGATCAGCGCTTCCCCGCATTCGGCAATCCGGTCGGCGGGTACCAACAGATCCAGATCGCCCAGCAAGCGGGCGGCGGCTTCCGGCGACTGGCCGGGCAACAGCGCCAGGGCGCCCTTAAGCAGCAGCGGTTCGACCCTGATCGCGTTGAAGGTCCGCGCGGCGCGGATCAGTTCGCGGCGCAACAGCGCGTTGCGTTCGGCGTTGAGGGCATGCAGGGCGGCCAGATGCTCGACGAGATCGGCAGGCGCAGCGGCCAGCAAACCGCGCCGTTGCAACGCCGGGTACCACGGGGCGGCGATCAGGTGGCGATGTGCCAGGGCCAGCATCGGTTCCCAGGCGAAGCCGGGCGAATCCAGGGCGGACGTCAACTCGGCGGTGGAACACAGGGCATCGGGCGCCAGGCAGCGGCACAGCCAGCGATGCACGGTCAGGGCCATACGGTCGTCACGGCGTCCACCGCCGCCGCCAGATCGCCGTAGCGCAGGGCGTAGGTCGGAGTGGCTTCGATCCAGGCGCACAGTTCCCCGATCTTGGCCGGATTCAAGGGACGGTCGAGTCGGGTGTCGCTTTCCACCAGGCGGGTCAGGACCGCTATCGGATCGAGCGGTTGGAGTTCCAGCCCGGCGTCGGGCCGGTAGCGGGGGAACACCAAGGCGGCAACCGGATAGGCGCGGTCGGGCCGGCGCCGGGCGAATTCCGGCGGCGGCAGGAATCGCAACCGGCGGTCGCCGCTGCGCCAGGCCGGCAGGCACGGCAGTTCGGGGTAGAGGTCGGCCAGGACCGGGACACTGCCGGATTTGAGGTTCAGAGCGATGGGAACAGGGACGGCATGACCGCTGCTCCGCTCTAGCAGCACCACGTCGTCGCTCAGGTAGCGGTAACCGCGCGCCAGCAGGGCGGCGGTCAGGGTGGACTTGCCGCTGCCGCCCGATTCGGCCAGCACCAGGGCGGTGTGCCCGTCGCTCACCGCGCCGGCGTGCAGGGTGGCGATGCTGTCCCGTTCGGCGCAGGCGTATTGCACGATGGCGCCGAACAGGCCGATGACCGCGCCGTCCAGGCTGGGCGTTTCAAACAATAATTCCCGATCGCGCCAGCCGGTGAAGCCGTCGGCGTGGCTTTCAAGCGCGAACTGCGGTCCCTCGACCGTTTCCACCCGCAAGTGCGCGAACAGCGGTTCGACGGCGCGGGCCAAGTCGGCGGTGGCGCACCGCAAGGAAAAGGGCCGGTCGTGGAGGCGGTAGCGAGCATCCCATCCCTGGGTTGCCGGCGCCCGTGCTGGCCGCCCGCCGGGGTCGGCAGGATTTGTTCCCCTCCTGGGATCAGGAGGGGTGGTGCGTAGCGCCGGGGTGGTTGACGCGTCTTCGGGAAGCGGGTCGGGAGCGAACAGCACCGCAACATCCCGTTCCGCCTCTTCCATAGTCAGGCCGTAGGTCTCGACCAGCCACATCACCGCCCGCGCCGCATCCTGGGTTTCCTGGTGGATTTCCCACAGGCGGCGGGCGGTGGGGTTGAGCACCCGCAGCCGGTCGGCGTCGCAGAGGACCAGATGGTCGCGCAGGACGATGGCGGGCAGCGACATGGCGGATTGCCGGGCGTTTACGCGACCTTGCTTAACAGGCTCTCGTAAGGGATACGAAGGCCCTCGTGCAGGCGTTTCACCATGCGCAGGCTCAAGGGTCTTTTGCGGTTGAGCACCTCGGATACGCGCCCGCTGGAACCGATATAGGCTTCAAGATCGCGGGGGGTGAGTCCTTGTTGTTCCATGCGGAATTTGATCGCTTCCACCGGGTCCGCCGGGCCGATGGGGTAATGCCGGTTCTCGTAGGCTTCGATCAAGGTGACCAGCATCTCCATTTCGTCGGCTTCGGGCGTGCCTTCTTCGGCCTGGAAGACCGTTTCAAGGTGACGGAATGCCGTCCGCAAGTCGTCGTCGTTGCGAATGGGCTTAATATTCATTCACGCTCTCCACGTTGATTTGGTCGTACTGCGCATGAGTGCCAATGAATTTCACCCATGCAATACCGGCTCGATACTGCATTTCGACGACCAGGCGATACTTGTTCCCGCCGATATTGAACACGACGCGATTATTTCCACAGATACTCGCGTTAGCGTATTGGGACTTCACCACTTGCGGTGAAGTCCATTCCGAGCGGAGAGCCTCCTCATACCAGCTTTCCAGCGGCCCCTGGGCATCGCGGTAAGCGGGCTGCTCCCAGAATCGCTTTAACGTACTCTTGGCGATAACCCGCATAATCCGATGCTTCTCCCATTTTGGGAGAATAGTAATCCTCAAATCCAGGTTCGGCAAGGACGCCGAACCAAGACCACAAAAAGAAAAACCATTTCAAAACCTTCGCACGGATCTTCCCTGAAGGCCGTTCGGCTCAAGGCTCGGGCGGCGGCGGATCGATGGGACCGCCCAGCGAATCGGCCAGCGCCTTGCGGGAGGCCAGCAGGGTCAACACCGCTGGCGGGGTGTAGGCAGCGTAGCGGCCCAGGCGCTTGAGGACTTCGCGACGCTCCAGATCGGGGTCGGCCTCGGTCGGTGCGTTCGGCAATAGGGGCTGTTCGGAATTCATCAACAGTTCTCACGGGTGACAAAGGATGGGTGACCGGAATGATCTTCAACCAAACCATCAGGTAGACGCGCCGGGATCAAACCACCCCGGCACCGCGCGCACTCTTCCTTTAGAGACTGTCCAAGAACCCCTCTCCCCGTGGGAGAGGGGCAGGGGTGAGGGTCTATTTTGAATGATTTAGCCGAACTCATGTTGCACGAAAAACTGCCGCTTCGAAGGGTTTTTATACCGCCTGTGACGAGCCAAACGGTAGCTAACCCTTTGAAAAAGCACCCTCACCCCTAACCCCTCTCCCAGAAGAGAGGGGAGTTTTTAGACAGCTTCTTAGCTCAGGAGGGGAAAAGGCGCCTCATTAAGCCGGTCATTTGGGCGGCTTGCCGCTGTTGGCAAAATAGTCCCACCGGAAGGCCCGCGTCGGCCCATTCAGCGCGAACTCGTAATGGTCGGTGCCGGCGGCGGCGATGACGGCGCCGGTTTCCTCGTCCACCAGTTGGCCCCGGGCCAGGGCCTCGGGGCTGCTGGCCTGCCAGCGCAGCCGCAGAGTTCCTTTTTGATTGCCGCGCACCTCGAAGGTCCAGCGGTCACCCTTGTTCTTGTTGAGCCGGTGGTAGTCGCTGCTGTAGTCCCCGGCGGCGGTTTTCCAGTTGGAGTGGGGGAAGATCAGGCTCAGGGTCGGGCCGTCGGCCAGGGGCGGCGGTTCGTCCAGATCGCACTCGTCGTAGCCGTCGTCGGCGTCGGCCAGTTGGCCGAGGACGTTGGCGGGATCGGCGAATTGGCCGTCGGCGGTTTCGACGATCAGCCGGACATACCAGGCTTCGCCGCGGGCGATGGCGTCGCGGTGCTGTTTGCGGCGGGCGTCGCGGGCAGCCGCCTTGGCGTCATCTTCCGGTTTGGCTTCGGCGGCCGGGATCAGCCAGCCGAGCAACCGTTCCAGCCGGGCGAACCGCGCGGGGCTATCCGGCGGGACGGCGGCATTTTGCCGGCTCGGCTGGGCGGGGATCAGCAGCTTGATGCCCAAAGCCGTGGCGCCCGGTTTGACGTAGACCCAAACGCTTTCGTGGGGCCACAGATTGCCGCCCATGCCCGGGGTGAGGTCGTCGTAACTTTCGTAGGCGTTGCCGTTGTAGCGCTTGAAGTTCTTGTAGGCGAGGTTGGCGGTCGCGGCATCGGTGGGGGTATAGGCGGTGCCGTTATGGACGAAGCGCACGTCGGCCCAGTCGACCGGGTACGGGAACGGATGGCCGACCAGGTTGGCGCGGTTGGTTTCGCTGCCGGTCGGGGCGACGAGGGGGATCTCGAAGCAGCCGACGGTGGAAGGACATTGCGCCGAGGGGATCGGGGTGGTGGCGAGGCCGGTCACGTCGGCGCGGGCGCCGTCGAGGGTTTTGTGCTGGAAGCCAGCCCCTTGCGCCAGGGAGGGAGCGGTCAATCCCAGCGCGACGAACGCCTTGGTGTTCTCGTTCCAGTCGTAGACGATCCAGCGCTTGGTGGTTCCGTAGTTGGCGGGATTGAAGTTGTCGCCGAACTGGCCTTGCACCGTGTTCGGGTTCGGGTTGCAGGGCAGGCCGCCGAACAGCCAGACGCCGGCGGTCCAGTCGCGCCCGAAGCCGCAGTCGAAGCGGTAGACGTAGGCATCGGCAGCCCCGGGGGCGACCGCGACGGCGGTATCGCCGAACAGCGCCACCCCGCGGCCGAGCGCGTCGTTGCTCGCGCCAGCCGAGGCGGTCAGGGGGTCGCTGGCCGAGGCGGTCCAGGCCGTGCCCTGGCGGGCGAACAGATGGGCCGCGCCTTTCGTGGTCGACGCGCCCGGCGCGCCGAGCAGGGCGACATCGGCCTGTTCGCCGCCCAGGTTCACCGTCCGGCCCAGACGGTCGCCGGCCGCGCCGCTGGCTGCCGCCAGCCGGGCCTGCTGGGTCCAGGTCGTGCCGTTGGAAAAGAAGACATAACCCGCGCCGGTGTTGCCGGTTTCGCCCGGCGCGCCGAGCAGGGCGACCCGCCCGGACAGGTCCACGGCGTAGCCCAGATAGGCGTTGGCGCCGCCGCCCGCGGTCAGTTTGGTCTGTTGCGGGCTGTTCCAGTCGCCGCCGGCGCTCTTGAACAGGTAGGCCGCGCCGGCGCCCGTGGTTTTGCTGGGCGCGCCGATCAGGGCGCTGTCGCCGGAGACCGCCACGGCGCAGCCGAAGCTGTCGCCGGTTGCGCCATCGTTGGCGGCGAGCCTGGGCTGCTGGGTCCAGGTCGCGCCGACCCGTTTGAATACGTAGCTGGCATTGGCCCCACCCGCGCCGATCACCGCCGTGTCGCCGGAGATCGCCACCGCCGCGCCGAAGCCATGACCGGCCGCGCCGTCGCTGGCGATCAGTTGGGCCTGTTGCGTCCAGGTCGCGCCGCTGCGCACGAACACGTAGGCCGCGCCCCGATCGCTGTTCTGACGCCGCGCGCCGACCACCACGGTATCGCCGGCGACCGCAACCGCCGAACCGAATTCATCGAAAGCGGCCCGGTTATCGGGGCTGGGGAGCAGCTCGGCTTGCTGGGTCCAATTGGTCCCCTGGCGCAGAACCACGAACGCCCGGCCTGCTTGCTGGGCGCCGGCGATGGCGGCGTGGGGCGCGCCGACGACCAGGGTGTCGCCGTCCAGGGCAACGACGGTCGCTTCCTCACTCAGGGGGAGCGTGTTGCTTTCGGTGATCGCGCCCGCGTCGAAGGCGGCCAGTCCGCCCAGCAGCGCCGCCAGGAAAATGTAGAAAGGTAACGCCCTCCCCCCTAGCGGAGGAGGGTTGGGGTGGGGGGGTTGAACGGTGACGCTGAAGGAATGACGGTTCATCAGAGACCTCCTACAGTTGCGGGCAGCCAAGGGCGCATGTTTCGGGGGTGACGGGGTTGCAGTCGTTGTCCTTGCGGTCGCAGGCTTCCGGCGCCCCTGGATAGATGG
>JAVMKL010000009.1:0-10187 GCA_031732875.1 Candidatus Competibacter sp. | reverse complement strand
GGCCATCACCTACCTCAACGAAAAATCGAAACAGTACGTCGAGCCGCTGGCGAAAACGCTGGAGGCGCCGATCTTCATGCCGCTCGATGTCAGCCAGCCCGGCCAGCTCGAAGCGCTGTTCGAGGCGATTACCCAACAATGGGGCCGGCTCGACATCCTGGTTCACTCCATCGCCTTCGCCCCCAAGGAGGACTTGCAGGGCGGGTTGCTCAACTGTTCGGCGGCGGGTTTCGCCCAGGCGATGGACATTTCCTGCCACTCCTTCATCCGCATGGCCAAGCTGGCCGCGCCACTGATGGATCGGGGCGGCGCGATGTTCGCCATGAGCTACCACGGCGCCAACGAGGTGGCCCCAAATTACAACGTGATGGGCCCGGTGAAGGCCGCGCTGGAATCCGCCTGTCGCTATCTCGCCTACGAACTGGGCCGGCAGGGCATCCGGGTCCACGCCATCTCGCCGGGGCCGCTCAAGACCCGGGCCGCCTCGGGGCTCAAGGACTTCGATCTGCTGCTCAACGAAGCGGTGCAGCGGGCGCCGCTCGGCGAACTGGTGGACATCATGGACGTCGGCTTCACCTGCGCCTTCCTCGCCACCCCCTACGCCCGGCGCCTGACCGGCAGCACGGTGTACGTGGACGGCGGCGTCAACATCATGGCGTGAGGCAGGCTATCGCCTTGGGGTCGCCGGCGAGCGGCGGACGTGAGTCCGCTGTTTCCACGCCAGCCGATATTGCCGACGCCTTTTCGCGTTCCGGGAAACAGGGGGCTGACGCCCCCCGCTCGCGGAACGACCGCGCCGCTCCCGCAGGGAGAGAAAAGCTTTCAGAGAGGCTCTAAGGAGAAAAACCATGCCGTTTCGCTTTCTGCAATCCATTTTTTCCGGCGCCAGCCAACCCGGCAAGTTCGACAAGGAACTGATGCTGAGAGGCATCGAACGGGTGGTGGACGGCACCGATCCCCGCTTGCGGGCGGTGAGCCACTACCGGCGCCAGTTGTGGCCCGCGGTGGAACGCGCCATCGACTTCGTGGTGACCTTCGTCAACGCCCTGCCGCCCGCCATCGTGGCCGACCGCCATGGTTACATGACCGATCCGCGCTTGCGCGCTTTGTTCGCCTCCCCGGAGACTTTGCGGGAAGTGCTGAGTTTCAGCGACGGCACCCGCAACTACTTGAAACAGGCACCCGATCCCCTGCCGGCGGAATTGTTCGCCGGACTCGGCGCGGTCCGGATCGAGAAGAACGTGCTTGGGATCGAGATGGATGGCGAAATCTTGCGGCGGGACGTGCCGCAAGTTGTCGTCAACTTTCGCGATCATCGGCTGGTGTTCCTAAACGACAACGAGCAGGCCACCCGGCGGGAACTCATGCGGCGCGCGGCCGATTATCTGATCGAAACCGCCTTGCAGCGCCTGACCGCCAGCCGCGTTCAAAAAACGCAACTGGAACAACAACAACGCAAGTTGCTCCTACAAAAGGCCAACCTGCTGAAACAAGGCCAGACGGGTTTGGAATTCTTGGCGGGACCGGCCACCTCGGAACCGATTGATTTGAGCGCCCTCGAACAGCAGCTTCAAGACCTTGAAACCGAACTGGGCCAACTGCGCGCCGATTCGGCCACGCTCGACAAACATCTTGCCAAAGTCGCCGCCACCCTGAGCGAACCGGAAAAATATCTGCGACTGGAATCGGTCTCGCTTACTTTGGACCACACCAACACCAAGGTCTCCGCCGACTCGCCCCGGGTCGCCAACGCGATGACCTTCGAGGAAATCGTGCTGGGGAAAGACCGCCGCATCGCGGCGCTATTCGTCCGTTTCCCCAGCAGCGAACTGCTGCCGCAACCCGACTTCTTCAAGGAGGCCAACCGACTGTTGCAGTCGATCCGGTGATCCAGATTCACCACCGGTGATGGTCGCCGAACCATCTTCAAATTCATTCCAATCTTGTTGCATGGCGCTGTTTTTCAGGAGGACTTCCCATGAGCGATAAAACCAAACCCACCACCGATCTTGCCGCCATCATCAAATCCCTGAAGAGTTACCTGCTGGAAAAGGGCAACCGCTTGGAGCGTGGTCCCATCTATGAGGGCCAAAGCAAGACTCCCTCTAGCGTGGCTGAGACAGCGCGGCGGTATGAAGGGCGGGGTTATGCCAAGTACATGCAGGTCGGCGACCCACCGGTCTATGCGATGCTGGGGCGCGGCCACCAGGAGGTTCATATCTTCCAGCCGCAAGATCCGAAAGTCCGGGAATGGCTGGAGGATGACAAGGTGGCGCTGAACGATCCGACCGTGCGCGCGTACCTGCTGCAGGGCGCCGGTCTGAGCGAGAGCGAGCTGCCGGTCGCCCGCAAGCCGCAAGTGTTCCGCATCACCGAGACGGACGATGTGTTCGTCATCACCAACGAGGATGCCTCGCCTGGACGGCGGTGATGGGTTCTGGACGAGGGTCAGATCGGGCGGGATCTTGCGCCGCGGATGGCCCTCCCGCCCCAAGCGGTAGCCGTCATCAAACGACGAGCCCCGGAGTCCGACGAATGCAATTCCCCGCGCGGGGAAGGTTTCGGCCCCAGTCGATGCGCCCGTTATTCCAGACCGGCTTCGACAGGGCCGCGAAGGGCAACCCGTTGGGGCAGGCACGGCCGGGCCTCCGGGGCGCCCGTGGAACCGAGTCAGTCGGTTTCAATGTGGTGCCCTGCCCCGGAATTCCCGCCATGCTGATGAATCTCTTATTCGGCCTGTCGACCATGATCGCCTGCTTGTTCCTGCAGTCGGTGTTGGTGGTCGCTGCGATCCGGTATTACCGGCGGCGTGAATCCTGGCTGAACCATCCGTCGTTCTGGTCGAGCGTCTCGGTCATCACCGGCGTGATGCTGCTCTTGGTGATCGGCAACATGGCGCAAGTCGCTCTGTGGGCGCTGTTGATCTTGGCGCTGGAAGAGTTTCAACAGTTCGGCGAAGCCTTCTACCATTCGGCCGTGAATTTCGCCACGCTCGGATATGGCGACGTGGTCATGTCGGCCCAACACAAGCTGCTCGGCCCGCTGGAAGCCATCAATGGCGCGCTGATGATCGGCATGTCCACCGCCGCGTTGATGTCCGCTTTTCAGGACGCCCTACAGAAGATGACCCGGACGCGGCGCCGATGAGGGCGGCGATTGCGGCCATTGAGTGGGTGACGAATCAGCAGGATCTCGCTGGTCTCATCGTCGGGAGGGTCGACCGGCGCCGCCATCGGAACCGCGAGCTGTGCCGGTGAGTTCGTCGATCCCACGGAGGGTTCGGGAACGATCTTCGCCTCGACCTCTTTCAGCAGCCGCTGGAACTCGGGGGAGGCCATGATGATCGTTCCCGCGGCGGCGCGCAGACGATCCACCGCTTCCTCGGGCAGCACGAAGGTCGTGGGCAGGCCGTTCAGGTACTCGAATTCGGCCTTGTCCTGGAGCGCGGCAAACGAAACGTCGATGGCATAGAGGTCGACCTCCGGCCCCTTCAAATCGTCGGCGATCGCCGGATCCGTGTTGTTCGCAAACGCCGCCGATTGCCGCAGCCGGCGCAGGGACTGCCAGCGCGCCTGCGTGTCTTTCAACAACTCCACCGCTTCGTGGGAATAGTGGTCGATTGGAACGCCAGCCGCTTGGAGCAGGGTGCTGACGACGCCGGGAGGGCTCTCCGATTCATCCCCGTGGGTCCGGGGGGCAGACACCGAGTTGACGACGAAAACCCCGATCCGGCGCGCGCGCGGTCGAGCGGCGTCGGCACGCCGGCGCGCTGCGCTGCTTCCATCAATTCGAGCACGGTCAGCACGCTGCGCATGCCCACGTTGTCGGATACGCCGCCGTCCACGAGATGGATGTAGGGGCGGTGGGCGCCATCGGCGAACGCGAGCCGTTCGTCGATTTGGCGCTTCGCCCGCGCGGCGAGCCGCGGCGGGCCAGCGAGTCCCGCGAACAATTGCAGCCAGGGCGGTACCGCGTAATTGCAGGTGCCGCCGTAGTTGTCGAGCGTGACGGCCGATGGCAGAACCGGCACCGCCGAGGAGGCCGCAGCGGCGCGCGACAACCGGACGGCATCGAGGTTCGAGCACATCGCGTCGAAGTCGTCCTGATCGAAAACCAGGCGGGCCCCCATCGAGAGGGAGGTGGCAGACGCCAGGATGAGCGGGCCTTTGCTCCGGCCCAGATCGGCGAAGGTGGCGCCGTTGAGGAGGATTTCGTCGTACAGCTCGGCCGCCAGTTCCGAGCGCCCCCAGCCTGTCGCCCCCAGCTTTCCCCAGTAGACCGGATTGACGGCGCGGGCGATGAGTTCGCCCTGCACGTCGCGCTTCAAGGAGCGTTGCTCGTAGTCGGCGAACAGTTGGTCGCCGTACAGGCCATAGGCCAGCGCCGTGAAGCTGCCACCCGACACTCCGGTGACGACATTGACGGCATCCAGCAGGCGGACCTTTTCGCCGTTCGACCCGACGATCTCGGCGCGCCGCAGGAATTCCAGGACGCCGTACGAAAAGGCCGCCGCGCGCGTGCCGCCCCCGGAAAAGGCGAGAATAACCAGAGTGTCCTGATACTTGAAATACTGCTGCCGCGTCGCCAAGCGGTAGCCGGCGCCCGGGTCGGCCTGCGGCGATCGGCGGATTGACCGGCCGCGTCGCGCAGCCACCGAGAGCGAGCAGTGCGGCGAGCGCTGCGGGCACTAACAGGCGCGGTCCGTTCATCCTGGAAACCGCTGACGCCTCGGGCGCCCTTCATACGCCTGGCTGCGCAAGACTACCCGGGGCGAACGGAGCTCAAGGATCCCATTCGTCCCGACGGCGATCCCGGCTGCGCCGACCGGTCGGTAGACGTCGATGATCGACATGGAAGAGGTTCGTGATCAGGCTGTGGCGGGCGGCGCGCCACCTGCCGCCGCCTGCAACATCTGGTAGTGTGCGATGGCCTCACGCGCGTTGAACAGCATGCGCTCGCGGCCCAGTCGCTCGGCCAGCCCGGCCTGTCGCACGACCTCGAGGACCCCGGGGTTCAGTCCCACCAGCCATCGCACGGCGCCGAGTTCGGTCGCGCGCTTCTCGCCCTCCATCAACATTTGCAGCGCCGAGTATTCGAGATCGGGCACGCGGCTCAGATCCAGCGCCAGCACGCGCGGCTGGTATTGCGCGACCAGTGCGCTGATCCGATCCGCCACATACTGCGCGTTGACGAAGAAGAGGCGCCCCTCCGGCCGCACGATCAGCAGGCCCTCGATGGTCTCGTCGTCGGGGTGTTCGGGCGACAACGGTCGCAGCACGTCGGTCCCGCGCTTGCGGCCGATGACCGACACGCGCGGGTGGGCGGTCTGGCTCGCCAGCCCGATCATCGACACGATAATCGCCACCACGATGCCGGCGAGCGTGCCGAACGCTAGCACGCCGGCGCCGGCGATCAGCGCCCAATGAAACTCCATCCTGCGCACCTTGCGAATGGCCAGGAATTCCCCCGGCTGGATCAGTGTGACCGAGTAGAAGATGACCACCGCCGCCAGAGTCGCGTGCGGCATCAGGCCCAGCAGCGGCGCCAGCAGCAGCATCGTGGCCAACGCGGCGCCTGCGGTGACCAGCGATGCCTTCTGCGACTGCCCGCCCACGGAACGCACGACCGCGGTCTGCGAGGTGCCGCCACCGGCCGGCATTGCGCCCAGCAGCGCGCCCCCCAGATTGGCGACCCCGGTGGCGATTAGCTCGCGGTTCGCATCAATCGGCGGGTCGCCCGGGCGAGTGAAGGCGCGACCCGCCGCAATCGTTTCGGTGAAGCTCATCAGCGCGATCCCGAGCGCGCCCGGCGCCAATTGCGCCACCAGCGAAAGATCCGGCAACGTGAGTGACGGGAGTCCTTGCGGAATCAGGCCGACCGTCGAGACCCCTGCGGCCTGCAGGCCGAAGTACCACGATGCGGCAATGCCGATACCCACCACAACCAGCGGCGCCGGCGAATGCGGCCACCGCCGCTCCATGTCGATCAGGACTGCGAACGTCGCCGCCGCCACCGCCAGCGTCAGCAGCGACGTGTCGGGAAGGTGGTGCATGACGCTGAGCAGGTCGGCAAAGAACCCCTGCTTGGTGATGTGGATGCCGAAGAGTTTGGGCACCTGGTCGAGCACGATCACCAGGCCGACCCCTGCCTTGAAGCCGGTCAGCACCGGCGCGGAAATGAAGTTGGCGACGAACCCCAGGCGCAGCAGCCTGGCCACGAGCAGGATCGCGCCGACCAACGCGGTGAGCGTGGCCGTCGCCGTGACGAGCTTCGCCGGGTCGCCGTCCGGCACCGCCAGCCCGAGCTGCGCGAAGACAAGGATACCCAAGGTGGCGGTGGAACTGACACTGAGCACCCGCGACGAGCCGAGCAGGGCGTACACCACCATCGGGATGAAGGCCGTATAGAGCCCTACCGCAACCGGCAAGCCGGCAACCGTCGCGTAGGCCATGGCCTTGGGCAAGACGACCGCCGCGGCCGTGAGACCGGCCACCACGTCGAAGCGGAGCGCGGAGTTACCGGCCTGGCTGGCCTGCGGGTCTGTCGGATGCTGATTCATGTTGCTGGTCCTATTTTGCTGCGCGGAATCAATAGTTCGGACAGTTTTCAGGCGGCGATGGGCTGAACCAGGCCGTAATTACAAAAAGTTTCGTACTCGGGACTATTTTCGGCCAAGCGGTCACTGTTGGCCAAGTATGCTAAAAGGCGCTGGAGAAAATGTTCGTTGAACGCCCGGCGGACGACGCTTGTCCTGGAGAAAGGGATCGGTTGATGCGCGAGGGTTTGCATCGTTTGAAGTTGGGTGAGGGACACGGCAGTCAGGCTGGCGTTGACGTGGAAGGTCAAGGCTTGGGCATGGCGGGCTTGGCAGTGGGTCAGTCCGGTGAACTGTTTGCTGTCGCGGAACAGGAATTCGATTTGAAAGCGGCCGGCATAATAACGGTCGAGAGTCACCGGATCGAGATCGGTGCTAAACGGGACCGCCATTCCTCGGGGGTGTCGGTGGGTGACGACCGCCACCCGGAGACGGCGACGCAGGCGGGGGGCGTAGACCACGGTGGTTTCCAGGATGAGGTCCGGATCGGGTGATGGGACGGCGGTGAAGCGATCACGCCGAGCCAGGTCGACCTTGCCGTCATAGAGCCGAGGCCGGCCCCGACCCCGATAGGGACCAGCGTAGAGATAGCGTTGATCGGCATCTCGTCGCAATTGGCTGATCAATTCCATCTCCAGGGCCTTGATGCCGTCAACGAATTTGACTTTACCGAAATAGCCGTCGGCGGTCAGATACCGCCGCGCGGACAGGCTGTGCTCGGGAATCACCCGGTGCAAGTGCGCCAGATAGGCGTCCACCCGGCTGTCCTCGGCTTTGACGGTCGGTTTGGCGGTCGGTTTGGCGGAGGTCTGGACGGTAGCTTCGGCTGCCGTGCCGGTAGCCATCGGTGCCGCCCGTGCCGGCTCGGGTGGGGGTGAGAGCCGCGCTAATCGCATAAGCGGTGTTCGCTGTCGCGTCCACCCACGTTAATACATTGATTTACAAGCCTTGTTCTGCCCGCCCGGCACTGCCGTTCCAAAAGCGCCACCAACCGGGGGTGTGTTTCCCGCTTTTCGGCACGAAACTCGGGTCGAAGGCCAGAACTTGGTCGTGATGCGCCGGCACTACGGCCCGGATCGCCACCCCATTCAATCCGGCCCAGTTGACCTCCTGTCGGAACCACCGCCGGAAGGTCTTCTCATCGTAGTGGCTATAGCGGCTCAAATTCAGAAACGTCGCCCGCCCCGGAACGATCAACAGGAGCATCAGCACCTCGCGCACAAACCGCTGGAACGGTTGGCTTAACTCCAGCGTCGCCACTACACTGTCGAACAGTCGCATCGGTTCCTTCACCCGGATAGAGGGTTGTTTCGCAACTCCACCCTATCCGAAGCCGACCCGATGCGGCTATCCCCCGCTCATGCCTTTCCAAAGACTGTCCGAACTATTGTGTATCACTCTTGGAGAGTGCCTTGAGGCATATCGCCAATTCAGAGTGCCGGACACGCGCTCCTGTGGCCTTGTCGGCAAAGACACGCTTGCACCCTGCTTGCTTGAGGGCAGCAAGCTGCAAATCGGGGTTTTGATCTTCGGTCGAGACCCGCGCATAGCCGATGTTCATGAGCCTGTTTTGTCCCTGATTTCTGGCACAGACAAGCCATTGGTTGAGCAGGGATGCAAGTTTGGGCTCTGTTGCAAGCTCAACACATGATCGGATATTCATACCCTCCTTTGTGATTCAGGATTTCCAAGGCGGACTCGGTGACTCCAGCGGCTCCCTTCAAATGGCGCCACTTTGAAGGCGAAATTATCCTCTTATGTGTGCGCTGGTATCTCCGCTAGTTCTTGAGCTATCGAGACCTCGAAGAGATGATGCAGGAGCGGGGCGTGTCGGTCGATCATACGACCGTCTATCGGTGGGTCCAGCGCTATGCGCCGGAGTTGGATAAGCGGTGTAGGCCGCACTTGAAAGAGACGACCGACTCCTATCGGGTTGATGAAACCTACATCAAGATACACTGAATTGTCTGGAAACTCGACCAGTTAGGCCGCTCTCTGCGTGATCTCATTGGCCTTCTGGATGATCTGAAAGTGCGAGGCGTGGCCTTCCGCTCGCTCACCGAAGCGATTGACACCGCGACTTCCACAAGCCACGCCATGTGGCAAATGGTCGGGATACTGGCGGAACTGGAACGCTCCTTGATTCAGGAACGAACAAAAGCAGGCCGTGCGGCGGCGGTCGCCCGTAGCGTCAAGATGGGCCGCAAGCCCAAGCTGTCGCCGCAACAGGTGGCTCATGCTCGTAAGCTTTCTGGTTTTGTCCGGCAGTCCAAAGAATTAACGCAAAGAAGCCTGCTCGCAGCACCTGTCGGCGCACCTGTTCCTGTGCCTTTACAATACGCTCTTACCGAGCATTAAGATGGGCGAACGGCAACGTAACACCAGAGTCTCAATACTGGGGATACGGATAGCCGGTCTCGTCGTAGTTCGGATAGTTGTAAATGTTTTGCTCGTATTGTTGCCGCTGTGAACTCGCCGCAGCCGCACCTATCGCGGTTCCAATAATCACCCCCCCAACTCCTGCGGCAATAGCATCACTCCGCCGTTCCCGCCGCCATTCGCGGCGCGCCTCACGTCGCCATTCGCGGCGCCGCTCATACCGGTCGTGGTGCCATTCATGCCGATCCCGACGCGCCAGGAGAAGCGGCGATTCAGAGATATCTCGTACGGTCATGTGCTCACCTTGACCTGACCAAGTGTTACCAGGTAGCGAATGAGTGGCAAAAGCGGTGGCCGAGACCGCTCCACAGAAGATCGTTGCGAACGGGATCCAACATATTGCTCTCTGTTTTACCATCACTTTTTCTCCCTTGTCTCGCGGGCCTTGAGTTCCGGGTGTTCTTTGACGAATTCGGTCCAATTCGCAATGTACTGCGCACACTTGGCATCATCCAACTTCAACCCTCCTGCACCCAGCCCGGCATAGAACACGAAACGGAAGGCTGCATCCGTCCCGAACAACCGCACCAATTGATCCGCCGCCGCCAACGCTTGAGCTGTAATCTGTTCGACAGCCTCGGCATTCTTTTCCTTACACTTGCCCGCGTAGCCGGCCGTCAACCCCAAGCTGTTGAGACTTTCTTGAAACTTAGTATCCTCATGAACCCACTCATCTGGAGTGGTCGCGGTTGCCGCTTTATCTTTCTGCGGGGGTGTTTTTTCCTCCGCCAACGACATCCACGGAACATTTGCCAGTACACTGGTTACAATGATCACTCTCAACCACTGTCGCATACCGTTACGCTCCTTTCTAAGAACGATAGGAAATTTAACTGTATATAAAATATGGAAACAGTAGTTCACGGACGTGGATCTGTCAATCCAGCTATCGTTCGGGGCACGCTCGGCGCAGGTCCGCAGGGCATATCTGACTTCCGGAGGCTGGCCGAGCCGGCCCAAGCAGGGTGGCTGGAGGTTGCGTTGGGGTTTCCCGGCGAACTGCGCGGACTCAGCGGGGCGAGCAGCGAGTCTGTCCTCGCAGCGGCGGTGCAGGCCGGGTACTCGCGCCCATCATCCTTGGCATCTTTTTTCTGGCCAATGTGATGTTTTCCATCTCGTATCGGACCATCGGTTTGATTGAGCTTTCGTATAA
>JAVMKL010000008.1:0-10230 GCA_031732875.1 Candidatus Competibacter sp. | reverse complement strand
CTTAAGTTCAGGGTTTGCCCCGCCGCCGGCGGTGGCCCCGAGACTGACCACGTGGAGTTATTGAGATCATGAGCATGACGGACCCCATCGCGGATATGCTGACGCGCATCCGCAATGCCCAAGCCGCCGCCAAGTCCCAGGTGAACATGCCGGCTTCCAAGCTGAAGTCGGCCATCGCCCAGGTGCTACGCGACGAGGGTTACATCACCGATTTCGCGGTGGCCCGGACCGCCCCCGGCAAGGCGGAACTGACCATCACGCTCAAGTATTTCGAGGGCCGGCCCGTGATCGAACGAATCGATCGGGTCAGCAAGCCCGGCCGGCGGGTGTTCCGCGGCAAGAACGATCTGCCCAAGGTCATGGGTGGGCTGGGCGTGGCCATCGTGTCCACACCCAAGGGCCTGATGAGCGACCGCGCGGCCCGCGCCGCTGGCTGCGGCGGCGAAGTGCTGTGCGTCGTGGCGTAAGGGAGCAGTTCCATGGCAAGTGTCGTCAAAGAAAAGAAGATTCGCACTTCGCGCGTCGGCAAGAAGCCGATTCCGGTGCCGACCGGCGTGAACGTGACCATCAATGGCCAGCAGGTGGCTCTTAACGGCAAGAACGGTTCGGCGGAACTTCTGGTCCATCCATGGGTTGAGGTCCGCCAGGAAAGTGGCGAGATCAAGGTCAATCCGCGCGTGCTGACCAACGAGGCCAAGTACCGGGCGATGACCGGCACCATGCGCGCCCTGCTCAACAACATGGTGATCGGAGTTACCCAAGGCTTTCAACGCAAGCTGCAACTGGTCGGCGTCGGTTACCGCGCTCAGGCTCAGGGCAACATCCTGAACCTGACCCTCGGTTTCTCCCATCCCGTCGAGTTCAAGGTTCCGGAAGGCATCACCATCCAGACACCCAGCCAGACCGAGATCATCGTCCGTGGCGTGGACAAGCAGCAGGTCGGCGAAGTCGCCGCCAAGATCCGCGCCTACCGGCCCCCGGAACCCTACAAGGGCAAGGGCGTGCGTTACTCGGATGAGACCATCATTCTGAAAGAAGCCAAGAAGAAGTAAGGACTCGCCATGGACAAGAAAGCAGCCGACAAGAAAACCGCGCGCCTGCGGCGCGGGTTGCGGACCCGGTACAAGATCCGCGAGTTGGGCGTTCACCGGCTCTGCGTGCATCGTACGCCCAGCCACATCTATGCCCAGATCATCGTCCCGGCGCCGGCCGGCGATCGTACGCTGGCCGCCGCTTCCACCTTGGAGCCGGTATTGCGTCAGGCCCTCAAGAGCACCGGCGACATCGCCGCGGCCAAGGCGGTGGGCAAGGCGATCGCCGAAAAAGCCAAGGCCATCGGCATCGCTCAGGTGGCGTTCGACCGCTCGGGCTTCAAGTATCACGGTCGGGTTAAGGCGTTGGCGGATGCCGCCCGCGAGAATGGTTTGGAGTTTTAGGAACAGACATGGCGACCAATGTGGAAAGCTCCCAGAATACCGACGGCCTGCAGGAAAAACTGATCGCTGTCAACCGCGTGGCCAAGGTGGTGAAGGGCGGCCGGCAGTTTGGATTCACCGCCCTGACCGTGGTGGGCGACGGCAACGGCCGGGTTGGCTTGGGCTATGGCAAGGCCCGCGAAGTGCCGATGGCCATCCAGAAAGCGATGGACAAGGCCCGTAAGAACATGCGCAGCGTGCCGTTGAGCGGCACGACCCTGCAGTACCCCGTTACCTCCGAGCACGGCGCGGCGCGCGTGTTCATGCAACCGGCTTCCGAGGGTACCGGCATCATCGCCGGCGGCGCCATGCGCGCCGTGTTCGAGGTGGTGGGCGTCAAGGACGTACTGGCCAAATGCGTCGGCTCGCGCAATCCCATCAACGTGGTGCGGGCGACCATCCGCGGTCTGAGCGCCATGAAGTCGCCTGATTACCAGGCCGCCAAGCGCGGCAAGAACGTGGACGATATTCGGAGTTGAGGGGCATGGCCGACAAGCTGAAAGTGACTCTGGTCAAGAGCGCGCATGGCCGTCTGGCCGCGCACAAGGCCTGCGTGCGGGGGTTGGGATTACGGCGGACGCAAAGCAGCGCGGTGGTCGCCGACACCCCGGAAAATCGCGGCATGATTCGTAAGGTTTCGTATTTGCTGAAGGTCGAGGAGGCCTGAACCCCATGCGTCTCAATACCCTGAAGTCGGCGCCAGGCAGCCGACCGGACAAGCAACGGGTCGGGCGCGGCATCGGGTCCGGACTCGGCAAGACCGCTGGCCGCGGTCACAAGGGCCAGCACGCCCGCGCCGGCGGTTATCACAAGGTTGGTTTCGAAGGTGGCCAGATGCCCTTGCAGCGGCGCCTGCCCAAGCGCGGTTTCCGCTCCATGACCGCCAAGGACACCGCCGAAGTGCGGCTGGGCGCGCTGGCGAAGCTGAACGCTGAAGTCATCGACCTGGCGGCGCTCAAGATGGCTAATCTCGTGCCGATCTTCGCCAAGCGGGTCAAGGTCATCCTCTCCGGCGCGCTGGACAAGCCGGTGACCCTGCACGGTTTGGCGCTGACCAAAGGTGCCCGTGACGCGGTGCTGGCGGCCGGCGGGACGATTCAAGAGTAGCTGCGATGGCCTCCGCCCTGCCGGATCTCGGCAAAATGACCGAACTGCGCCAGCGCCTCCTGTTTCTGCTGGGGGCGCTGGTGGTGTTTCGTGTTGGCACGCACATTCCGGTGCCGGGTATCGACCCGCACGCCATGGCGCAATTGTTCGACCAGCAGCACGGGACCATCCTCGACATGTTCAACATGTTCTCGGGCGGCGCGCTGCGGCGGCTGAGCATCTTCGCGCTGGGGGTGATGCCCTACATCTCGGCCTCGATCATCCTGCAGCTGATGTCGATGGTGATCCCCTCGCTGGAACAACTGCGCAAGGAGGGTGGGGCCGCCGGTCGTCACGCGCTGACCCGCTACACTCGGTATCTGACGGTCGTACTGGCCGCCTTCCAGGCGGTCGGCGTTAGTATCGCCTTGCAGAACCAGATGGCGGGTGGCGCCTCGGTGGTCATCTCGCCCGGCGTCGGCTTCATCATGACCTCAACCATCAGCCTGGTGACCGGCACCATGTTTCTGATGTGGCTGGGCGAACAGGTGACCGAGCGCGGCATCGGCAACGGTATTTCGATGCTGATCTTTGCCGGCATCGTCGCCGGTCTGCCGCATGCGGTGGGCGGCACCTTGGAGCTGGCCCGCACGGGTGAGTTGCATGTGATGCTGGTGTTGTTTCTGCTGATTCTGTCGGTGGTGGTGACGGGTTTCGTGGTGTTCGTCGAGCGCGGCCAGCGCCGGATCACGGTCAATTACGCCAAGCGCCAGCAGGGCCGGCGGGTGTACGCCGCGCAGACTACACATTTGCCGCTGAAGCTGAACATGTCGGGCGTGATTCCGCCGATCTTCGCCTCCAGCCTGATTCTGTTTCCGGCCACCTTGGGTAGCTGGTTCGGCAACGCGCCGCACATGGAGTGGCTGCGGGACATCAGTTCGGCTCTGTCGCCGGGACAACCGCTGTACGTTCTGCTCTATGCTGGCCTGATCATCTTCTTCTGCTTCTTCTACACGGCGCTGGTTTTCAATTCCAAGGAAACCGCCGACAATCTGAAAAAATCCGGGGCGTTCATTCCGGGCATCCGGCCGGGCGCGCAGACGGCGACCTATATCGATAAGGTGTTGACCCGGTTGACCCTGGTGGGAGCCATCTATATCACCGGTGTCTGCCTGCTGCCCGAGTTCCTGATCCTGTACTGGCGGGTACCGTTCTATTTCGGCGGCACCTCGCTGTTGATCATCGTGGTGGTGGTCATGGATTTCATGGCCCAGGTCCAGGCGCATCTGATGTCCCATCAGTATGAGAGCCTGCTGAAGAAGAGCAGTTTCAAAGGTCAAAGCCTGCTGCGGTGATCGACCATTATTCAGGCACCGCCACCGTGCGGCGCCTGCCGAATCTGGAGAACAACGATGAAAGTGCGTGCCTCGGTCAAGAAAATCTGCCGAAACTGCAAAATCATTCGCCGCGACCGCGTGGTCCGGGTGATTTGCAAGGATGCCCGCCACAAACAGCGGCAGGGATAAAGCCGATCATTCATTATTGATTTAGATCGCTAAGTGGGTTAAATTCCCGTTTCTTTGCGCGGGCTGGAACCCGACGGTGATGGGAGGAGTTTGAAGGCATGGCCCGTATTGCAGGCATCAACATTCCGGTCAACAAGCATGCGGTCGTCGCATTGCAGTCCATCTACGGGATCGGTAAGACCCGCGCCCGCCAGATTTGCGAGACTGCCAAGGTCGCTCCGGACAAAAAAGTCCGTGACTTGGACGACGCGCAGGTCGACGCTTTGCGCACCGAAGTGGGCAAATACATCGTGGAAGGCGATTTGCGGCGCGAAGTATCCATGAGCATCAAGCGGTTGATGGACTTGGGCTGCTATCGCGGCTTGCGCCATCGGCGTGGCTTGCCGGTTCGGGGTCAGCGCACCCGTACCAACGCCCGGACCCGCAAGGGCCCGCGCCGCGCGATCCGCAAGTAAGCCGCCAGAACCTTTTGGAATTCCGTTGGCATAGGTTGGAGCATGGCAAAACCGGTCACCAAGACGCGCAAGCGCGTCAAGAAAAATGTTGTGGATGGCATCGCCCATATCCACGCCTCGTTCAATAACACCATCATCACGATCACGGACCGTCAGGGTAATACCCTGTCTTGGGCCACATCGGGTGGTTCGGGCTTTCGCGGATCCCGCAAGAGCACGCCGTTCGCGGCGCAGGTCGCCGCCGAGCGAGTCGGCAACGTGGTCAAGGAATACGGCGTCAAGAACCTGGAAGTCAACGTCAAAGGGCCAGGGCCCGGTCGGGAATCCGCCGTGCGCGCCTTGAACGCCGCTGGGTTCAAGATCATGAGTATCATGGACGTGACGCCGATCCCCCATAACGGCTGCCGTCCCCCGAAGCGCCGTCGCGTCTAGTCCAGGAGTCATACCGTGGCGAGATATCTCGGTCCCAAGTGCAAGCTGAGCCGCCGGGAAGGCGTGGATCTGTTTCTGAAGTCCGCCGCCCGACCGTTGGAGTCCAAGTGCAACCTGGAGCGGCCGCCGGGCCAGCACGGCGCGCGCCGCCCCCGGCTGACCGGCTATGGCTTGCAGTTGCGTGAGAAGCAGAAGCTGCGCCGCATTTATGGTGTGCTGGAGCGGCAGTTCTTGAAATACTACAAGGAAGCGGCCCGCCGCAAGGGTTCGACCGGCGAAAACCTGCTGAAGCTCCTGGAGTGCCGACTGGACAACGTGGTGTACCGGATCGGGTTTGGCAGCACCCGCGCCGAAGCCCGGCAACTGGTTTCCCATCGCGCGATTACCGTCAACGGCCAGCGGGTCAATATTCCCTCCTATCAGATTCAACCCGAGGATGTGGTCGCGGTCCATGAAAAAAGCCGCAACCAGACCCGCATCCAATATGCTCTGCAACTGGCCCAGGGACATGGTTTCGTGGACTGGGTGGAAGTGGATGCCGGCAAGATGAGTGGAGTGTTCAAACGGATACCGGACCGTGGCGACCTGCCGCCGGATATCAACGAATCCCTGGTGGTGGAGCTGTACTCCAAGTGACCGACTCCGAGGGTAGACGGATGGTGGGCGCATTTGATTTGCTGAAACCGACCCGCGTCGAGGTGGAGAAACTGGCGCCGCGCTTGGCGCGGGTAACGGTGGAACCGCTGGAACGTGGATTTGGCTATACCCTCGGCAACGCCCTGCGGCGGATTTTGCTTTCCTCCATACCCGGTGCCGCCATCGTCGAGTGCGAGATCGACGGGGTATTGCACGAATACTCCACGATCGAGGGCGTGCAGGAAGACGTCATTGATATTCTGCTGAATCTCAAGGGCGTGGCGGTCACTCTGCAGGAAGGGGTCGACGAGGCGAACCTGGTGTTGACCAAGAAAGGTCCGGGGCCGGTGGTCGCCGGGGATATCGAAAGAAGTCATTCCGTCGATGTCGTCAACCCGGACCACGTCATCGCCCATCTCACCAAGAGTGGCGAACTGGGCATGCGGCTCAAAATCGAGCGCGGGCGTGGTTACTGGCCCGCGATCCAGCGCGAAAGCGCCGACAGCGAAACCCGGCCGATCGGTCGCCTGCGGCTGGATGCTTCCTTCAGTCCGGTCGAGCGGATCAGCTACCGGGTGGAGAGTGCCCGCGTCGAGCAGCGGACCAATCTGGACAAGCTGATCCTGAATCTGGAAACCAACGGTACGATCGATCCGGAGGAAGCCATCCGCACGGCGGCCCGGATTTTACTCGATCAACTGTCGGTATTCGTGGATCTCAAGGGTAAGAGGGACGAACCCATGCCGCCGCCACCGGTCGATATCGATCCGGTTCTGATGCAACCGGTGGACGATCTGGAACTCACCGTGCGCTCGGCCAATTGCCTGAAGGCTGAGAATATTTATTACATCGGCGATCTGGTGCAGCGAACCGAGGCGGAATTGTTGAAGACCCCGAATCTCGGCAAGAAATCACTGACCGAGATCAAGGATGTCCTGGCCAAGTACAAATTGTCCTTGGGCATGAAAGTCGATAACTGGCCGCCACCGGGTTTGAATATCGAGCAAGCCGAGGAACGGGCGGCGGCACGGCGCGCGAGCATGGCCATCGATGCGGCGGAGGGGGATAAACCATCCCGGCCGGGCCTGCGGACTGTCGCGGGTAGCGACGATCCCGAGATTGAATAAGGCATCCTCAGCAGGTCTGTTTCATCCCACAGTTCGTTTGATTGTCCGATTTTCGAGTTTTTTAAGGAATCATCGTCATGCGCCATCGCAAAACCGGTCGCAAACTGAATCGCACCAGCAGCCATCGCAAGGCCATGCTGCGCAACATGGCCGCTTCATTGTTCACTCATGAACTCATCCGGACTACCTTGCCCAAGGCCAAGGAGTTGCGCCGGGTCGCCGAACCGCTGATCACGCTGTCCAAGGAAGACAGCGTGGCCCGCCGGCGGCTGGCTTTCGACCGGTTGCGTGATCGCAGTGTGGTGACCAAGTTGTTCAACCATTTGGGACCCCGCTACAAGTCGCGTCCGGGCGGATACCTGCGCATTCTGAAGTGCGGTTTCCGGGATGGTGACAACGCGCCCATGGCCTATGTCGAACTGGTCGACCGCCCCGAGGCGGTGGCTGAATAGGACAGGCGCGGCGCCGATAACGAAAAGCCGGGACAAGCCCGGCTTTTTTATGCCTGATGAATCGATTCAGGTTAGGGTGCGGGTCGCCGCTTGCAGAAGATCCCACAAGTCGAAAATCCGCGCCACGTAGGCATCATGCAGGCGGTAGCCATCACCTTGGCCGGTCAGTTCCCATTCGAGCGCGTCGAGCAGTTTTAGCAGCCTGCGTTCGTGCAGGCCAAGCGCCTGCTGGAGCGGATCGGTGATCACGCCGGCGAGAGCGCTCAGGATACCCAGCGCCACGATCAGGCCACCGGTGGTTGCGACCAGCAGCCCTGAGGATACGGCGGCGGGGAAAAGGCCGTAGTACAGCGAGCCCAGCGTGGGTCCCAACATGAAATTGGCGATGGCCAGGTGATGGGCGATGGCGGCTGCGGTGGCGCCGCCGACGGCCATGGCGCCGGGTGTGAACTGTTGGAAGGCGGCAACGCCGGCGGCCAAGCTGAGCAATGAACCGGACAGATCCGCTGCCGCCGTGCGGCTGGCGGTATAGGTCGTCAGATAGTCCTCGAGTCGTTGTCGGAAGTTTTGGCGGTGAGCCAATTCGTCCAGTCGGATCAGTTCCGGAATCAGCAACTGGCTGATGGTCGGGTGCGCCAGAATTTCCTCCAGCAGGGCATCCCGGCCGCAGTTCCGCCCGTCTTGCGCAAACGGGAGTTCCAGCAGTTCGCTGTAGATCAGCCACTCGATCTCCCGCTCGACGTCGGTTTTGAAACCGGGGGGAAGGCGGTCGAGCCGTTGGGCCAGCGAATCCAATCCGAATTTGCGACCGAGCGCCGCGCCACCGCGCGCCAGTAGTTGCGGAACGGCCCAGAGCACGTTGGCTGGCGTGCGCAGCATATCTTTGCCGAGCGCGCGTCGATTGATCCGCAGCGCGCCCCTGAGTGAAAAGTGCTTTCGGGTGAAAGGTCTTACACGGGTACGGCGTTCGACCAGATAGCGGCGGGTGGCCTCGCTGACGGCGGCGTGAATCCGTCCGGCAAGCGCTTCATCGGGCGTGGCCGACATGGTCGGTTCCTATGGTCCGCGCGGGACGAAAAAATGGAAACGACACCGATAAGGCGCGCGTCGAACTGCGATCCCAGGGATGGGACTTCCCGGGGGGCGTACTTCTCGCCTACCCGGAAATGGCTTCGCGGAGTTGCTGGCCCAGACCCTGGATCACCAGAAGATGGTAACGTGCCTCAAGCATATCCCGGTAAGGTCCGAAACATTCGCCGAGCATCTTGAACCACCAGCCGCCATTTTCGAACCAGACAAAAGGGTGATGAAATTTATAACTGCCGCGCATGGAATGTAACCTCTCACCTGTAACCTGGCGCGCCCGCAAGCCAAAAGCGCCTGACGAGCTTCGCTTTTCTCTTTTTACGTTGGCGCCGAGCTCGTTCCCAGGCCGCGAGGCGGAGGAAGAGCGATCAGATAGCGCAACCATAATTTTAGTTGATGGGTGACTGCTTTTAATTGAAGGTTTCAGCAATCCGAAGCAGTAAATCAACTGGGGTAATGACACCATAAATGGCGTTTTGTTGCAACGCAAAATAAATTGCGTTTCGTGGGCGCCTGCGGCGGCGTCCACGAAGGTGGGCGGCTCGCGCGATTTCGGACGCGGAGAAGGGGTGGGGAACGGGGTCGAGGGGTAGGGACGGGGTCAGGCGACCTGTAAAAGAAGCTTGCCGACATGGCGGTTGGATTCCATCAGGACATGTGCGGCGGCGGCTTCGTTCAGCGGGAAGACCCGGTCGATCATCGGCCGGATCGCGCCGCTGGCGAGCAGTGGCCAGACGGTTCGCAGCAGGGCAGCGGCGATGGGCGCCTTGTGTTCGACGGGCCGGGCGCGCAAGGTCGAGCCGGTAATCGTCAGCCGCTTCATCATCACCGGCGCCAGGTTCAGTTCCACCTTGGCCCCGCGCAGGAAGGCGATGAACACCAGCCGGCCCTCGACCGCCAGCGCGCTGAGATTGCGCTGGACGTAATCGCCGCCGACCATGTCCAGGATGACATCGACGCCTCGGTTGCGGGTGATTTCCTTGATCACCTGGACGAAATCTTCCTCGCGGTAGTTGATGACCCGTTCGGCTCCCAAGTCCAGACAGGCTCGAACCTTGTCGGCGCCGCCGACGGTGGCGAACACCCGCGAGCCCAAGGCCTTGGCGAGTTGGATGGCGGTGGTGCCGATGCCGCTGGTGCCGCCGTGGATCAGCAGGGTTTCGCCGGGTTGCAGTCGCGCCCGGTCGAAGACGTTGCTCCAGACGGTAAAGAAGGTTTCCGGCAACGCGGCGGCCTGTTGCAGGTTCAGCCCGCCTGGGATGGGTAGGCACTGGGGAGCGGGTGCAGTGCAATATTCGGCGTAGCCGCCGCCCGTCAGCAGGGCGCACACCTCGTCGCCGATCCGCCAGTCCGTCACACCTTCGCCCAGCGCGGCGATGGTGCCGGCCACTTCCAGACCGGGAATGTCGGACGCGCCCGGCGGTGGCGGATAACCTCCTTGGCGTTGCAAACAGTCGGGACGATTGACGCCCGCGGTTGCGACCTGGATCAGAACTTCGCCGGGCGCGGGCTGCGGCACGGGCCGGCGGGTGGGTGCCAGCTTTTCGGGACCACCGGGTTCGGTGATTTCGATGGCGGTCATCAGTTCGGGCAGGGTCAGGGTCATGGCACGATCTCAAAGCCTATACAAAACTCCCCTCTCCCACTGGGAGAGGGGGTTGGGGGTGAGGGTTCTTTCGATCACTGAATGGGTTCACGAGCACTTGGAATCGCCGCAGTTCAGACAGGTCAGGCAGCCGTCCATCACGATGACCGCCTTCGTCTGGCATTTGCCGCAGAGCGTGGCTTCCGGCGGGAAGGTATCCTCGCCCGCCTCCTCGATGGCTTTCATGCCGAGTTCGTACTTGGCGCGGTGCTCGTCGATCATTTTACGCTGGTGGACATCGGGACCGTCTTCCCCGAGCAGGCCGATGGAACGCATGTGCGATTCGATCACGTCGCCGATTTCCGCGACC
>JAVMKL010000007.1:0-10269 GCA_031732875.1 Candidatus Competibacter sp. | reverse complement strand
TGCTGATCTACCTGCAGCCGGTGCTGCAGCGCAAGGCCATGGAGCTCATGAACTTCTCGCTCAACCCGCGCGGCATCCTGCTGCTGGGCAGCAGCGAAACCACTGGGGAACTGGCCGATCTGTTCGAGACCCTGCACCACAAATTCAAAATCTACGCCTCCAAGGGCAAGCGCCGCCCGACCAGTAACGGCTCGGAATTTTCGACCGTTCCCGAAGTCCGCCCGTGGCAAAATCGCGCCCGCGCTGCTGGCGGGCAGTGGCTGCGCAGCCACGAGGAAGAGCGCATGCTCGATCGTTTCCTGCAATCGCTCGCCGGCGACTACGTGCCGCTGGCGGTGGTGGCGAACGAGCAGATGGAAGCGCTGCATATCCTGGGCGACCCGGAGGGCTTCTTCCGGCTGCCCTCCGGCAAGCTGATGAACGACATCACCAAGATCGCGGTGAAGGATTTGGCCATCCCGCTGGCCACCGGCCTGCAAAAGGTGTTCAAGACCGGCGAGGAACTCAAATACACCGGCATCCGGCTGAAATGGCGCGACGAGACTAAAATCATCCAGATTCGAATTCGGCCGCTACCGGAGAAAAAGGGGCAGGAACCCCTGGCGGTGGTGTTTATCGAGGAGACCGCTCCGGAGCCGAAGGGACCAGCCACGAGCGGCACGCAGGTCTTCGACGTCACTCAGGAAGCCGAACAGCGCATTCACGACCTGGAGCAGGAACTCCAGTTCTCGCGGGAAAACCTGCAAGCCACCATCGAGGAACTGGAGACTTCCAACGAGGAACTGCAGGCCACCAACGAGGAACTCCTGGCCAGCAACGAGGAACTGCAAAGCACCAACGAGGAACTCCAGTCCGTCAACGAGGAATTGCATACCGTCAATGCCGAACATCAGAGCAAGATCCTCGAACTGACCGAGCTGAACAACGACCTGGACAACCTGATGGCCAGCACCCGGATCGCCACCCTGTTTCTCGACGAAAACCTCTCCGTCCGCCGGTTCACTCCGGAGATCCGCCGAATCCTGAAAATCCTGGACAGCGACATCGGCCGCCCCGTCAATCATCTGGTTCACACTCTGGTTAAAGTCGATCTGTTCGCGTTCATCGACGAGGTTGCCCGCTCTTCCGTCGAACAGGAACGCGAAGTCCGCACCGAGAACGGCACGTGGTTTCTGATGCACATCCTGCCCTATCGCGTGGGCGCGGGAGCGATTTCCGGCGTGGTGCTGACCTTCACCGACATCGGCCTGCTCAAAACCATGCAGGCCGCGTTGTCCGAACGCGAAACCCGCCTGGCCAGCCTGTATCGCGCCGCGCCGGTCGGAATCGGCCGTGTGGTCGATCAACGGTTCGTGGAGGTCAACGATCGAATGTGCCAGATGCTGGAGTACGCCCGCAAGGAACTGATCGGCCAGAACGCGCGCCTGGTTTATCCTTCGGACGAGGAATTCGAGTTCGTGGGCCGGGAGAAGTACCAACAAATCCAGGCCAGCGGCGTGGGGACGGTGGAGACGCGCTGGCGGCGCAAGGACGGAAGCGTCTTTCCGGTGCTGCTCAGCTCCGCGCCCCTGAATCCGGCCAACCCCGGCGAGGGGTCGACCTTTACCGTTCTCGACCTTTCCAGCCGCAAGCAAGCGGTCGAACAAGCCAAAGCCAGCGAGGAACGCTATCGTCTGCTCTTCGACACCATGGCGGAAGGGGTGGTATATCAAAATGCCGACGGGGAAATCATCTCCGCCAATCCGGCGGCTTGCCGCATCCTGGGCCTGTCGAACGATCAGATCAACGGGCGAACCTCGACCGATCCCGGCTGGCAGGCGATCGACGAGGATGGCACGGAACTGCCTGGCGATCACCACCCATCCATGATCGCCCTGCGAACCGGCCGGCCGGTCACCGGCACGCTGATGGGCATATTCAACCCCCAACTCGGTCTATCCCGCTGGCTCCGCGTCAGCGCCATCCCGCTGTTTGAACCCGGTCAGAGCCAGCCCCACCAGGTGTACGCGACCTTCAACGATATCACCGAGATCATTGAATCTGGCCGCACGCTGGCCCATGCCCGCGACGAATTCCGGCGATCGGAAAACCAGACTCGCGATATTCCGGGCGTTCCAGCCCACCCGTCCGTGGCATCGTGACTCCACTACGGCTCAATATGCTCGGCGGACGACTGAAATGTATCGAATCCCCTATCGTCATCCAGTTTGATCGAGAAAAAAGGGCATGACATGACGCAAAACGATCAGGATGGAGCCAAGCTCCTCAGAGAGAAGGCGGAAGCCAGCGCCGCGCAACGCGCGCACGAGCAAAGTCATTCGAACTTGCCGGAACTTTCCGTCGAAGAGACCCGCAAGCTGGTGCACGAACTCCAGGTTCACCAGATCGAACTGGAAATGCAAAACGACGAATTGCGCCGGGTCATGAACGAACTGGAGCAATCCCGCAATCATTTTTCAATCCTGTTCCATCAGGCTCCGATCGGCTATCTGGTGTTAAACGACGTGGGGTTGATTCGCGAGGTCAACGACACATTCTGCCGGATGGTGGGCCGCGACCGGAAACAGTTGTTCGGCAGCCCCTTCTCGGAATGCATGGATGGGGACGACCGCGGCGTGTTTCTGGCGCGTTACCGGGCATTTTTCAAGAGCCCGGCGGGCAAGAATCTCGAAGCCCTGATCCTGCGCGAGCAGGGGCCGGCGTTTTACGCCTACATGGAGGGCGCCATTCTCGGCAACGCCGTGGGACGCCAGCAGGCCAACGACACCCCTCTGCTGCTGCTGGCGATCAACGACATCACCGAACGCAAGTGGGCCGAGGAAAAGCGCCTGCAACTGGAACGGCAGATGCAGCAGACCCAGAAACTGGAGAGCCTGGGGGTGCTGGCTGGCGGCATCGCCCACGACTTCAACAACCTGTTGACGATCATCCTGGGCAATGCCAGCCTGGCGCTGGACGAACTGCCACCAATGTCCCCCGCCCGCGACAGCCTGAAGGCGATCGAACAAACGTCGCTCCGGGCCGCCGAACTGTGCCGGCAGATGCTGGCCTATTCGGGCAAAGGCCGCTTCGTCATCGAAAACATCCGGCTGGGAATGCTGATCGGCGAAATGCTCTCCCTGCTCAAGGCTTCCATCTCGAAGAAGGCGATTCTGAACCTGAATCTCAAGGAACCGCTCCCGGCCCTGCGCGGCGATCCCAGCCAGATCCGCCAAATCGTCATGAATCTGGTGATCAACGCCTCGGAGGCTCTCGGCGAAAACACCGGCGTAATCACGATATCGACCGGTCTGATGGAGTGTTCGCATGAATATCTTTCCGAGATTTACCTGGACGAGAGCCTGACCGAGGGACTGTACGTCTGGCTGGAAGTCTCCGACACGGGTTGCGGCATGGATTCGGAAATCCAGCGGCGCATCTTCGAACCGTTCTTCACCACCAAATTCACCGGCCGAGGTCTGGGACTTTCGGCCGTACTGGGTATCGTGCGCGGGCACAAGGGCGCGTTGAAGATTTACAGCGAGCCCGGCAAGGGCACGACCTTCAAGGTGCTTTTCCCGGCGGTGCAGCAGGAAAGACCCCCCGTGACCCGACCCAGCGAAGTGAAACCGGTCGACTGGAAAGGCACGGGTACCATTCTGCTGGTGGATGACGAGGAATCGGTCCGGACCCTGGGTAGCAGGATGCTGGAGCGGATCGGATTCAAGGTGCTGACCGCCGTGGACGGCCGCGAGGCGCTGGAGATCTACCGCTCGGGGCACGACGAGATCGCCCTCGTGCTGCTGGACCTGACCATGCCCGACCTGGATGGCGAGGAAACTTTCCGCGAGCTGCGCCGGATCGATCCGAAGGTGCGGGTGGTGATGTCGAGCGGCTACACCGAAAGCGAAATCACCCCGCGGTTCGCCGGCAAGCGATTGACCGGCTTTTTGCAGAAGCCCTATACCATAACCGCCCTGATGGATTGCCTGCGCGGTCCTCTGAGTGGCGGCGAATCCTCGGGAGACAAGCAATAGGCAACCACCTTGCGGCGCGGACCGAGCCGGCGAACGCCAGCGTCCTGATGGCCGACAAAGTCCCGATCATCGTACTCTACGCCCATCCGCACGGCCGGCGTTCGACCGCCAACCGCCAGATGATCGAAGCAGTCGCCGGTTTGCCCGGGGTCGCGGTCCGCGATCTTTACGAACGTTATCCGGACTACGACATCGATGTGCGCGCCGAGCAGGAAGCAGCGCGGGGGGCCGGACTCATCGTCTTCCAGTATCCGACCTACTGGTACAGCCTTCCACCCCTGCTCAAGCAGTGGATCGACTCGGTCTTGGCCCATGGCTGGGCATACGGGCCCGGCGGGACGGCGCTGGCGGGAAAACATCTCTGGTGCGTGACCACCACCGGCGGCGAGCAAGCCGCCTACGCCCCCAGCGGGATTCACGGCTATCCCTATGAGGCGTTCATCCCCCCGCTGGTCCAAACCGCCCGTTTGTGCGGCATGATCTGGCTGCCGCCCTGGATCATTCATGGCGTCCCGTACCTCGACGCCGATGTCATGCGGGCTTGGGCCGCCCGCTATCGAGACCGGCTCGACACCTACCCGGCCTGGGTCGCGGATACCGACTGAGAGGCGCGATGCACGAACCGGCCTGGCTGGGCAACATGCTGGTCTATCTCGCGGCGGCCGTGCTTTGTGTCCCTCTGGCGGTGCGGTTCGGGCTCGGCGCGGTGCTGGGCTATCTGGTTGCCGGCGCCGCCATCGGACCCGCTGGCCTGGGCTTGGTCAGCGATGTCGAGACGATCCTGCATTTCGCCGAATTCGGCGTGGTCCTGATGCTGTTCATGATCGGCCTGGAACTCGAGCCGCGTCGGTTATGGAGCATGCGGCGAGACGTGTTCGGCGGCGGCGGCGTCCAGTTGCTCGCCTGTGGTGGTCTGCTCGCCGGCGCGGGGCTGGCCTTGGGACTGGCGCCCGGCGCCGCGCTGCTGCTGGGCCTGACCCTGGCTCTGTCCTCCACCGCCATCGTCGCCCGAACTCTGAACGACCGCAACCTGCTGCCCGCACCGTTCGGCCAGCTGACCTTTGGGATTCTGCTATTCCAGGACATCGCCGCCATTCCGCTGATCGCGCTGCCCTCGCTGTTCGGCCATGGCGGCGGAACCGCCGGCAATCACGTCTCGGTCGGTTTCGGGCTGGCCGCCATCGCCGGCATCCTGGCGGCCGGTTTGTTCGGCGCGGGTCCGGCCCTGCGTCTGATCGCCCGCACCGGCATCCGGGAACTGTTCACCGCCGTCGCGTTGCTGATCGTGGTGGTCATCGCCGTGTTGATGCAGCGCGCCGGCCTGTCGATGGCGCTGGGCGCCTTTCTGGCCGGCGTGGTGTTGGCGAAATCGGAATACCGGCACGCGCTGGAGGCCGACCTGGAACCGTTCAAGGGACTGCTGCTGGGCCTGTTCTTCATCGCCATCGGCATGTCCATCGATCTATCGCTGCTGGCCGCGCGACCGGCCCCAGTGCTGTCACTGACCGGCGGCTTCCTGCTGCTGAAACTGCTGGCGCTGCGGCTCATCGCCGGATCGCTGGGCGCGCCGCTCGCCCAGCGCTGGCTGCTGGCGGCGCTGCTGGCACCGGGGGGCGAATTCGCGTTCGTCATCCTGGGCATGACCGCCCAGGCCGGGATGATCCCACGGGAACAGGCTGCTCTGCTGACGCTGAGCGTCGCCCTGTCGATGGTCGCCGCGCCCTTTCTGCTGCTGGCCTGCGACCGTTGGCTGGCACCCCGCTACGCGGCGGCACCCCCCGAACCCGAGGCGATCCCGATTCAGGAATCGCCGGTGATCATCGCCGGCTTTGGCCGTTTCGGGCAGATCGTGGGCCGCCTCTTGTTCGCCAACGGCATCACCGCCACCGTGCTCGATCACGACCCCGACCAGATCGCCATGCTGCGCCGGTTCGGCTTCAAGGTGTTCTACGGCGACGCCACTCGACTCGACCTGCTGGAAGCCGCTGGGATCGCCAGAGCCCGCCTGCTGGTGATCGCGCTGGACGATGTGGATGCGAGCCTGCGGCTGGTGGAAGTGGCGCGGGCTCGCTATCCCGAGGTGATCGTGGTGGCTCGGGCACGCAACGTGACCCACGTATTCGGCCTGCTGAACCGGGGCGTCGACCGCATCGAGCGGGAAACCTTCGAATCGGCGCTCCGGGCGGGAAGGCGGGTGCTGCGAGAACTGGGTTTCGGCGCGCACGAGGCCCGCCTGGCGGCCGACACCTTCCGGCGTCACGACCTGGCGGCGCTCGAGGGCATGTATCCGCACTATCAGGACGAGACGCAACTCATCTCGCTGTCGCAGACCGCCCGCGACGAACTGACGGACCTGATCGAACGCGATCACGATACCCGGGAGCGGGAGCGCGCCGCCGGTTGGAATTAGAGATCCGATCGAAACAGCGGGTCAGCGATTGACCCAAGCCCTTCCGTGATTGTACCAGCTACCGCCGCCGGGACGACGGTTGGCCCAGCTCCTTCCGGCACTATTGGCCCAAGCCCTGCCGCGATTGGACCAAGCCCCGCCGCGATTGAACCAACCACCACTGGAGTATCGATTAGCCCAATTATGATTGATCCAAGCCCCGCCGCGATTGAACCAACCACCGCCACCAGGACCACCATTGACCCAAGCCCCGCCGCGATTGGACCAACCACCGCCACCGGGGTATCGCTCGACCCAGCTCCCTTCTACCGCATTATTGTTCCAAGCGCCGCTGTTGTACCAAGCCGCCGCTTCCCGGGTCCTGCTTCCCAGAAAAATGCCCCCAATAACAGCCGGCGACCATCTTCCAAGGCCGATCAGAAACTCTCGCCTGCTCGACGCAACGTTATCGGAACTTTCTTCCGGATTCGGATCCGGATTGAGATCATCGCGCATAAAAAGCCTCATGGTTTTTGAAAGACAAGATCTATACGTCCACCGTCGCTGCCATTAAATTATCTTTGCATAAAATCCACGCAACCAATAGCCGTTCCCTTGACGGCGGCACCGCCTTGCATGGAAAAATTTTCCGGAACCGGGCCTTGCAACACCCCCCGCCCGCCCGTCAACCCCCATCCAGCCCCTCAAGTTTACCCGATGACCCACGCCCTCCTCTTTTCGGTCTTCGTCATCGCCTCCTGCGGGCTGGCCTACGAACTGGTCGCCGGCACCTTGGCGAGCTACCTGCTGGGCGATTCGGTGACCCAGTTCTCCACCATCATCGGCGCCTACCTGTTCGCGATGGGGATCGGCTCCTGGCTGTCGCGTTACGTGGTCCGGGGGCTGATCGCCCGCTTTATTCAGATCGAATTGGCGGTGGGCATAGTGGGAGGCTTCTCCGCGCCGGCGCTGTTTCTGATCTTCGCCTGGGCCGGCGCGTTCCGGCTGGCGCTGTACGTGCTGGTGCTGATCGTCGGTACTCTGGTCGGGCTGGAAATCCCCCTGGTCATGCGCATCCTCAAGCAACAATTCGCCTTCAAGGATCTGGTGGCGCAAGTGCTGACCCTGGACTATTTGGGTGCACTGGCGGTGTCCCTGCTGTTCCCGATCCTGCTGGCCCCGCACTTGGGACTGAACCGCACCAGCCTGCTGTTCGGTCTGCTCAACGTGCTGGTGGCGGCCTGGGCGCTGTGGTTGTTCCGCGAGCAGTTGCCGCAACCGCGCTGGCTGCGCGAACAATGCGCCGCCGCGATTCTTGCTCTGGCCGCCGGCTTCGTCGCCGCCGACTGGCTTACCACCCTGGCCGAAGATCATCTCTACGCCGACGAGATCGTCCTGGCCCGCACCACGCCTTACCAGCGCATCGTGCTGACCCGCTGGAAGGACG
Source organism: Candidatus Competibacter sp. (assembly GCA_031732875.1). Classification (GTDB taxonomy): domain Bacteria; phylum Pseudomonadota; class Gammaproteobacteria; order Competibacterales; family Competibacteraceae; genus JAVMKJ01. Next base: position 2,417 of record JAVMKL010000007.1, on the reverse strand, counting down.
ATCTGCGCCTGTTCCTCAACGGTAACCTGCAATTCAGTTCCCGCGACGAATACCGCTATCACGAGGCGCTGGTGCATCCGGGCCTGAGCGCCACGCCGGGCGCACGGCGGGTGCTGGTGCTGGGCGGCGGCGACGGTCTGGCGGTACGCGAAATCCTCCGCTACGACTCGGTGGAATCCATCACCCTGGTCGACCTCGATCCGGAAATGACCCGGCTGTTCGCCAGCCACCCACTGCTGACTCCCCTGAACGACAACGCTCTTAATTCGCCTAAGGTACGGATCGTCAATGCCGACGCTTTCCGCTGGCTGGAGCAGAATCCGGGGACGTTCGATTTCATCGTGGTGGATTTCCCAGACCCGACCAACTACTCGCTGGGCAAACTGTACAGCAATGTGTTCTATCGGCTGCTGGAGAAGCATCTGGCGGAACGCGGCGCGGCGGTGGTCCAAACTACCTCGCCGTTGTACGCCCGTCAGTCGTTCTGGTGCATTGCCCGTACCATCGAAAGCGTCGGGTTGCGGGTGACCCCGTATCACGCCTACGTGCCGGCGTTTGGGGAATGGGGCTTCGCGCTGGCGACCCGCCAACCCTGGCAGCCACCCGAACGTTATCCGCCCGGCCTGCGCTTTCTGACGCCGGAGAGCACCGCGACCCTGCTCCAGTTCCCCCCGGACATGGGTCCGGTCGAGGCCGAGATCAACCGCCTCAACACCCAGATCCTGGTGCGCTACTACGAGCGCGAGTGGCATCAGGTTGCGCAGCAATAATCACAAGCCGATGAACCGCCGCCAATTTCTGCTCTCGCTCGGAGCCACCGCGACGGCCGGCGGAGCCTACGCCTGGCGCCGAACCCGTTCCTCCAAAATGCCGCCCCTCCCGGCCGGTGAAATTCTCGGTGCGTCCAACGTCATCGGTCACCGGCTGCGGCGGATGGAATTTCCCGAGCCGACCGAGACGCAAAAGGTCCCCGCGATCATCGTCGGCGGCGGCATCGGCGGCCTGTCCGCCGGCTGGAAGTTGCAAAAAGCCGGCTTCACCGACTTCGTGATTCTGGAACTGGAATCGGAAGTCGGCGGCAACGCCCGCAGCGGCGAAAATTCCATTACCGCCTATCCCTGGGGCGCGCATTATCTACCCTTCCCCACTCGGGAATCCCGCGCGGTGCGCGAATTGCTGGCCGACTTCGGCGTCCTCCAAGGCGATCCCGACGCGAGGGAGCCGATCTACGATCCGCGCTACATCAACTTCGCCCCGCGGGAACGGCTGTACGCCAACGGTGTCTGGCACGATGGGCTATGGCCGCAAGTCGGCGTTCGCCAGCGGGATTTCGACCAGTACCGCCGCTTTCAGGATTTGATGGATACTTTTCAACGTCGGCGCGGGATAGAGGGGCGCAAGGCGTTCGCCATTCCCATCGACTGCAGCGCCCGCGATCCCGACCTACTGGCGCTGGACCGGCTGTCGATGCGCGACTTCCTGCTGCGAGAGGGGCTGGATTCCGAACCGCTGCACTGGTACGTCAACTACGCCTGCCGCGACGATTACGGTTGTCGTTACGATGAAACCTCGGCCTGGATGGGGATTCACTACTTCGCCAGCCGCGACGCCCTCGCTCGCGAGGCCGACAACGACGACGTACTGACCTGGCCCGAAGGCAACGGCTGGCTGGTCAAGCGACTGCGGGAACGGTTGGCACCGCATCTGATTACCGATGCCATCGCCTGGCGGCTGTCGGAACTGGACCGGGCAGTGCGGGTGGATACGTGGCTTCCGCGTGAAAACCGCTCGGTAAGGCGGCTGGCGCGCATGGTGATCTGGGCCGCGCCGGTGTTTCAGGCACCCCGGGTGTTTCGGGAGTTTTCGTCCGAGTTGGCGGCGGCGACCGGAGAGTTCACGTACGCGCCCTGGCTGGTCGCCAATCTGAGCCTGCGGGGCTTTCCCAGGGAACGGCACGGCGCGCCCCTGGCCTGGGACAATGTGCTGTACGACAGCGACGCGCTGGGCTACGTGGTCGCCACTCACCAGCATCTGGCGGCGCATCAGGAGAAAACCGTGTTCACCTGGTACCACGCCCTCTGCGACGGGCCACCGGACCAGGAACGGCGTCGGCTGCTGGAAACACCGTGGGCGGTGTGGGCGGAGAAGATTCTGCGCGACCTGTCGCGGCCTCATCCCGACATTCGGGAACAGATCACCCGGCTGGATCTGGTCCGTTGGGGTCACGCCATGGTCCGGCCGCGCCCCGACTTCGTCTGGGGCGAAGCTCGCCAGCGCCTCCTCCAAGCCCCGGACCGGGTGCTATTCGCCCATTCCGATCTGAGCGGCTACTCCATCTTCGAAGAAGCCAACTATCGCGGGGTATCGGCGGCGGAACGGGTGCTGGAATCCCTGGGCATCCCCTTCGCGTCTTCCAT
>JAVMKL010000006.1:0-54965 GCA_031732875.1 Candidatus Competibacter sp. | reverse complement strand
AGCTTGCGCAGCCGCTCCTTCTGGGCCTCCTTGGACAGATGCATCCAGAATTTCAAGATCAGCGCGCCGTCGTCGGCCAGGGTCTTCTCGAAGGTCTTGATGCGTTCCAACCGCTCGTCGAATTCGGCCAGGCCGATATGGCCGTAGACGTGATCGAGGATCGGCATCGAATACCAGGAACTCAGGAACAGGCCCATCCGTCCCTTGGGCGGCAACTCTCGCCAGAACCGCCAATACTCGGGTCGGTCGCGCTCCTCGTCGGACGGCTCGCCGAAGGCGCGGGCGATCAGCCAGCGCGAATCCATCCACTCGTGCAAAATGTTGACCGTTTCGCTCTTGCCGGCGCCGTCCACGCCGGCGAACACCACGATGACCGGAAAATCGGCGTTGCGCAGCTCCATCTGCATCATCAGCAGTTCCTCCCGCAGTTGCGGGACCTGTTGATGGTAGTCTTCCTTCGGCAACTTGCGTTGCAATTCGGCGGTTCTGAACATCATGATGCCCCCGCGTACGCTGATGGCCACAACAGAACAATCGGATCGCCCGGAATTTCCAGGCGGTGCCAATGAAAAACATTTGATTTATGATTCATTATGTTAACCGAAAGAACAAAGATATTCGGAATGCGACGGCGTTTCCCACCGGTTGCGGTCGCGCGGTTTGTGCTAATCTTAATTCCATTGACCGACACACGCTCGACTCTCCCGCTTGAGTCAAGACGACCGCCCGGCCGTCACCCAAATGACCAAGAACTTATAGAAATAAGGAGAAATCAATGAAGCGGCGGCTATTGGCCGGTCTGGTCCCGGCGGCGTTGGCGCTATCCGGACCGGTCCAGGCGGACATCTACGCCTTCGTGGACAGCAATGGGGTACGGCACCTGAGCAACGTACCCAACGATCCCCGCTACAAACTGGTGATGCGCACGCCAGCCTACAGCAAGGCGGCGGCCCAAACCTCCAGTTTCGCCCCGCTCAATTTGTACGGTCCCAGCGCCCGAACCCTGATTACCCCCCGCAACTATACCCAGAGAGCGACGGGAACCCGACCGCTCCGAGTCAACGAACAGAACCGCCAGCGCTTCAGCCCCGACGTCAACCGCATCGCGGCGGCGTACCGCCTCGATCCGGCGTTGATGCACGCCGTGATCAGCGCCGAGTCGTCCTACAATCCCTGGGCGGTTTCCAACAAGGGCGCCATGGGTCTGATGCAGTTGATGCCCGGCACGGCCGAACGGTTCGGCGTCGCCAATCCCTACGACCCCATCGCCAACATGCACGGCGGCGCCCGCTATCTGCGCTGGCTGCTCGACCAGTTCAACGACACCCGGCTGGCGGTGGCCGCCTACAACGCCGGCGAGGGCGCGGTGCAGAAATACGGCAACCAGATCCCCCCCTACCCGGAAACCCAGACCTACGTGGTGCGGGTGCTGAACTTCTACCAGCAATACCGGCTGAACGGCCCGTATAACGCCGGTTCGTACAACACCGTCGCGTATAACACCGGCTCGGGCGGCGGTCCGCTGGCGTTCGACGGCGGCTATTCGGGCGGCTCCGCCAATTACCGGAGCGGGTCCGGCGTGACCATCATCACCCCCCGCGCACGCAACCTCCCCGCCGGCACCGTCGCGACTTCGGGTTCTGGTTCGGCCACCATCCCGCGCACCTATCTGACGCCCACCGGCACCCGAATCATCATCGGCAGCAGCGGCGCCGGAAGCAGTGGCGCAAACCGCTCCGTCGTCAAGAACTACTCACCCGCCTCCCCCACGACCACGGCCGTCACGCCTCTGTTCGCGGGCAACGACAAGTGAGTGGCGCATGGCACAACGCCGTTCCCGGCGCGGCGTAACCGTTCGGTCCTCCCACTCCAGCCCTCCCCCGCAAGGGAGGAGGGAGCTTCCCCGGAACGGCCGGTTGCTCGCCTCCCATTCCCGCGGTGCAAAGGGGGCGGGAAGAGGGGACGAACCCCGGGCCGCCGGCTCCCGCCGGCATCCGGCGCGACGTTGGGAAACATGGTTGTTGGCCGGCGTCATCGCCGTCGGCGTCGGTGGCGACGTCGGCGCGATGGAAACCCTGCAAAGCCAGCGGGAAGCGTTTCAGACCGCCGATCGGTCGCTACGCGACGGAACCCCGGTCGACTACGATTCGCTCCGCAACTATCCGCTCTATCCCTACCTGCGCTACCGCGACCTCTCCCGCCGATTGCCGGAATGGCCAGTCGCGGAGGTTCGGGACTTCCTGCAAACCCATGGTGATTCGCCTCTGGCCGGTCAATTGCGCAATGCCTGGTTGCGCCAACTTGCCGAGGCCCGGCGCTGGGACGATTATCTGCGCGATTCCAGCCCCAGCCGCGATCCGGCGTTCGAGTGCTGGCGACGGCAAGCTTTGCTGAACGCTGGTCAGAGCGCGGAGGCGCTGCGCGATTTTGCCCCGATCTGGCTACGCGGCGCCTCGCTGCCGGCCGCCTGCGATCCGGTGATCGCCGCCTGGCGGGTCCAGGGCAATCCAGCACCCGAACAGATCTGGCAGCGGTTCGCCCTGGCAATGGCCAACCGCAATCCGGGATTGGCCAAAGCCCTGCGCGCGGATCTGCCCGCCGCGGATCAGAAACTGGCCGACGCATGGCTGGCGGTCGCCGAAAATCCGCAACGGGTTCTGGACGCGGCCCGCTTCGACGCCCGCGATCCGCGCATCGCGGCGATCCTGGGCGACGGCTTGAAGCAATGGGGCAAGCGCGACCCGCTCGCCGCCGCCACAGCGCTCGACACTCTTAAGGAACGCTACCGGTCGCTCGCGCCGCAACTGGCGGAGACCGAACGGTTGCTGGCGCTGTGGATCGCCAGCGACTATCACCCGAGCGCGCCAGCGCGGCTGAGCGCGCTGCCGGAGGCGGCAGTCGATGGCGCGGTGCGGGAATGGCGGGTGCGAGTCTGCCTGCGCCAAGGCGACTGGACGGCGGCCCTGCGCTGGCTGGATCAGTTGTCACCCGCGGAACGGGACAGCCCACGCTGGCGGTACTGGCGGGGCCGAACGCTGGAGGCGCTGAACCGCGCCGAGGAGGCCCGGCAGGTTTATCGAAGTCTCGCCGGCCAGCGGGATTATCACGGTTTCCTGGCCGCCGACCGGCTCGATCTCCCCTACGCCATCTCCAGCACTCCACTGGAAATCGCACCGACCGAACTCGACGGGCTGCTGACCGGCTATCCCGGTTTGCAGCGCGCGCGGGAACTGTACATTCTGGGCCGCGAGCCGGAAGCCGACGCCGAATGGCGACAGGCCACTCAGACCTTCGACCGGCCAGCGCTCAAACAGGCCGCGCTGCTGGCCCACCGCTGGGAGTGGCACCATCAAGCCATCGTCACCATCTCCCGAGCCGAGCACTGGGACGATCTGGAACTGCGCTTTCCGCTGGCCTATCGGGACGGAGTAACGAGCAACGCCCGCGCCAGCGCTTTGGACCCGGCCTGGATCTACGCCGTCATCCGCCAGGAAAGCGGTTTTCGGCCCGACGCCCGCTCGCCGGCGGGCGCGCTGGGGCTGATGCAACTCATGCCCGCCACCGGCCTGCAGATCGCCCGGGAACTGCAAGATGGGAACGCCGATGCCTCCGTCCTGCTGAACGCCGATACCAACATCCGTTACGGCGTCCGTTATTTGCAACAGATTCTGGACCGCTTGCAGGATAACCCGGTGCTGGCTACCGCCGCCTACAACGCCGGTCCCAACCGGGTGGCCCAATGGCTGCCGGCCCGTGACCCCGTACCGGCCGATGTCTGGGCCGAAACCATTCCCTACCAGGAAACCCGGAGCTACGTGCAGCGGATCATGGAGTACGCCGCCATCTATCGCCAGCGGCTCGGCGAGCAAGGACCGGAAGCCCGGCTCGGCGAGCGGATGAAGCCGGTACTGCCGGAAGACGCCAAGCACGAGGGCTAAGGGCCGAGGATTTGCCGCGGAAACTCGGGGCCAATCGGGTAGCCGCGCCGCTCTCGCCGCAACAGCGGCGTAGCCGCCCGAAAGGGCGACGAGTCGCGGCGGCATTCATGGCTGCTCGCCCCATGGCTTGGGCTGACCGAAGAAATAGCCTTGCGCATAATCGACGCCCATCTCGCGCAAGCGTTCGACGATGGCTTGGCTATGGACGTATTCGGCGATGGTTTGGATCCCCAAAGTGTGGCTCATCTGGTTGATGGCCGCCACCAGGGCGCCATCGCGGGCATTCTCGATCATGTCCTTGACGAAGCTGCCGTCGATCTTCAAGTAGTCGACCGGCAAGGTCTTGAGATAGTGGAACGACGACAGGCCGCTGCCGAAATCGTCCAGAGCCAACTGACTGCCGCGGCGTTTGAGCGTCGCCATCAGGTCGGTGGCGTGACGCAGGTTCTGAATGGCGGCAGTTTCGGTAATCTCGAAACATACTCGCTCCGGTGGGAAGTCGTGTTCGGCGAACTGGGTTTCGATGAAGCCGAGCAGGGTTTCGTCACTCAGGGAATTGCCGGACAGATTGATGGCGATTTTGGCGCCGGTTTTCCCGATTCCGGCCGCGTACTCGCGGAACGCTGTCTGAATCACCCAGCGGTCGATGGCACCCATCAGACCGTAGCGCTCGGCCGCCGGAATGAAGGCCGCCGGCAGCACCAGTTCGCTGATTTCGTCCGGGCTGCTCTTGTAGGCCACGCGGAGCAGGGCCTCGTGACGGACCGGGCGGGGGTCGAGCGCGGTCAGGGGCACGATGGGTTGATAGTGCAGCCGAAACCGGCCCTGCTCCAGCGCGTCCCGTAAGCCCGCCGCGCCCAGGATTTCGCCGTGACGCTGGGTGGTTTCACGATCCTCCTGCTGGTAAAGATGGACGCGGTTGCGGCCCATTTCCTTGGCGATATAGCAGGCGACATCGGCCTGGGTGAGCAGTTGGGCGGTGTTTTGCGTCTCCGCCGTGATGGGCACCAAGCCGATGCTGGCCCCGATTTGATAGGCGCGGCCCTCCCAATGGAAGCGGTGGTCGCGAATGTTTCCCACCGCGGCCTGAGCGATGAACTGGGCGCGGTCCAGCGGGCAGTTGTCCAGCAACAGGCCGAACTCGTCGCCGCCGATCCGGGCCAGGGTATCGCGCTCGCGGAACATGCCCCCCAGAATGGCGTTGATTTGGCGCAGCAGTTCGTCGCCCGCCGCGTGCCCGGCGGTGTCGTTGACCACCTTGAACTGATCCAGATCGAGATAACACAGCGCGTGCCGGGCGCCGTACTGCCGGGCGCTGGCCAGCGCCCGCTCCAGCCGCCGCTCGAATTCCGCCCGGTTGATCAGTCCGGTGAGAGCGTCGTGGGTAGCGTCGTACTCCAACTGGCGGGCCAGTTGGCGGTTCTCGGTGACGTCGTGAAACACCAGCACCGCGCCCAACACCTGACCGTCCCGCCCGCGAATCGGCGCTGCCGAATCGTCGATGTGGTATTCCTGCCCGTGGCGGCCGATCAGAATCGAGTGGTTGGCCAACCCGACGATTTTCCCTTCCCGGAGACAGCCCGCGACCGGGTCGGGCGCCGGCTGGCGGGTTTGCTCGTTGACGATCTGGAAGACTTCGCTCAGGGGCCGCCCCTGGGCCTCGGCCGTGGTCCAGCCGGCGAGCGCCTCCGCCACCGGGTTCAGGTAGTCCACCATACCGCGCGCATCGGTAGTGATCACTGCGTCGCCGATGGAATGCAGCGTGACCTGGGCCCGTTCCTTGGCTTCAAACAGCGCCTCCTCGGCCCGCTTGCGCTCGGTGGTATCGTGAATCAGGGCGAGCACGTGCACCGAATCGGCCACGTCTTCCACAACAGAGGTGGAAATGGAAACCATGCGCTTTTCGCCGGTCGCTCGAGTGATTTCCCATTCCTCGCCCATCAGATCGTCGCCCTGGCGCATGCGGGCCATGCGCGCCTGTGCGTGCTCTCGGACTTCCGCATCCGGGTAGAGCGACTGATACCAGCCCCAGCGGTTGATTTCTTCCATGGTATAGTGGGTAATCTCCTCCATGCGCGGATTCCAAACGGTGAACCGCACATAGGGAAACTCCGGGATGTTGTGACAAACACACAAACCCTCGGCGGCGCGCTCGATGATTGCGCGGCGGAACTGAGATTCCTTAAGCAACACCTCCTCCGCCCGCTTGCGCTCGGTGATATCCACGCCGACTGATTGAAAGCCGGTGACCTTGCCCCGGTCGTCGAAAAACGCAAAATTGTGCCACAAATGCCAGTGGGCGACCCCATCCGCCCCGAGCGTCTGGTGCTCGTATTGGCGTGCCGGCGCCGCCGGGGTGAAGGCCGCCAGTTGCTCCCACACCTCAGCCTGCTGCTCCGCGCTGAGGAATTCGATAAACCGTTGGCCGATCAATTCCTCCGGCTGGCGAGCAAAGAAACCGGCATAGGCGGCGTTGACGAAGGTCAGCGTGGTATCCGGCAAAAACCGGCAGATCAGATCGGGCTGGTTCTCAACCAGTTGGCGATACTGCGCCTCGGCCTCCCGCAAGGCCGTCTCGGCTTGCGCGCGTTCGGCGATTTGCTGGCGCAACTCGGCGTTGGCTTGCAGCAACTCCGCGTCATGCGCCGCGACCTGTCGCTCCAACTCGGCGGTGGCCTGTTCCAAGGATTGCTGTATCCGCCGGTAATCGCTCGCGTCGCGAATGGCCGCCAAGACGCGGAGACCTTCAGGAGTGGACAAAGGATTGAGGCTGATTTCAGCCGCGAACTCGCTGCCGTCCCGCCGTAACCCCCATAACGACATGCTAGCGCCCATCAACCGAGGGTGTGGGTTGCCGAAATACTTGGCCACGTGCAGTTGATGTGAATCTCGCAAGCGCGCGGGGATCAGAATAGTCAGAGATTGACCGGCGAGCGTTCCCGGCGGATAGTCGAACAGGCACTCGGCCAAAGCGTTGGCTCGAACGATCCGGCCAGCCGGGTCCACCACGAGCATGGCCTCCGACTCCATGTGCGGCAAGCCGCTCTCAAGCTGAGCCACTTCTGTTCCCGTCGGCATGATGCTTTCCTTAAAGGCCGTACAATAAATGATTTTAATTGTAGCAGTCCGCTTGCAGGCGATGACCCGCCAAAGTCGCCTGCAAGCCGTCGGACGTCCTGCGCCAAACTCTGGAAAATGCGGGCAAGAAGATGGTGGACGAATCGGGGCAACGCGGGCGGATCGATTCGATACTTATCGGCGAACCAGCACCGCGATCGACTCGACATGCGCGGTGTGTGGAAACATGTCCAACACACCCACGCTTTCCAGCCGGTAGCCGAAGCGGTGAACCAGTTCGCCGACATCACGCGCCAGGGTGGCGGGATGGCAGGAGACGTACACCACCCGCCGAGCTCCCAGCGCCGCAATCCGGGGCATCATTTCCAGCGCCCCGGACCGGGGCGGATCGAGCAGCACTTTGTCATAACTGCTCTCCAGCCATGGTTCGACAGCCGGATCCGCGGCCAGATTGGCGACATGGAAGGCGGCGTTGGTGATGCCGTTGCGCGAGGCGTTGCATCGCGCCCAGTCCACCAGGCTGGCGTCGCCTTCCACCCCCACCACCTCCCGCGCCCGCCGGGCCAGCGCCAGGGTAAAATTCCCCAACCCGCAGAATAAATCCAACACCCGATCCCACGGCTCGATCTCCAGTAAATCACAGACCCGCTCGACCAGTTGCCGGTTGATAGCGGCGTTGACCTGAACGAAATGCCAAGGCTGGAATTCGATATCCAGATCGAAAGCCGGCAACCGGTAGCTCAGCACGCCTCCCTCCCCTTGTGGGGGAGGAGCCAGGGGCGAGGGCTCGGGCACCAGCAGCCGCACGCTATCCGGCCCGCCCGGTTGCAAATGGAGCGCGAAGCCATGCCGCGCGCCGAAAGCCCGCAGCGTCGCCAGATCCTCCTCGCCGGGCGACGCCAACACCCGGAAATTCAGACTCATGACCATATCGCCGCCGGCGACTTCGATTTGTGGCAGCCGGTCGCGGATGGACAGGGTTTCGATCAATCGCGCCAGTTCCTCCAGCAAACCGCCGACTCGCTCATCCAGTACCTCGCAGCGACGCAGGTCGGCGATGAAGGAACCACGCCGCTCGCGAAATCCCACCAGCACCCGGCCCTTTTTAGCCACCCACTTGACCCCCAGCCGCGCCCGCCGCCGGTAGCTCCACAGCGGCCCGGTCATCGGTTCCAGCACTTGCTCCGGCCGGATCTTGCCGATGTGGGTCAGACTGTCCAGCAGCCAGCGCTGCTTGAGGGCGAGTTGGCGGTCCGGCGCCAAGTGCTGCAGGGCGCAGCCGCCGCAGATATCGAAATGGGCGCAGCGCGGCTGGACCCGTTCCGGCGCTGGCGTCAGCACCTCCAGCGCTCGTGCTTCGTCGTGACGCCCCCGGCGCGTGGTATAGACGCAACGAACCTCCTCGCCCGGCAACGCGCCCTCGACGAACACGGCCTTGCCCTCCCGCCGGGCCACGCCGTGTCCCGCATGAGTCAGATCCTCGACGCGGACGGTAAAGAGCTCCGCTGGTACTTGGGATTTTTTACCCATCATGCCCGAACATAAATGATATAATATTAAATTTAATAAATTTTATCATCATTGACCAAGGAGGGGCGGCGCGCGACGCCGGAGTGGTTCGATCTCTCAATCCCCAAACAGCCCGGTGGACAGATAGCGGTCGCCCCGGTCGCAGATGATGGTGACGATCACCGCGTGCTCGACCTCGCCCGACAATCGCAGCGCTGCCGCCGCGGCCCCGCCCGCCGACACCCCGCAGCAAATGCCCTCCTCGCGAGCCAACCGGCGGGTAATCTCCTCGGCTTCCGCCTGGCTGATGTCGATGGTCCGGTCCACCCGCGCCGGATCGTAGATCTTCGGCAGATACTCCGCCGGCCAGCGGCGGATGCCAGCGATACAGGAACCTTCGGTCGGCTGCACGCCGACGATTTCGACAGCGGGATTCCGCTCCTTGAGATAGCGCGACACACCCATGATGGTACCGGTGGTGCCCATGGCGCTGACGAAGTGCGTGACTTGGCCGCCGGTGTCGCGCCAGATCTCCGGACCGGTGGTCTCGTAGTGCGCCAGCGGATTGTCGGGATTGCCGAACTGGTCGAGCACCCGCCCCCGCCCCTCCCGCTCCAGTTGCGCGGCCAGATCGCGAGCGCCTTCCATGCCTTCCTCCCTGCTGACCAGGATCAGCTCGGCGCCGTAGGCCCGCATCGCCGCCCGTCGCTCGGCGCTCTGATTTTCCGGCATGACCAGCACCATCCGGTAACCCTTCATGGCCGCGATCATCGCCAGAGCGATGCCGGTATTGCCGCTGGTCGCTTCGATCAGTACGTCGCCGGGCCGGATATCGCCGCGCCTCTCCGCGTGCCGGATCATGCTCAGCGCCGGCCGATCCTTCACCGAACCGGCGGGATTGTCGCCCTCCAGCTTGCCGAGAATCAGGTTGGTGGTATCGCCGGGCAGGCGCTGCAGGCGCACCAGCGGCGTGTTGCCGACGCAGGCTTCGAGCGTGGGATAATCGAATTTGGGCATGTTCGGATGTCGGATGTCGGATGTCGGATGTCGGATGTCGGGTCGATTATAAACGTCCGGGCAGCTTTAACGGTGCCGGCTGCTCGCCCTCGTTCTAATATATGATGGTTTGGAAATCTCTCGATTGTTCCATCGGCCATCCTGGCGCGGAGTTGACCACTGTGAACATACCCCGATCGATGTCTTGCCGGATTCAAGCCATGGGAAGCGACGCGACAGGGAAGGCGCGGGCATGACAGCCCGGACGGCGACAATTCCGCTCGAGAGGTTTGACCCCGCGCGTTTCGCGCGCGTTCGTTGGTCCATTTACGCCATCCTCGCCGCATCCTACATCCTGGTGTTTTTCCACCGCATCGCCCCGGCCGTGGTGTCCGCCGACCTGATGCGGGACTTCGGGGCCACGGGAGCCGCGCTGGGGTCGCTGGCGGCCATGTATTACTACATCTACACCGCCATGCAGATTCCGGCGGGGGTGCTGGCGGACACGCTGGGCGCGCGGATCTCGGTGACGCTGGGCAATGGAGTGTCCGGCATTGGCTCCATCCTGTTCGGCATGGCGACCACCTTCGGGGAGGCGTCGGCAGGGCGCGCCCTGGTCGGACTGGGGGTATCGGTGGTGTTCGTGGGGCTGATGAAAAGCAATACCCTCTGGTTCCGGGATCGGGATTATGGCTTCATCAGCGGTCTGACTCTATTGCTGGGCAATGTCGGCGCCATCCTGGCGGCCGGTCCTCTGGCCGAGGCGCTGACGGTCTGGTCGTGGCGGACGGTATTTGTGGCTCTTGGAGTCATGGCCCTGGTGCTGGCGGCGTTATCCTGGCTCGGGGTGCGCAACACGCCGGAGGACACCGGATTTCCCTCGATCCGGGAGATGGAGGGTCAGGATCGGCACGCGGGGCGCGAGCAGCACTGGTGGCACGATCTGCGGGGGGTTCTGGCCACCCGCCTGGTCTGGCCGGGGTTTTGGGTCAATCTGGGGATGCCCGCCAGCATGCTGGCGTTTCTTGGCCTGTGGGCGATTCCCTTCCTGCGCGACCTGCACGGCCTGGAGCGGTCGGCGGCTTCCCTGTACACCACCATCGCGCTGGCCAGCTTTGCCTGTAGCACCCTGTTCTGCGGCTGGTTTTCCGACCGGTTGGACCGCCGCAAGCCTCTGCTGGTCATCGGCACCCTGCTGTACGGGCTGGCTTGGCTGGGAATCGTTTATGGGCACTGGACGCCGGGTGCGGCGGGGATGGCCTGGTTCGCGCTGATGGGTTCCGGTTGTGGGTCCTTCGTCCTGACCTACGCCGGGGCGAAAGAGGTGGTCGTTCCCGCCCTGTCGGGCATGGCCATCGCTCTGGTGAATACCGGGATCTTCCTGGGGGCGGCCATTCTCCAGCCGTTGTTCGGCTGGATCATGGATTCGAGCTGGAGCGGCACTCTGGCGAACGGGGTGCGGGTGTACGGTTCCGCCGATTACCAGGCGGGCTTTTTCCTGATGCTGGGTTGCGCGGTGCTGGCCATCGTCGCTTCGACCTTTTTGCACGAAACCCGCTGCCGCAATATCACCCTCGGGGATTGATCCATCTCCATTCGATTCCAGTCCTTCCAGAAGCCTTATCAATGGGAGCCCGCCATGATCGGTCCAGCCACCTGGGTTGGTGTAATATCCAAATCAGAAACGCCACCCACCCGCCGCCCGTCATGACCCGACCCCGATCGCACCTTCCCCACGCCTGGCTGTTGCTCTGCGTCCTGGCCTGCTGCGCCGGGTCGCCGCAAGCGCGGGAGACGGCCGCGCCGATCGTCGCCACCGAAACCAGCGAACACGGTACGCTCGTCGTAACGGTCGAGGGCGTGGACGGCGCGCTGCGCGACAACGTGCTGGCCCATCTGGAACTCAACCGCCTCGCCGGCCAGGCCGCGCCGGACGAGGCCCGATTGCGCTGGCTGCACGGCAACGCGGAGCGTGAAATCCGGGACGCGCTGCAACCGTTCGGCTACTACGAACCCACCATCGAGTCTTCGCTGGATCGCACCCCCAGCGGATGGGAAGCACGCTACCAGATCCAGCCCGGCCGACCGTTGCGCATCGCCACGCTGGACGTGCAAATCCTCGGCGAGGGCCAACAGGATCCGGCCTTCCAGCAGGTATTGACCAACATGCCGCTCGCCCAGGGTCAAGTCCTCGATCAGTCCAGGTACGAACAGTTCAAGCAGGCGCTGGAAACGCTGGCCACCGAACGCGGCTATTTCAACGCCCGCTTCACCGAGCACGCCATCCAGGTGAACCTGCAAGACTACGAAGCAGCCATCCACCTGCATTACGACACCGGCCAGCGCTACCGCTTCGGCAACATCACCTTCAGGCAGGACATCCTGTCGCCCAAGCTGCTGAACCGCTACCCACGCTTCAAACCCGGCGATCCCTACGACGCCAACGACCTGCTCAAACTGCAAGGCGATCTCAGCGGTGCTCCCTACTTCAGCCAAGTTCAGGTCAACGCCCCGCCCGACGCCGCCACCAATACCGCACCGGTCGACGTGGAACTGGAACCCAACATGGAGCGCAAGTACAGCGCCGGCCTGGGCTACGGCACCGATACCGGCGCTCGCGGCAGGCTGCGCGTCGAACAGCGCTGGGTCAACCGCCAAGGCCATCATTACGAAGCCGAAATCCAGCTTTCCCAGATCAAATCGCTCATCGGCTTCAAGTACATGATCCCCGGTCAGGATCCGACCACCGACGAGTACGCCCTGACCGCCGGCTACGTCGACCAGAACTACAACGACCAAGACTACCAACTCACCACGCTCGGCGCCAGTTGGCAGCGGCAGGATGGCAAATGGCTGAAGAATTACAACTTGAGCCTGCAATACGAAGAATCCAGCACCGGCGGCGACCCACCCGCCTCCTCCCTGCTGCTGATTCCCGGCCTGAACTGGACCTGGGTCGACGCCGACGACCGCCTGTTTGCCACCCGAGGACTGCTGTTCGGCTTCGAGTTGCGCGGCGCTTCGACGGCGCTGCTTTCGGACCTCGACTTCGTGCAAGGCGTATTGCATCTGAGAGGCGTGTATGCCCTGAACGATACCAGCCGGTTCATCGCGCGCGGCGATGTCGGCACCACCGCGATCGGCCAGGATTTCCAGCAACTGCCGACGTCCCTGCGCTTTTTCACCGGCGGCGACACCAGCGTGCGCGGCTATGCTTTCAACAGCATCGGCCCCACCGATGCCGAGGGCAAGGTGATCGGTGGCCAGAACCTGCTGGTGGCCAGCATCGAATACGAACACCGGGTCTGGGACGGGTGGAGCATCGCCGCCTTCGTCGACAGCGGTGACGCTTTCGACGGTGCCACGCCCGAAATGAAGACCGGCGTCGGGCTCGGACTGCGCTGGCGTTCGCCGGTCGGACCGGTACGGATCGACTTCGCATCGGGGCTGGATCGCCCGCCGGGCGATACCTTCCGCTTCTCCTTCAGCATCGGACCCGATCTGTGAGCATCCCACGCGCCCTGCGCCGCCTGCTGTTCTGGCTGATCTCGCCGCCCCTGATCCTGCTGCTGATCCTGCTGCTGGCGGCGGGATTCGCCATCTCCACCGAAACCGGCCTCCGCGGACTGCTCGCCTTGGCCGAACGGGTGCTGCCAGGCCGCTTGAGCTACGACCAGGCCGCCGGCCGGCTGTTGGGCCCGCTGCGGATCGACGGGCTCCGTTACGAAGATGGACCGTTGAGGCTGACCCTCGCCCGGGGCGATCTGGAGTGGGAGCCCGTCGATCTGCTCGACGGGGTGCTGAACATCGTCAGCCTGCGCCTCGATCATCTGGAATTGCAGCTGCCGCCCGGCCAGGAATCCGCCCCTTCCACCGAACCGCCGACCCTACCGGATATCCAGCTGCCGCTGGCGCTCGACGTCGCCGATCTGCAAGCCCATGCCATCCGCATCCTGCCGGTCGGGGCCGAACCCATCCAGGTCGATGCCGTCGTGCTCAAGGCCCGTACCGAAGCCGGCGCCCTGACCCTCGAAACGCTGGAAGCCTGGGCGCCTCAAGGCGAAGTCCGGCTTAGCGGCCGGCTCGATCCCACCGGCGGCTACCCGTTACAGGCCCGTCTCGGCTGGCAACTGCTGAACCCGGACTACGGCACCATCAACGGAGAAGGTGAAATCCAGGGCGAACTGCGCGACCGATTGCAACTGACCCAGCGCATCACCGGCCCGGCCACGCTGGAACTGAACGGCGAGGTCCGCCAGCCGCTGGCCGAGCCCGCCTGGTCGGTCCAGGCTAAACTCGAGGCAACCGACCTCAAACCGTTCGCCCCGGAACTGGCCGGCAACCCGTTGGCCGTCCGGATCGAGGCGCGGGGCGTGCTGGCCCGGTTCGAGGGCCGGGGTGAAATCAGTGCCACCCTGCCGGAACTCGGTCCCGCGACCCTGAAGTTCGCCGCCGCCGGCGACGAAAGCTCGCTGAAGCTGGATGAGTTGCGGCTGACCGCCGCCAACCAGCCGCTGACCCTGAACGCCAAGGGCGATCTGGAATTCGCCGAATTGCGCTTCAACGCCGCCGGACAATGGCAATCCCTGGTCTGGCCACCGACCGGCCCGCCTCAGGTGGAAAGCGCCAAAGGCGACTTCAGCGTCCAGGGCAAGATCCAGGACTACCGATTCCAACTCACCGCGGAGTTGCAGGGGCCGGCGATCCCCAAGGGTCGCTGGACATTGAGCGGCCAGGGTTCGGATCAGGCCGTGCGCGAGGTGAAGTTAAAAGGCGAGGCCCTCGAAGGCGTCATCGAAGGCGACGCCGAGGTCGCCTGGGCGCCGGCGGTGAAATGGCAGGCGACGCTGAGCGGTCAAGGTCTGAATCCCACCAGCCAGTGGCGAGACGTACCCGGCAAGCTGAACCTGCGGCTCAAGAGCGATGGCCAACTGGACGGGACGGCATTGCGCGCCGACGTCCTGCTGGAAGAACTGGCGGGCACCCTGAGCGGCCAAGCGGTGCGCGGCAACGCCGATATCGCCATTCAGGATCGGAATCTGACGATCAAGACCCTGAAACTCAATGCCGGCGATGCCCGGCTGGAAGCGGATGGCTCGCTGGCGCAACGCTGGGATCTGCGCTGGAAACTGGACGCGCCGCAACTCCAATCGCTCCTGCCCGGCCTGAGCGGCGCCATCGCCAGCAACGGCACCTTGAGCGGTCCCCGCGACCGTCCCGCGGTCGCGGCCAACTTCACGGTGCAAAAGCTGCGGCACGGCGATACTCAGATTCAGCAATTGCGCGGCGAAGCCAATATCGATGTTGGCGGCGCCCGTCGTTCCCAGTTGAAAGTCAGCGGCGAAGGGCTAGCGCTCGGCGGCCAGAATTGGAAATCGCTCGCCCTCGACGGCAGTGGCACGCCCGCCGCGCACGAACTCAAGGCGGAACTGGCCGGCGAGCCGGGCCGCTTCCTGCTGGCGCTCGCGGGTGGTTTGCAAACGTCGTCTCTGCTCTGGCAGGGCCGCATCACTCAGCTCGGCGCCCGGGATACTCTCGCCGGTGCCTGGAACCTGGACCAACCGGTGGCGCTGCGCGCCTCGGCCAAGGCGGCCAGGCTCGAGGTCGCCTGCCTGAGCAGCGCCCCTGCCCGGCTATGCCTACAAGGCCAATGGGACCAGTCCGGCGACTTCAATGGGCGGGTGCAACTCAGCAATCTCACCCCGGACCGGTTCAAACATTTTCTGCCCCAAGGCATGACGCTGGCGACCAGCGTCGGTGGCGAAGCGACCGTCAGCGGCAAAGTTGGCGGCGCGCCGCGAGGGAAGCTGAACCTGACCATCGCCCCCGGCAGTTTCAGCATGACGGCCAACGGCCAGCCAATCCGTTTCGCCCTCAACGGCGGCGGTCTGCAAAGCGATCTCAACGGGCGCAACCTCAACACCCAAATCAAGCTCGATCTGGCTCAAACCGGGCAATTGCAGGCCAAGCTGCAAATCCAGGACCCGTTCGCCGCCGCTCAGATCAACGGCAAAGTCAATGCCGCGATGACCGATCTCGGCATTGTGTCGCTGTTCGTGCCGCGATTGCAAAAGGTCTCCGGACAATTAAAGGCCGATGTCAGCGTCACCGGCCCTCTTGCCAAGCCGGCGTTGCGTGGTGAAATTCGCCTGGAAAATGCTGGGGCGGTCATCCCCGAAGCGGGGATCACGCTCCAAAATCTGCAACTCACCGCTGCCAGTAATGGACAGGGATCAATGCAATTATCCGGTTCGGTGCATTCCGGTCCCGGCCAATTGCAACTCTCCGGCGAGGCGGATCCATTCAAACCGCAATTGAGCCTGAGCATCAAGGGACAGAATTTTCAGGCGCTCGATACCAGCGATTTACGGATTCAACTCAGTCCCGATCTAAAGCTGGATATCGTCCAGCAGCAGGTGCGGGTTGAGGGTGAATTGACCATTCCACAGGCCTTTCTACGACCCAGCGGTGATCGGTCCGGTGCGATCAGCGCCTCTAACGATGTGGTGATCGTGAACGGTCGCAACGGTGATGAAGCACCATCCCGGCCCAAAGGTCTAGCGCTCTACGCCAGAGTGCGAGTCATTCTGGGTGACAACGTGCAAGTGGAAACGCCCGTTTTCAAGGGCAAGCTCGCGGGGAGTTTGCTGATCGAGGAAACACCACAACTGGCGCCGCGAGGCAGCGGCAGCATCGAAGTGGTCGCAGGCAACTATCGGATTTTCGGCGAAGAGGTTCAGATTCAGCGCGGGCAATTACTGTTCGGCAGCAGTCCACTCGACAACCCGGGGCTGAATTTTCGGGTAGTGCGGCAAAGCCAAGGCACCCGTGATCAGATTACTGCGGGCGCACAAATCCGGGGGACGCTGAAACAGCCACAGATGACCCTGTTCTCCGAACCCAAGATGCCCGATGCCGATATTCTGTCCTATTTGGTGCTGGGCCGATCTCCGCAAGGTGGCGGTTCCGAATCCGCACTGCTGTTCAAGGCCGCCACCGCTCTAGGTTTGGGCGGTGACTCACTGACCAAGGGCTTGGGCGATACCTTCGGGCTGGACTCTCTGCAATTGGAGTCTGGCGGCGGTGGCAAGGAAAACACCTCACTCATGTTGGGCAGGTATTTATCACCGGATTTGTATGTCGGCTATGGAGTAGGCCTGTTCAACGCCGTCAATACCTTCAACATCAAATTCCGGCTGAGCCAACGACTTACGCTGGAGTCCAATAGCAGCGCGGTAGGGACGGGCGCCGATCTGATTTACACCATCGAGCGCTGAGCGGCAGCATCACTCTCCAACTGCTCCAAGATCAAGATCCACTCGTCGCTTCAACGGTAATACTCCGGTTCGTTACCGGCCTTCCACTTGATATTGCAGCCGATGCTCGGCTTTTGATCGGGCGCGATCGGCTGGCCGGCCAGCATCGCGTCCGCGGCTGCCCGCAGGTCGGTGCCGGTCACCGGGATATTGTTGCCCGGCCGGCTGCCGTCGAACTGGCCGCGATAGACCAGTCTGCGACCGGCATCGAACAGAAAGAAATCGGGGGTGCAGGCGGCCCGGTAGGCTTTGGCGACGGACTGGGATTCGTCGTAGAGGTAGGGAAAGGGATAGCCGAACGCTCTGGCTTCCTGGGCCATCTTCGCCGGGCTGTCGTCGGGGAAGTTCGCCACGTCGTTGGTGCTGATCGCCACGACCGCCAGACCCTTGGTCTGATAGTCGCGGGCGAACTGGATCAAGCCTTGGCGGATGTGCTTGACGAAGGGGCAGTGATTGCACATGAAGATCACCAGCAAAGCCGGGGCATCCCTGAAATCATCCAGGGACACGGTCTTGTCGGTGGCGGGTTCGGGCAGACCGAACGCCGGTGCAGACGTGCCGAGGGGGAGCATGGTGGAGGGAGTTTGAGCCATGAGAATCGATCTCCTGTGCGCTTCGGGTTGGAAATGGACGCAGGCACCAAGCCCGCGCCCGAGCGCTAGATGAGACCATCCGCCAAGGCGTTCAGTTGCGCAACGGCTTGTTCGAGGTCGCTGTACTGGAACAAATAGCAGTCACAACAATCAATTAAACTAGCTACAGTCTCGAAACCCCGCAGACCAATTTGTTCGTAATTGAAAGAATTGCCAGCAAGCTTCAAGAACGC
Organism: Candidatus Competibacter sp.; assembly: GCA_031732875.1. Lineage (GTDB taxonomy): Bacteria > Pseudomonadota > Gammaproteobacteria > Competibacterales > Competibacteraceae > JAVMKJ01. The sequence continues at coordinate 37,302 of JAVMKL010000006.1, read as the reverse complement.
CCTAGCTTTCGCAAGAGAACTCACTTTCAAGTCAGCACCTGCCTGAAAATTTGGGAAAACGATCCAGCGAGCTTGTACAATTTGCTCGGCACGTCTGATACTGTCTGCCGGTGGACGGACATGACAAACCGTGCCTTTGCGGGTCTTGGGATATTCTGGTCCCATTACTGCTTCGGGGGTAAAAGCGCGAACGACTGCGATGGACTCATTTTTAAGTGGAATTAGCCGAGGGAAAGGAACGAGAGCTAGATCTTCTGGGCGCACCAAGGCAAATTCATCCGAAAGTAACCGCCAGCCACGATGACAAAGTGCTGCACAGAGAGTGCTTTTCCCAGATCCTGGCCACGCAGGCAGTAACATAGCATGGCCGTTTCTTTCCAATACTCCGGCATGTAGCATTAGGTAATGATGAGCACGACTGGCTACACACCAGTTCAAGCCCCACTCTAGATATGGTAATGCAGTATCTGGCGAAAAAGAAAAAAAAGGCGTCTCCTCGTCAACCCAAAGTCGAACATCTGGATAAAACAATCGAAATATGATTCGGTTCTGAAATAGGCGCACATGAAAATCTGCGAAAACACTCTCTTCAACCAATGGGTATTCAGCATGAAGCTGGCGAAGCAGGGCAGGCAAATCGGATAGGTCACTAAAGAGACGGATAGTGAAAATACCCGTCTTGAAGTTTAAGCCTTTCCGAAGGCGCGAAGCAATCTCGGCTACAGATAAATCATAGAACTTCACAGGAAGCAAACTTCAACTAAACCTAGGTTATCGAGATCCACAAGCATATTTTCGATATAAGTTTGCGTCTCTTCATCCAATAAAAAATCTTCAAATTTTAATGAGAGTTGCCGGCCAAGTTCAAAGATATTTAGTGGTTTTTTTTGCAAGAGCATTAACGTCTCAAAACCCAATATATTCAAAAAGTGAGTTTGTCCCGAAGCAGCATTGAATATTACATATTCTTCACTATCCCATTTTCGCCAATGCAAATTACCACTTAAATTGCATCGGTAGATAGGCTTAATTTGAAATGGCATTATCCGTTCCCATTCATCTATTAGTTACCTACTGAAGTATAGATCAGCACATGATGTGGTCGCAGGTGCTCCTGATTGACTCGGACCCAGTGCTGTAATATTACCGTTATTATCAATATATGCTACTGCAAAACCACTGCCATCAGATTTTAAGGTATTCTCATTGACATCAACAGTTTGACCTGTATCATAATCTCGATATTTACCAATTATAGAATCATAGTAATATCTTTCTTTTCCATTTGCAGATAGATAAACATTTACAGACTGACGCTTCAATTCATCTGGTGTCGTAGTTACAAACTGAGTAGTAATTGGACGAGGCTTTTCAAGACATGTCAGGCTGTTCGCAGCCAAGGCTCCACTACGTAAGGTCATCACAGCCGGCATGGTCAGCATCGCGCCCTTCACCAACCGTCGCCGTCCCTGCGAAGGCACGGCCACCTGCTCGGAGCTCGCCGTCGCCTCCACATCAGACGATATCTTGTCATGTTCAGTCATGGTTCTGACTCCTAACAACCTGATGCCGTTCCAAAGCCACATGCTGAGGGGGATGGCGAACAACGCAAGGAACCCCACCCCGAGAGATTATAGAAATTTAAGGCAAATAGCATTCCAAGAACCAATCATTATCATTAACTAATTGTTATTCAAATAATTCCCATCAAAACCCAACACAAACCCATCACATCAAGTGTAAAATTTGGCAAAACCCATCCGGGTTTTCCACCGGATCGCTCCCGACATGTCTTACCGCACTCTGCCACGCGTCCTCGCTAAACCTCAAGTATTACAAGAATGTAGCTTACGAGACTGGGATCGCCTGCTGCCTTGGGCACGCCGCGTCGGGGTGGTCGCAAAATTTTACACCTATCTTGAAGCGCAGGGCCAACTCGACCGCATCCCAACCCAAGTGCAACCCCATCTCGAAGCCGCCGCCATCATCGCCGGCGAGCACGAGCGCCGCACCCGGTGGGAATGCAACCGCATCCAGCGCGCCCTGTTCGACCTGCCCGACCGCGATTTCCCCGTCGTTCTGCTGAAAGGCGCCGCCTACGCCATGTCGAACCTGCCCTGCGCCCGCGGCCGGTTAGTATCCGATGTGGACTTCCTGGTTCCCAAACCGCATCTGGCCACCATCGAGCAACTGCTCCACCAGCACGGCTGGGACGCTGTAAAAAAATCTGACTACGATGAAACCTATTACCGCCAGTGGATGCACGAACTGCCCCCCATGCGCCACCGGCTGCGCGGCACCATCGTGGACGTGCATCACACCATCCTGCCGGAAACCAGCCGGCTGAAACCCGACCCGGCCAAGCTGTTCGCCGCCTCGCGCCCCCTGCCCGGCACTCCCTTCGAAACGCTCTGCCCGGCCGACATGGTCCTGCACAGCGCCACCCATGCCTTTCAGGAGGAACTCGCCAATCCCCTGCGCGATCTGTTGGACCTGCACGAGCTGTTCGCGCACTTCGGCGAACGCGAACCGGACTTCTGGGCAACGCTGCCGCAACGCGCCCGCCAGCTCGATCTGACCCGCCCCCTGTTCTACGCCCTGCGCTACACCCAGCGTTTTCTGGACACCCCCGTGCCCCATTCCGTCACCCAAGTCCTCAACCACGCCGCTCCGCCCCGGCCGGTTCTCGCCCTCATGGACCGCCTCGTCGACCAAGTGACCCAAGCCGAATACCCCCGCCGCGCCGGTCCGGCCACGGCCCGCTGGCTGCTCTATATCCGCTCCCACTGGCTGCGGATGCCGCCTCTCCTACTCGCCCGTCACCTGAGCCGCAAAGCACTCATCCGCTGGCAGGCGCGCCGCCGGAATCCGAACCAAGCCGGCGCATAATGGTCAATCCCCGCTAGCCGCGTGGTTTTTTCACGAATCCACCTTCCGCCCGCGAAATTCCCTGGGAGAACCTTAATGCAACGACTGACACCGCCGTTCTGGCTGATCGCCGTCCTCAGCCTCTGGAGCGCCATCGCCCAGGCGGCCGACTATCCCGATTTCGTCACCCTGGTCGAACAATACAGTCCGGCGGTGGTCAGCATCCAGACCAAGTCCGAACCAAAGGAACGATTGGGGCGCGGCCATCCGTCGATCCCCGAGAACAGCCCCTTCCACGACTACTTCAAGAAGTTCTTCGAACAAATGCCCGACCTGCCGTCCCGCCCGCAAAGCTCGGTCGGTTCCGGCTTCATCCTCTCGCCGGACGGCTACATCGTCACCAACGCCCACGTGGTCGAGGACATGGACAGCATCGTGGTCGGTCTGCACGACCGCACTGAACTCCCCGCGCAAATTATCGGCAAGGATAGTCGCAGCGACATCGCTCTGCTGAAGGTCAAGGCCGATGCCAGCCTGCCCACCGTCAAGCTGGGCGACGCCCGCAAGCTCAAGGTCGGCCAATGGGTGCTGGCCATCGGCTCGCCGTTCGGTTTCGAACGGAGCGCCACTCAAGGTATCGTCAGCGCCCTGGGCCGCAGCCTGCCCAGCGACAACTACGTGCCCTTCATCCAGACCGACGCCGCCGTCAATCCCGGCAATTCCGGCGGGCCGCTGTTCAATCTCGACGGCGAGGTGATCGGAGTCAACTCGCAGATTTACAGCCGCTCCGGCGGCTACCAGGGCGTCTCCTTCGCCATTCCGATCGACGTGGCGATGGACGTGGTGGACCAGATCAAGGCCGGCGGCAAGGTGTCGCGCGGCTGGCTCGGCGTGCTGATCCAGGAAGTCACCCCCGAACTGGCCCAGTCCTTCAATCTCGACAAGCCGCGCGGCGCCTTGGTCGGCCAGGTGATGGCCGACAGTCCGGCGCAAAAGGCCGGGGTCAAGACCGGCGACATCATCGTCGCGTTCAACGGCCAGCCGGTGCGCCATTCCAGCGACCTGCCCCTGATGGTCGGCCGCACCCGGCCCGGCACCAGCACGCCGCTCGCCGTGATCCGCGACGGTAAGGAGCAGACCCTGACCATCCGGCTGGAGGAACTGCCCGAGGACACCAAGCTGCAACAGGCCATCGCCGAACCCCCCAGCCGCAACCGGCTCGGTCTGATCGTGACCGAAGTGCCGCACGACAAGCGGAAAAAGGGCGATCAGGGCGTGCTGGTCAAGGACGTAGCCGACGGCCCGGCCGACAGCGCCGGCATTCGTCCGAACGACATCATCGTCCGTCTCAACAACGTCGAGATAACCGACACCGGCCAGTTCGCGGATGTGGTCAAGCAGTTGCCGACCGGCCGACCCGTCCCGGTGCTGGTCAAGCGCGACAGCGGCTCGCTGTTCCTGGCCCTGACGGTTCCCGACAAGGATTGAGCGAGCCGCGGCGACAACCATTCAGCCCCCCACCCCAACCCTCCCCCGCAAGAGGGGGAGGGAATCCTCGGCAAGGCCAGCGTTCACAGACACCTCGCTTCAACGCTACAATAGCGCCGCTTTTTGACCGGAACCCGCCCGTCCCACCCGATGCGGGCGGGTTCCGGCCATCACCACACAAATCCACCACGCCGGCCACCCGCACTCTTGGGAGCCGCAACACAAAGGGGGTTTTTCCGTGCTCGAGAACTATCGCCAACAAGCCGCCGAACGCGCCGCATTGGGTATTCCGGCTCTGCCGCTCAGCCCGCAACAGACCGCCGACCTGGTGGAGCTGCTCAAGAACCCACCCCAGGGCGAGGAAAGCTTTCTGGTGGACCTGATCACCCACCGGGTGCCGGCGGGCGTGGATCAGGCCGCCTACGTCAAGGCTGCCTTCCTGGCGGCCGTCGCCAAGGGTGAAGCCCGGTCGCCGCTGATTTCCCGGGCACGCGCCACCGAACTGCTGGGCACCATGCTGGGCGGCTACAACATCCAGCCGCTGATCGACCTGCTGGACGACGCCGAGTGCGCCCCCGCCGCCGCCAAGGCGCTGTCACTCACCCTGCTGATGTTCGACTACAAGCACGGCGTCAAGGAAAAGGCCGATGCCGGCAACGCCCACGCCAAACAGGTGATGAAATCCTGGGCCGAGGCCGAATGGTTCACCAGTCGCGGCAAGGTCCCCGAGAAAGTCACCGTCACCGTGTTCAAGGTACCCGGCGAAACCAACACCGACGACCTGTCCCCCGCTCCCGATGCCTGGAGCCGCCCCGACATCCCGTTGCACGGGCTGGCGATGCTGAAGATGGAACGTCCGGGCATCCGGCCCGACGAGGTTGGCAAAGTCGGCCCGCTGAAGCTGATCGAATCCCTTAAGTCCAAGGGTCATCCGGTCGCCTACGTCGGCGACGTGGTCGGCACCGGCTCCAGCCGCAAGTCCGCCACCAACTCGGTCCTGTGGTGGACCGGCGAAGACATCCCCTACGTGCCGAACAAGCGTTACGGCGGTTACTGTCTCGGCGGCAAGATCGCCCCGATCTTCTTCAACACCCAGGAAGACGCCGGCGCGTTGCCGATCGAATGCGACGTGTCCAAGATGAACATGGGCGACGTCATCGACATCTACCCCCACGCCGGCAAGATCGAAAAGAACGGCGCGGTCATCGCCACGTTTGAATACAAGTCCGACGTGCTGCTGGACGAAGTGCAGGCCGGCGGCCGCATCAACCTGATCATCGGTCGCGGCCTGACCGACTGGGCGCGGGAGGTACAGGGGCTCGGTCCCAGTTCGATCTTCCGCCGCCCGGTGGCGTCGCAGGATTCCGGCAAGGGCTTCACCCTGGCCCAGAAAATGGTCGGCAAGGCCTGCGGCGTCGCCGGCATCCGTCCCGGCATCTACTGCGAACCGAAGATGACCACCGTCGGTTCCCAGGATACCACCGGCCCCATGACCCGCGACGAATTGAAGGACCTCGCCTGCCTGGGCTTTTCCGCCGATCTGGTCATGCAGTCGTTCTGCCACACCGCCGCCTACCCCAAACCGGTGGACGTGCAGACCCATCACACCCTGCCCGACTTCATCTCCAGCCGCGGCGGCGTGGCGCTGCGACCCGGCGATGGCATCATCCACTCCTGGCTGAACCGGATGCTGCTGCCCGACACCGTCGGCACCGGCGGCGACTCGCACACCCGTTTCCCCATCGGCATCAGCTTCCCGGCCGGCTCCGGGTTGGTGGCGTTCGCGGCGGCAACCGGCTCCATGCCGCTCGACATGCCGGAATCGGTGCTGGTGCGCTTCAAGGGGAAGATGCAGCCCGGCATCACGCTGCGGGATCTGGTGAACGCCATTCCTTACGCCGCGATTCAGAACGGGATGCTGACGGTAGCGAAGGAAGGCAAGAAGAACATTTTCTCCGGCCGCATTCTGGAAATCGAAGGTCTGCCCGATCTGAAGGTGGAACAGGCGTTCGAGTTGTCCGACGCGTCCGCCGAACGTTCCGCCGCCGGTTGCACGGTGCGCTTGAACAAGGAGCCGATCATCGAGTACCTGAACAGCAACATCACGCTGCTCAAGTGGATGATCGCCAACGGCTACCAGGACGCCAAGACGCTGGAGCGCCGCATCAAGGGCATGGAGGAATGGCTGAAGAACCCGACGCTGATGGAACCGGACGCGGACGCCGAGTACGCTGCGGTCATCGACATCGACATGAATGAAATCAAGGAACCCCTGCTGGCCTGCCCCAACGACCCCGACGACGTCAAGACCTTGGCCGCCGTGGCCGGCGACAAGATCGACGAGGTGTTCATCGGTTCCTGCATGACCAACATCGGCCACTATCGGGCCGCCGGCAAGGTGCTGAGCGGTCAGGCTAACATTCCAACCCGGCTGTGGATTTCCCCGCCGACCAAGATGGACGCCCACCAGTTGAGCGAGGAAGGCTACTACGCCATCTACGGCACCGCTGGAGCGCGGATGGAGATGCCGGGTTGCTCCCTGTGCATGGGCAACCAGGCGCGGGTGGCCGACGGCGCGACGGTGGTGTCCACTTCCACCCGCAACTTCCCCAACCGGCTGGGCAAGGGCGCCAACGTGTACCTGAGTTCGGCGGAACTGGCGGCGGTCTGCGCGCTGCTGGGGAAGATTCCGACCTTCGAAGAGTACATGAAGTACATGGGCGAGATCGGGACCAAGGGCGCCGAAATTTATCGTTATCTGAACTTCGACCAGGTGGCGGAGTATCGTGAAGTGGCGGACAGGGTGAAGCTGGCGGCGTAATGCAGTTTCAGGAAAACCCTGGCGGGACGGCCGGGGTTTTCCGAACGCGAGCGTGAAACCTTCCTCGACCTCGAACAGTCCTTACCACGAGGGTTTCCGCGAATCCATGAACGATCAAGCCAAGGAAGCGCCTGACGCCAGCGGTTTCGCACCTCGTTGTCTTTCTATCGATCTCGAAGTGGGCGTGCGGGATACGTGCATCCATAGCTTCGCCGCAGTGCGCGGCGACACGGGGCGGTCGTTTGTATTCAGCAAAGGAAGCCTGACGGCGGCCCTCGTTCAACTCGACGATTTCGCGGACGGGTGTTCTTTTCTGCTCGGGCACAATCTGATCGCTTTCGATGTGCCCCATCTCGCTGCCGCCAAAGCCGACCTGCGCCTGCTCCAGCTGCCGACGGTGGATACTCTGCGTCTCAACCCGTTGGCCTTTCCCCGTAATCCTTATCATCATCTGGTCAAACACTATCAGGATGGACAACTCAAGCGCGGGCGACTGAACGACCCAGAGTTGGACGCTCGCCTGACCCTGGCGGTTTTCCGCGATCAGCATATCGCGTTACGGTCGCTCGACCAGGCTCGGCCGGAATTGCTGCTCGCCTGGCATTGGCTGACGACGGCGACGGATGGAGCGGCTTCGGGCCTCAACGCCTTCTTCATGACGCTGCGCCGCCGATCTCGCCCCGCCGAAGCGGAAACCCGAACCGCAATCAAACGGCTCTTGCGCGACCACGCCTGCTCCACCCACGGACGAGAGGTCGTGGCCAACGCGGAGCGGCACGGCTGGGCGCTGGCCTATGCTCTGGCTTGGCTGTCGGTGGCGGGGAGCAATTCGGTCATGCCGCCTTGGGTGCGGCATCAATTTCCCGAAACCGGGCTGCTGGTGCGACAGTTGCGGGATACCGCCTGCGACGATCCCACCTGTACCTGGTGTCGAGAGCGGCACGATGCCCGCAAGGAACTCGCCCACTGGTTCGGCTTTACCGAGTTTCGTCCGGAGCCTGCCGGCAACGATGGCCGACCCTTGCAACAGGCTCTCGTCGAGGCCGCCATGCGCGGCGATCATGTGCTGGGAATACTGCCCACCGGCACCGGCAAATCCCTGTGCTATCAAATCCCGGCTTTGTCCCGTTACGACAAAACGGGAGCCTTGACGGTGGTGATCTCGCCGCTGGTGGCCTTGATGATCGACCAGGTGGCCGGACTGGAGAAGTACGGCATCACCTCCTGTGCGGCGATCAACGGCCTGCTGTCCATGCCGGAGCGTGCCGATGTATTGGACCGGGTCCGGTTAGGCGATATTGGTATCCTCATCATCTCGCCCGAGCAGCTCCGCAATCCGACCGTGCGCAGGGTCCTGGCACAGCGCGAGATCGGCACCTGGGTGCTGGACGAGGCACACTGCCTTTCCAAATGGGGCCACGATTTCCGTCCCGATTATCGCTATGTCTGCCGCTTCATCAAGGAACGGGCGTGTCAAGAAGCCGTACCCTCGATTACGTGTCTAACCGCCACCGCCAAGCTGGATGTCGTGGCGGATATCGTCGGCCACTTCCGCGACAAGCTGGGCATCGAACTCGCCATCTTTGACGGTGGCGCCAGTCGCGCCAACCTGGAATTCGCCGTCGTGCCCACTACCCCGGCCGAGAAGTTCGCTCACATCCATCAAATGTTAGAAACAAACCTCCCACCGGGCACGCCGGGCGGCACTATCGTGTACTGTGCTACCCGCAAGCACGCCGAGGAAGTCGCGCAATTCCTGCGCGAGAAAGGGCTAGCGGCGGAACATTTTCACTCCAAGTTGCAACCGGAAACCAAAAAGAGCGTTCAGGCCCGCTTCATCAGCGGCGAGTTGCGGGTGATCGCCGCGACCAACGCTTTCGGTATGGGCATCGACAAACCGGACGTGCGGCTGGTGGTCCATGCCGACATCCCCGGGTCGCTGGAAAATTACCTGCAAGAGGCCGGACGCGCCGGGCGCGACCGGCACGCGGCGCGTTGCGTGCTGCTCTATACCCCCGAAGATGTCGAGCGGCAATTCGGCATGTCGGCCCGCTCGCGACTGACGCAACGGGAAATCCAGGCGATCTTGAAATCGCTCAGAAACCTGGATCGCAAGAAGCGGCTGGGCGGGGAAGTAGTCGCCACCGCCGGAGAGATTCTCGCCGAAGACGAGGATGCGGCGTTCGCGCGCGATTCCGCCACCGACGACACGCGCGTGCGCACCGCTATCGCTTGGCTGGAAGAAGCCACCCTGCTCGCCCGCGAGGAAAACCAGGTTCAGGTATTCCCCTCCTCGCTACGCGTCGGCTCGGTGGAAGAGGCCCAAAGGAAATTGGACAAAACGTCCATGATCCCGGAATACCGGAACCAGTTGTTGTCGCTGGTGAACGCGCTCATCGCGGCGGACGCCGATCAAGGTATTTCGACGGATGAACTGATGGGGCTGTCGGGACTGAGCGCTGCGAAGGTTCGCACCGCGCTCCACGACTTAGAGCGCCTGGGCATCGCCAGCAACGACACCGTCCTGACCGCCTTTGTCCACGCCGGGGTGGAACGCGCGTCGCGGAAACGCTTGGAGGACACCGAAACGCTCGAAGAGGCGTTGCTCGACGAACTAAGGCAGTCGGCGCCCGACTTGGGGAAAGGCGATGCCGCCGTGCTGCATCTACGCCATGCGACCCAGCACCTCAAGGACGCGGGCCAACCCAACGCGCTGCCCGAACAACTCTGGCGCATCGTTAAAAGCCTCTCTCTCGACGGTCGGAACGAAGAGGGCGGCTTGGGTAGTTTGCACTTGCGTCGGCTGGACGCGGAGACGGTGTGCGTGACCCTACGGCGGGAATGGTCGAAAGTAGCTCAAATCGCCCGACTGCGGCGCGCGGCGGCCGGGCGGTTGTTGGAACACTTGCTCGGCTGTTTACCACCGGGGACCCGAGGCACGGACCTTCTCGCCGAGACGACTCTAGGCAAGTTGATGGCCGTTCTCGAAGGCGATGCGCTCCTGAGGGCGGAAATGAGAGATCCGCCCAAGCTGCTCGACCGTGCCTTGTTATGGCTGCACGAGCAGGAGGTGATCCGCCTCAACAAAGGGTTGGCGGTTTTTCGCCCGGCGATGACCATCCGGCTCGGGCAGGAAAAGCGTGGCTTCCTGAAAGCCGACTTCGTACCGCTGAAACTGCACTACGACGAACAGGTGGTGCAGATTCACGTCATGGCGGAGTACGTCCAGCGCGGACTCAAGGCCATGGCGGAGGCGCTGCGTCTGGCGGTCGATTACTTCAGGCTGCAACGCGAGGAGTTCCTAAGCCGCTGGTTACCGGAGCGGGAGAAAGAGCTGGGCCGGCAGACGACGCCAGAGTCCTGGCGGGCCATCGTGGAATCCCTCGGCAATTCTGTGCAACAAAGGATCGTTGCCGACGACCGAGAACAGGCCAACGTATTGGTATTGGCCGGCCCCGGATCGGGCAAAACCCGCGCACTGGTGCATCGCATCGCTTATCTGGTACGGGTTAGACGGGAAAACCCGCGCGGCATTCTGGCGCTTGCCTACAATCGTCATGCGGCAGTGGAAATCCGACGCCGCCTTGCCGACCTGATCGGCGACGATGCCGGAGGCGTTACCGTTCTCACCTGTCACGCACTGGCCATGCGGTTGACCGGCGCGAGCTTCGCCGGGCGCGCCGCCTCGATCAACGACGCCTCGTTCAAGGCGGTGCTGCGGCAGGCAGTAGCGCTGCTGAAAGGCGAGGGCTTACCGCCGGAGGAAGCCGACGAACAGCGGGAACGGCTGTTGGCCGGATTTCGCTGGATTTTGGTGGACGAGTATCAAGATATCGGCCCGGATCAGTACGAACTGATCTCGGCGTTGGCCGGCCGTACTCTCCAGGACGAAGCTGGCCGGATCAGCCTGTTCGCAGTGGGTGATGACGACCAAAACATTTACGCCTTCGACGGGGCATCGGTCGAATTCATCCGCCGCTTCGAGGCCGATTACACGGCCAAGCCCGTTTATTTGATCGAGAATTATCGTTCCACCGCCCACATCATCGCCGCAGCCAACTGCCTGATCGATCCCGCGCGCAACCGCATGAAAGCCGGACACCCGATCACTATCAACCGCGTTCGAGCGAAAGCCTCCGCCGGTGGTAACTGGCAAAGCCTGGACCCGATCACGCGGGGCCGGGTTCAAGTATTACCGGCCGGCGACAACGCCGTGACCCAAGCGGTAGCGGTCATGACCGAACTGCGGCGCTTGGCTGGACTGGCACCGGACTGGAATTGGGGCCGGACTGCGGTCATCGCTCGCAAATGGGAAGTTCTGGAGCCGCTACGCAGCTATTGCGAACTTCACGACATTCCGGTCCAGATGGCCGACGAAGAAACGCCGCACTTCTGGCGGTTGCGAGAAACCCAGGCTCTGGTCGAATGGCTGCATGCAAGCAAAATCAATCTGTTGAGCGCCGGCACCCTCAAAAAATGGCTTGATGGCAAAGGTCCCGGTTGCTGGTGGACGTTATTGCGGGAAGCGGTGGACGAGTATGCCTTGGAAACCAGCGGCGCGGAGTTACCGAACGGCCATTTTACGGAATGGCTGGCCGAATGGGGCCGAGAAGTACGCCAGCGGCAAACCGGATTGCTGCTGCTCACCGCCCATCGCGCCAAAGGCTTGGAGTTCGATCAGGTGGCGGTGCTGGACGGAGGCTGGGCCAAGGTCGGTCGCGATGAAGACCTCGACGCGCCGCGCCGGCTTTACTATGTGGCCACGACCCGCGCCAGAAAAAGTCTGACGCTGGCACGTTTCGACGGGCGTCACCCGCTGCTGGACGCCTTACCGAAAACCCCAAGCATTTTCCAGCGAGCGCCCACTTGCCTGCCGCAGCCAGCACCGGAGCTGGCGCGCCGCTATCAGCGACTCACATTACGAGACGTGGATTTGGGCTTTGCTGGTCGTCATACGGCCAACAATCCCGTGCATGCGGTTATCACGGCGCTGTCCACTGGTGATCGCCTTCGGTTGCGACCGGCAAAGGAACGCTGGGAACTCGCGGATACCAGAGGACATACGGTTGGACGGCTCGCCCACGTCTATGCTCCACCGACGGGCATGAGGTGCATCGCGGCCCAAGTGGCGGCGATCATCATTCGTCGGCGGGAAGATACCGAACCCGAATATCGCGACTCGGTCCGTTGCGAGCGCTGGGAGGTGGTAGTACCAGAGTTGGTTTTCGAACCAGAGCCTTGAATCTTTCGAAAAACAACCTCGCCGCCGAGGGCGCCGAGATTCACCCCCTCTGAACTTCGACCAAGTGGCGGAGTATCGTGAAGTGGCGGATAAGGTGAAATTGGCTGCTTGAGTTCGAGCATTACCTGGCTCGCCAATAATCAGTCCAACCCCGGTCCAGGCCGGGGTTTTTTGTTGACGAGTTTCGAGCAAGGAACCTACACCTCCTCATTTTGACAAAGTTGATGGCTCGAACCCCTCCATCGAGTCCCAGTCCATCGTCCCGGTGGCAACCGAGACCGCTTGATGATAACCTTATGTCCCATGGTGAAACGGACCCGGCAAGGACCGCTTCCGGCCAATATCCAGCGCGGACGGCGGCACACCGACCCCGTTTGGCGACTTCTCAACCCCACAGCATTCAGTAACCAGAGGAGAGTCTATCGATGGCAATCGCTCATGATGGTAAAAACCGGACCAACAACGCCAAGCTGTTGAAATGGGTGGATGAGATCGCCGCCCTGACCCAACCTGATCGCATCGTTTGGTGCGACGGCTCGCAGGAGGAATACGACCGGCTGTGCGCCGAAATGGTTGCTTCTGGAACCTTCACCAAGCTGAACCCGGAAAAACGGCCCAATTCCTATCTCGCCCGGTCCCATCCGTCCGACGTGGCGCGGGTCGAGGATCGCACCTTCATCTGCTCGGCATCGAAGGACGATGCCGGCCCGACCAATAACTGGGCGCCACCGGATGAAATGCGGGCGCAGTTGAAAGGCCTCATGGCGGGCTGCATGCGCGGTCGCACCATGTACGTCATTCCCTTCAGCATGGGTCCGATCGGCAGTCCGATCGCCCAGATCGGCATCGAGATCACTGACTCGGCCTATGTCGTGGTCAACATGCGGATCATGACCCGCATGGGTCAGAAGGTACTCGACGTGCTGGGCAGTGACGGCTTCTACGTACCGTGCGTGCATTCAGTCGGCGCGCCGCTGGCTCCCGGTCAGAAGGACGTGCCTTGGCCGTGCGAACCGGACATCGGCCGCAAGGCAATCGTGCATTTCCCCGAAACCCGTGAAATCTGGTCCTACGGTTCGGGTTACGGCGGCAACGCCCTGCTCGGCAAGAAGTGCCTGGCGTTGCGCATCGCCTCGGCGATGGCGCGCGACGAAGGTTGGCTGGCCGAACACATGCTCATCCTGGGTCTCGAATCGCCCAAGGGCGAGAAAACCTACGTCGCGGCGGCCTTCCCCAGCGCCTGCGGCAAAACCAACCTGGCCATGATCGTCCCGCCCAAAGGCTTCGGTAACTGGAAGGCGTTGACCGTCGGCGACGACATCGCCTGGATCAAACCGACGGCCGACGGCACGCTGCGCGCCATCAACCCCGAGGCTGGATTCTTCGGCGTCGCTCCCGGTACCTCCTACGATTCCAACCCCATGGCCATGGAGTCGATCAAGGCCAATGCGATCTTCACCAATGTCGTGCTGACCGACGACGGCGACGTGTGGTGGGAAGGCATGGGCGTGGAACCTCCGGCGCACGGTATCGACTGGCAGGGCAACGACTGGACGCCGGATTGCGGTCGAGTGGGCGCGCACGCCAATTCCCGCTTTACCGCCCCTGCGGCGCAATGCCCGACCATCGACCCGGCTTGGGAAGATCCCGCCGGCGTTCCGATTTCGGCCTTCATCTTCGGCGGTCGCCTGTCCAAGACCTTCCCGCTGGTCTACCAAGCCTACGATTGGAACCACGGTGTGTTCATGGCGGCCACCATGGGTTCGGAAGCCACCGCAGCGGCCATCGGCGTGACCGGCATTCGGCGCGACCCCTTCGCCATGCTCCCGTTCTGCGGCTACAACATGGCCGCCTATTGGGGGCACTGGATCAACATGGGCAAGAAAGCCGGCCTCAAGCTGCCCAAGATCTTCCGGACCAACTGGTTCCGCAAAGACGCCAACGGCAAGTTCGCTTGGCCGGGTTACGGTCAGAACATGCGGGTCCTCAAGTGGATCGTGGAGCGCGTCAACGGTCAGGTTGGCGCCGTGGAAAGCCCGTTCGGGTTGATGCCGCGCTTCGAGGATCTGGACTTGGAAGGTCTGGATTTCTCCAAGGAGCAATTTGCGGCCATCACCAATATCAGCCGCGCCGAAGCGGCTAGCGAAGTCGAGGAAATCAAAGGTTTCTTCGACAAATTTGGCGAGAAACTGCCGCCGGAACTCGAAAATCAGCGCCAGGAATTCGGGAAGCGTGTTGAGAAAGCCCCCGAGGTATGGCGCGTCGTCGAAGCGGCCTGAACTCTGGGTCAAGCACCGATCATCGAAATCACGCTAGGAGTTAACCGAAAAAGCCGGCGCAAGCCGGCTTTTTTTTTGCGTCCGTTCGACGCGACGGTTCGAACAACCGGCAAAAACCCGCCGTGCGTTCTCCTAATTCCCAAAAAACTCGTGGAACTCCCTCAGCGTCATCCGGTTTTTCCTCTGGCAGAAACCGAAGCTGGATGATTCCCATCCCCTATCACGCCATAGCCACCACCCCGATATCGACGACCAACCGGGGCTTGTTTCCACTTATTCCGGCTGCGATTGCTGGTTTGGTATCTCCACCGGCGGGACGCTGCTCTTGTCCAACTTCCGTTGTCGTTTCTCTTCCTGCTTCTTTTTCTTGGCGAGATCTTTCTGACGCTTTTCGTATTGATAGTTGGGCTTGGCCAAGGTGGCTCCTTTAAGTAGGCAGTGAAGTGAAAGGAAAATGGCTAATTTTGATCGAACTTTGGCTTTAGTCGGCTGATTTTTCGATATCTACCCGCTGATGATACATTGTGTCCGAATCCACAGATTCCGTCCTGGTCAACAATCAAGCTGTCTTTCGCGAATATCATCGTGACCTTGCATTCATCATCGGTTTCATCTGGCTTGAATACGGCCGTGTCTCCTTCGATAACGGCGATGCCGGCCCCATCACCGATGTTCGCCATCGGTCCATACGGTGTTTTGTATTCGTAGGTTCCAGAAAACTCAACGCGGAGTCGTTGCTTGCCCAGCGCCCAGATTTTGAATTCACCATGCTTGCCGCACCAAGTTCCGTTGACCTGAGCCGCAGTTACAATATTTTGCCCCGCCGCATAAACATTTACCGGCACTAAAATCTGCTCTATCATCAAACTGACGATACCCAGGAGGAAAATCGCTATTTTCATGCCGTTTTGTAATTCAAGCATTCTTCCGGAATGATGGGAAAAGTCGCGCCCCAAGGTATCCAACCACCTTTATCTTCCAATTAACTCAATCGGATAGCCGTCGGGATCCTCGATAAAGGAGATAATGGTGGTACCCGCGTTCATGGGTCCCGCTTCGCGAAGAATTTTGCCGCCACGGTTTTTCACTTCCGCTGTCGCCTCATACACATCGTCGACCCCAATGGCAATATGACCGTAAGCGGTTCCCATGTCATAACGATCCACACCCCAATTGTAGGTCAGTTCGATGGCGGTATGCTCGGATTCGTCGCCATACCCCAGGAAAGCCAAGGTAAACTTACCGGCGGGATAATCCTGCTGGCGCAGCAATTTCATTCCCAGAATTTCAGTATAAAACTTGATCGAACGATCAAGATCGCCCGTTCTCAGCATGGTATGGAGAATACGCATGATTTTCCCCCAGGCAGGATGAGGAGTTAAAACCGGCGAGTCCTTCTCAAGACTCGCCGGTTTCCCGCTACCGCCGTCCCTTCAACGCCGCGATACGCATCCGCAAGGCGTTGAGCTTGATGAAACCTTCAGCGTCCTTCTGATTATAAGCGCCGGCATCGTCCTCGAAGGTGGCGATGTTCGTATCGAACAGGCTGTCGGCGGACTTGCGGCCAGCCACGATCACATTGCCCTTGTACAGCTTCACCCGTACCGTGCCGTTCACGTGGGTCTGCGAGGCATCGATCATGGTTTGCAGCAACTTGCGCTCCGGACTCCACCAGTAGCCGTTGTAGACCAGGCTGGCGTAACGCGGCATCAACTCGTCCTTGATATGGGCGACTTCCCGATCCAGGGTCAACGACTCCATGGCTCGATGCGCCTTGAGCATGATGGTGCCGCCGGGTGTTTCGTAGCAGCCGCGCGACTTCATGCCCACGTAGCGGTTTTCCACCAGATCCAGCCGGCCGATGCCATGTTCGCCGCCCAACTGATTCAGCTTGGTCAACACGGCGGCGGGCGTCAACGCCTCGCCGTCGATGGCCACGATGTCGCCGTGACGGAAATCCAGTTCGACATGGCACGGCTGGTCGGGGGCTTTCTCCGGCGACACCGTCCAGCGCCACATGGCCTCCTCGGGCTCGTTCCAAGGATTTTCCAGTATGTCACCTTCATAGGAAATGTGCAGCAGGTTGGCATCCATCGAGTACGGCGACTTGGCGCCGCGCTTCATTTCGACCGGAATACCGTGTTTTTCGGCATAGGTCAGCAACTTTTCGCGCGACAGCAGATCCCATTCCCGCCACGGGGCGATGATCTTGATATTCGGCTTCAGGGCGTAGGCACCCAGTTCGAAGCGCACCTGATCGTTGCCCTTGCCGGTGGCGCCGTGCGCGACGGTGTCGGCGCCGGTGAGTTCGGCGATTTCGATCTGGCGCTTGGCGATCAACGGGCGAGCGATGGAGGTGCCAAGCAGGTATTCGCCTTCGTAGATGGCGTTGGCCCGAAACATGGGGAACACAAAGTCGCGGACGAATTCCTCGCGCAGATCGTCGATAAAGATATTTTCCGGCTTGATGCCGAACATCAATGCCTTCTGTCGCGCCGGTTCCAGTTCCTCGCCTTGGCCCAGGTCGGCGGTGAAGGTCACGATCTCGCACTGATACACATCCCGCAGCCACTTCAGGATCACTGAGGTATCCAGGCCACCCGAATAGGCCAGGACGACTTTCTTAATGTCGGACATAACGTTCCCCATCAATTCCATCAATTCAACTCATGCGCTGAAATCAAGAACGGCCCGAACCTTCTCCGGCCCGGACCGCCGCGAATCGGTAGCTTAAAACTTTACCTCAGCGCGTCAAGGCGTGCCTATCGCATAATCCATCATCAACTCCTGGCCACGGGACCGGAAACCCCATGTGAAGGGTATTCCGCTGAAAACCTTTCCGAGCCGCCGGTGGCAACATGGATACGGTGATTCTTCGCTCCACATTCGCCAAGTTGAGTTTTCGCATGCCAGATCTCAAACCTCCAGCACGCCCTTGGCCTGCAAGTCGGCATGGTAGGACGAGCGCACCAGCGGCGCGGAGGCGACATGGGTGAAGCCCAGCGCCTCGCCGAATTCGCGCAACCGATCGAACTCTTCCGGCGGCACGTAGCGCTCGACCGGCAGATGATGCGCGCTGGGTTGCAGATATTGGCCAAGCGTCAGCATGTTCGCGCCATGGGCGCGCAGATCGCGCATCACCTCCCTGATTTCCGCCAGCGTCTCGCCCAGACCCAGCATCAGTCCGGACTTGGTCGGAATCGCCGGATGCCGCGCCTTAAACCGCTGGAGCAGGGTCAGCGAGCACGCATAATCGGCACCGGGCCGGGCCTGCCGATACAGGCGCGGCACGGTTTCCAGATTATGGTTGAACACATCCGGCGGTTCCCGCTCCAGAATGTCCAGCGCCTCGTCCATCCGTCCCCGGAAATCTGGAGTCAGGATCTCGATGACGATCCCCGGCCGCGCGTCGCGCGTCGCGCGGATGCAGTCGGCGAAATGCGCCGCGCCGCCATCGCGCAGGTCGTCCCGGTCCACCGAGGTGATGACCACGTACTTCAAGCCCATCGCCGCGACGGTACGAGCCAGATTCTCCGGTTCGTCCGGATCGAGCGGGTTGGGCCGGCCGTGTCCCACGTCGCAGAACGGACAGCGACGGGTACAGATATCGCCCATGATCATGAACGTCGCGGTGCCATGGCCGAAGCATTCGCCGAGATTCGGGCAACTGGCTTCCTCGCAAACCGTGTGCAGGTGATTGTCCCGCAAGATCTGCTTCAACCGCCGTACTTCCGGGGTACCAGGGAAAGGAGCGCGAATCCAGGCAGGCTTGCGCGGTCGTTGCTTGGGATCGGTCGGGGCGATCTTGACCGGAATGCGGGCGACCTTCTCCGCGCCGCGCAGCTTCTCGCCCTGATGGGGAGGGGACTTGGCCACCGGACTGGCGGAAGCGGATTCGGCCGGTGTGACGACGGAATCGCCGGAAGCGGTAAGTTCGGACATGAGCGGTTCCTGCTGGGATGAGTGGCGGATCGCCAAGATTTTGACTCAGGATCATGCCGCGGGTTGCCTGGCGAATTCCGCGCCGGACGCCGGCCCCTCAAGAAGGCAAGCCCTCCACCAGACCGAAGCTGGCATAACCGAGCTGGCGGCCCAGGCCAGGCAGCAACTCCTCAGCGGCGGCATCAGGGGTGAGATCGACCCCGAGATCGCTCAATTGAGTCACCCGCAGACCGGGATGGCCGCAGGGGTTGATGCGCGTAAACGGCTCCAAATCCATGGCTACGTTGAGGCTCAAGCCGTGATAGGAACGGCCTTGGCGGATGCGCAGCCCGAGCGAGGCCACCTTAGCCCCCTCCACGTAGACGCCGGGTGCGTCGGGCCGGGCGGCGGCGGCGACGCCATGGGTGGCGAGCAGTTCGATCACCGACCGTTCGAGCGCTGTCACCAGCGCCCGAACGCCCAATCCCAGCCGCCGCACGTCCAATAGGCAGTACACCACCACCTGCCCCGGCCCATGATAGGTTACTTGGCCGCCGCGATCCACCTGAACCACGGGAATATCGCCGACTGCCAGCAGATGCTCTACCTTGCCGGCCAGTCCCTGGGTGAACACCGGTGGATGCTCGACCCACCAAAGTTCGTCCGAGGTATCCACGGCGCGGGCATCGGTGAACGCCCGCATGGCATCGAATACCGGCTGGTACTCGCATCGCCCAAGGCGGCGGAACAGCAGCGGTTCGGAACCTGGATTCACCAAGGCCCTGGGGTAGGTGGATCTTGCTTCCATTCCTCCTCGGACAGGGAGAGGCGGCGCGTGTTGAACACCAATGGCTTACAGCGCCATCGTAACTTGCGGATGGCCGCAAAGATCCTGATAGATGGCGTCCAGTTGGGCGCGGTCGCGGGCCGACACGATCACCGTCACCGACTGATAGCGGCCGGTGCGGCTGTCCTGTATCCGTACCCGCCCTTCGTCCAGATCGGGCGCATGCTGGCGCACCAAATCCACGACCAGTCGCCGAAAATCGGCACCGCCAGCGCCCATGACCTTGATGGGAAAGTCGCAGGGAAACTGCAATAGCGACTGATCGCCCGTACCGCTCATCTTACGACTGCCTTAATGGAACAGGGAATAGAAAAACAGCAGAATCGAGTCGATCATCCGCCCGAACCAGCCGCTCTCCGGCACTTCCTTCAACGCGACCAGCGGCGTCTTGCCTACCTCCTGATCGCCGAGCCGGACCGTGATTTCACCGAATGGCTGATCCTTGCGGGCCGGCGCGACGATCGTCGGCTGGACGGCGGTCGTGGTGTTCACCTGCGGCGCCTGCCCCTTGGGCACGGTCACATACAGCGCCTGGATCACCCCCAGGGGCAACTCGCTTTCCTGCCCCTTCCAAATGCGGGTCGTGACGATGGGTGTGTTGGCATCGTACAGCTTACGGCTTTCGAAGAAGCTGAAGCCATAGTTCAACAGGGCCTGGCTGGCTTGAAAGCGATCCTTCTCCTTGTCCGCCCCCAGCACCACGCCGATCAGGCGGGTGTCGTTGCGCTTGGCCGAGGACACCAGGCAATAGCCCGCCGTCTCAGTGTGGCCCGTCTTGACCCCATCCACCGACGAATCGGTCAGCAACAGGCGGTTGCGGTTTTGCTGTTCGATATTGTTGTACTTGAAGCTGCGCACCGAATAGCGGCCGTACTGGTCGGGAAAATCCTGGATCAGCGCCCGGGTCAGAATCGCGATGTCGTGGGCCGACATGTAATGGTTGGCGTCGGGTAACCCCGGCGCGTTGGTGAAATGGCTGTTCTTCATGCCCAACCGCTCCGCCTCCTGATTCATCAGTTTGGCGAAGGTCTCCTCGGAACCGGCTACATGCTCGGCCAGCGCCACGGTGGCGTCGTTGCCGGATTGCACCACCATGCCCATCAGCAGGTCTTCCACCGACACCTGAGTACCGACCTTGACGAACATTTTCGAACCTGGCGTCTTCCAGGCCTTCTCGGTGATCGTGACCTTGTCGTCCAGGTGAATCTTGCCGGATTTCAGCGCCTTGTAGACGACATACCCCGTCATCAGCTTGGTGATGCTGGCCGGCTCCATCCGCTCGTCGCCTTTTGCGTTCGCCAGCAGATTACCGCTTTGATGATCCATCAGCACGTAAGCGCGTACCGGCACCTGCGGCGGCGGTGGGATCGCCTCGGCCGCCCGGGCAGCGGTCCAACCGAGATTCAGCCAGGCGAAAATCAACAGCAGCGGCAGCAACAGGGGGCGAAACGCGGTCGAGTGCGACATGGATCGTGGAAGGTTCCCGTGGTTGAAAATCATCGACCGGCGATTCTAGCCAGAAGCCCGGCTCGAAAACAAACCGCCTCGCCGCCGCAGGGCTACACGGCGATTGCCGCGACCACAAAAGCCATCGTCGAACATGGCTCAATCGGCGACGATGCGCGAGCGACTGACGCCTAAACCCGCCAGACGAACCGCCACTTGCCGGGCCTCGCCTGGATTGCGCAACGGTACCCGCACCTCGTAACGGCTGCCCGCGCCGGATTCCACCTGCACGGTACGCTGCAACTGGCTGGTCAGCCGGGTTTGTAACTGCCGGGCACCATTACGCTCGGTGGCCGTGCCGACCAGATAGATCGCGCCGTTCTTGCTCGCGGATGGGGCGGAACGTTCCGATGGCTTCTCCTTGCCCTTCGCAGTTGAGGCGAAACGCTCCGACGGCTTCTCCTTGCCCTTCGCGGCCTGCGTGACGGATACCAGCCGCACGCTCGGCACCGATTTGACCGGTTTATCCCGCTCGCGTTCCGATGCCACCGGTCGCGCGTCCTTCGCCGGGCGGGACAACTCCTGGACTTGGGTTGCCGTAGCCAATCGCCCGGTCAGACGGTTCGGCGCCGGCGCCTCGCGGGCAAAATGGAGGGTATCGGTTTTCTCTTCCTTCTCCTGTTCCCGCCGGGCTGCCTGGATGGCTAGCCGTTCCCGCAACTCGGCGCGCCGGGCCGCCAAATCCGGCAGATACTGGTAGGGCTCCAGCGCGGCCACCTCTACCCGCGTGGTCCCCTGCTCCAGCATCTCGAGCCGGGCAGCGGCGGCGTAGGACAGATCGATGAGCCGCTCGCCGATGAAAGGACCCCGGTCGTTGATCTTGACCACGATACTGCGGCCGTTCTCCAAATTGGTCACCCGCGCGTAGGTCGGGATCGGCAGGCTCTTGTGCGCGGCGGTCAGGTCAAACATGTTGAAAGGCGGGCCGCTGGAGGTCTTGCGACCGTGAAAGTCCCAGCCGTACCAGGAAGCGATGCCGGTCTCGCGATAACCCTCGCTGGTTTCCTTGACCCGGTAGCGCCGGCCGAAAACCACGTACGTGTCGGGATTGCCGCTGCGGCTGGGGGATTCGACCCGGGGGACGGGTTCGTCGCCGTCCAAGCCGGCGTCGAGGATGGAATTGCCTGATCGCGGGTTTGCCAGTCGGTCGCCGTCGGGGACGGTACCGCAACCGGCCAGCGCGCCCGCCAACGACGCGCAGAGCAAAGCATGGCTCCAGGATTTCGCCATAATAACGCCTCCCTTGACCGGCAAGAGGCATCCTTGCCTCGGGCCGGCGCGGATTATTGAAGTTGTCAGGATTGAGTCAATCAGCTTGCGCCACGCGCTCTGGCGCGGTCGCTCCGGCATCAGCGGAACGGGCGTATTGTCCGCCGATGGCCTGGCTGAGTTGGTACGCCGCCATGGCGTAC
Organism: Candidatus Competibacter sp.; assembly: GCA_031732875.1. Taxonomy (GTDB): domain Bacteria; phylum Pseudomonadota; class Gammaproteobacteria; order Competibacterales; family Competibacteraceae; genus JAVMKJ01. The sequence goes on along the minus strand of JAVMKL010000006.1, from coordinate 14,918 downwards.
AGTTGGCTGCGGTTATAGCGGGTGATGACGTAAAAGTTATCAAAACCCAGCCAGTATTCCGGACCGTCGCGGTCCTCGAATTCCAACAACATCGCGGATTGCGCGCCGCTGACCGGCTCCAGGGGCACGACGCCCTGCGCTCTCAGGCTGGCGACGCTGTCCTTGGGCTGGCCCAACTGGCGGCTGACCAGCGCGGGGTAGCGGGAACCTTCGACTCGGGCAGGCGTGGCGACCGGTTCTCCGCCGCGCCAGCCGTTCTTTTTGAAGTAATTGGCGACGCTGCCGATGGCGTCGCGGGGATTCCGCCAGAGATCGCGATGGCCGTCGCCGTCGAAATCCACCGCAAAGGACTGGAAACTGCCCGGCATGAACTGGCCATAACCCATGGCCCCGGCGTAGGAACCGCGCGGCGCCAGCGGATCGATGCCCTCGGCACGAGCCAACAGCAAAAAATTTTCCAGCTCCTTGCGGAAATAGGCCGCGCGCCGGGGATAGTCGAATGCCAGCGTGGCTAGGGCCTCCAGCACCCGGTACTTGCCCATGTTGCCGCCGTACTGGGTTTCCACCCCGATGATGGCGACCACGATCTCCGGCGGCACGCCGTAGATCCGCTCGGCCTCGGTCAGGGCGGCAGCGTTGGCCCGCCAGAATTCCACCCCGCCCTGAATCCGTTTGGGATTGACGAAAATCGCCCGGTAAGCGTACCAGGGCTTGGCCTCGGCCGGCTTGGACATGGCGGCGATGATGCTGGGTTGGGCGTGGGCGCGGGCGAAGGTGGTCCGCAACTGGGCGGCGTTGAAACCATGCCGGGCCACCATCTCGCGGATGAAAGCCTGCACGTCGGGGCGGTCGGCCAGCGGCCTGCCCGCGTTCGCGGCAACCGAACCCGCCGCCGCCATTTCCGACGCGGGCGGTGACGCGGCATCCGGCAGGGCCGGGATCTCCGACGATTGGCGAACCGTCGCCGGCGGCGCGCAGGCGCTTAGCAACAGAACGGCGCCGAGCAACAAATACGGGCTCTTCACGCGTGGATCTCGTCTTGGCGATGTTGGCGATTACCGCGTCAGGGTCCGGCGGTGCGAATGGATGCTTATCAGGATACCGAAGCCTGCCATGATCGTCACTAGGGATGTTCCCCCGTAGCTGAACAACGGCAGCGGCAAACCCACCACCGGCAACAACCCGGAGACCATCCCGGAATTTACGAAAGCATAGATGAAAAAGATTAGCGTAAGACTGCCGGCAAGCAACCTGGTGTAGGTATCCGGGGCACGGGTGGCCATGTACAGGCTGCGGGCAATGATAAAAAAATACAGCACCAGCAACAGACAACCGCCCACCAGACCGAATTCTTCCAAAAATGCGGCGAAGATGAAATCCGTCGAGCCCTCAGGCAGAAAATCCAGATGCGACTGGGTACCGTTCAGCCAGCCCTTGCCGTAAATGCCGCCCGAACCGATGGCGATCTTGGACTGGATGATGTGATAGCCAGCGCCCAGAGGGTCGCTTTCCGGATCCAGAAAGGTCAGCACCCGCTGGCGCTGGTAATCGTGCATGACGAACATCCAGAACAGGGGAACCGCCGCGCCCAGCAATCCGGCCAGCCCGATCATGATGATCCAGCTCAGTCCGGCCAGAAACAGCGCGAAGGCACCGGCACTGCCGACCACCAGCGCCGTGCCCAGATCCGGCTGTTCGGCGATCAGCACGAACGGAATCGCGGTGACCAGCGCCCCACCGAGCAGATGCAACAGGCGCGGCGGCAACGGTTTTTCGGCGAAGAACCAGGCCATCATCATCGGCACGGCAAGCTTCATGATCTCCGAAGGCTGGAACCGCACCACGCCCAGATCCAGCCAGCGCCGCGCGCCCTTTGAGATGTCGCCGGCCACCATGACCGCCAGCAACAACAGCACGCCGACCAGATAAATCCACGGCGACCAGAACCGGAAGTAATGCGGCGGGATCTGAGCCAGCGCCAGCATGATGACGAATCCGAGTCCCAGCCGCATGCCTTGCCCCAGCACCAAGTTCAGATCGCGCTGCCCGGCGCTGTACAGCACGACCAGTCCCAGCCCGGATACCGCCAGCAACCCCAACAGCAGCGGCAGATCCAGATGGATCAGCCTCAGGAACCGGCCGTCGTCATTCTCCATGCGCTTGGGTATCCCGAACGGGCTGGACGTCCGCGGGGGAGAAATCGACATCGTACTTTTCGAGCAGCCAGGCATCCATGATCTTGCGCGCCATCGGCGCGGCCGTGGCGCTGCCGCCGCCGCCGTGCTCGGCGATCACCGCCACGGCGATGCGAGGGTCCTCGACCGGCGCGAAGGCGATGAACAAGGCGTGATCCTGCAGGTGCTTGGCCAATCGCTTGGCGTCGTACTTTTCACCCTGGCCCAGGGTAAAGACCTGGGCAGTGCCGGTCTTGCCGGCAATCCGGTACTTGGCGCCGATGCCGATTCGGTGGGCGGTGCCGCCCTCGACCACATGGATCATGCCCGCGATCACCGCGTCCCAGAAGCGGGGGTTCTTGACATCGACCGACGGCAGCGGCCGCGGCGCGGCCGGAGTCTTGACCCGCGTGCCGGGATCTTCGGTGGCGTGCAACAGCCGCGGCTGAAAATTCACGCCACGCTGGGACACGACGCCGACCGCATGGGCCAGTTGCAGCGGCGTCGCCAGGAAATACCCCTGACCGATACCGGCGCTCAGCGTATCGCCGGCAAACCAGGCATGCCGATGCACCTTGCGCTTCCACTCCTGGGACGGCAGCAGTCCCTTCCTTTCACCCGGCAAATCGACGCCGGTCAGCCGACCCATGCTGAATTTGTCCAGAAAATCGTGAATGCGGTCGATCCCCAGATTCAGCGCCAGATTGTAGAAGTACACATCGCAGGATAAGGCAATCGCCCGGTCCATGCTCACGCTGCCGTGACCGCCACGTTTCCAGTCGCGGAATTTGTGGCTCACCCCGGGCAGGCGGTAGAATCCCGGACAGAATACTCCGCTGTAGGGATTGACCGCTCCGTACTCCAGACCGGCCAGCGCCATGAGCGGCTTGATGGTGGAACCGGGGGGATAAACGCCGTTCAGGGCACGATTGAGCAACGGTCGGTCCTTGGAGGTGTTGAGCTGGCGATAGGAGGCGAAATCGATGCCGTTGACGAAGGGATTGGGATCGTAGACCGGCTGGCTCGCCAGCGCCAGCACCTCGCCGTTGCGGGGATCGATGGCGACGATGGCGCCGTTGTAACCTTCCAGAATCTTTTCGGCCACCGCCTGCAAGCGAATATCGATGGTGAGATGGATATTCTGGCCCGGCGTCGGCGGGGTACGGCTGAGGATGCGAAGAGGCCGGCCTTCGGCGTTGGTTTCGACCTGTTGCCAGCCGGCGCGTCCGCGCACCACATCTTCGTAGGAGCGTTCCACGCCGGTCTTGCCGATATGGGTGCTACCGCTGTACTGGCCAGGATCGAGCTTGCGCAATTCGCTCTCGTCGATCCGGCCGACGTAGCCGATCGCGTGGACGGCAAGCGGGCCCAGCGGATAGCGGCGGGTCAGGTCGGCCTTGATGTCGACGCCCGGCAACCGGTACAAGTCGATCGCCAACCGGGCGATTTCCTCGTCGGTCAACTGGAAGCGCAGCGGCACGCTGGCATAGGGCGGGCTGCGCCGAGCCAGCTTGCGGAAACGCTCGATGTCGGCGTCGGTGAGTTCGATGCGCTGCCGCAATTCCGCCAGGGTGGCGTCCAGATCCTTGGTCTGCTCGCGAGTGATCTCCAGGTGGTAGGAAGCCAGATTGTCGGCCAGCAGCACGCCGTTGCGATCATAAATGAAGCCGCGAGTCGGCGGCAACGGTAGCAGGCGAACCCGGTTGCTGTCAGACAGGGTGGTAAAGCGTTCGTGGTTGAGTACCTGCAAATAGACCAGCCGCCCCGCCACCGCCAGAAGACCCAGAAAAACCGCCAACAGCACCAGGAGGACGCGCCGGAAAAACAACTCGCTTTCGGCGGTGTTGTCCTTCTCTCGGGTTTTCAGTTCATCCACGAGCGGTTTGGCGAACGACCGCCACTGGTTCATCGTCGGCTTGCCGAAATTCAGGTTACTTGGAAGTGCCGGCGCACGTCGCGCAGGATCACGAACAGCAGGGGCCACAGCAGCATGCCGCCGACCGCCGGCGCCAGATACCACCAGTCTCGCGGCGGATAGCCGATGACCCCACTGATCCAGAATACCAGGATTTGTTCGATCAGCAGGAACACCAGAACGCTGATCGCCTGTTGCCAGGGAGGCGCCACCCGAACGCGCCGGTAGGTCTGGAGAGTCAGATACGCCACGACCGCCAGCGCCAGGGCATGCTGGCCCAGCAACGCGCCCCGCCCCACGTCCAGCAACAACCCGACCAGCCAGCCCACGCCGATCCCGACCCGGCGCGGCAGCGCCATGCACCAGTAGATCAGCACCATCGCCACCCAGTCCGGGCGAAAATGACCCAGCCCGCCCGGCAGGGGTATCCCGACCAGCAGGAATGCGACCAGAAAACTGAGGGTGATGACCCACCCCCCGCTCGAATGTACCGCGGTCATGGCGGTCGCGTGGCCGCCGCATCGGCGGTGGCGGCCGGTTCGTTCTCCAACAGCATCACCTCCCGGATCCGATCCAGTTGCGCGATCGGTCTGGCGACGATGTGGGCGAAGGGACTGCCGGGGTCGAACTCCACCTTGGTCACCATGCCGACCGGATAACCGCGGGGAAACCGTCCGCCCAGTCCGGACGTCACCAGCAGATCTCCGATTACCACATCCTCGTTATTAGGAATGTGCGGCAGTTCCAATTCCTGAAATTTGCCGGTGCCGAGCGCCAGCGTGCGCACCCCGGTACGATTGATCTGAATCGGCAGGGCGTGGTTGGGATCGGTAATCAAAATGGCCGTGGAGGAAAAAGGATCGGCGCGGATGATCTGGCCGATGACGCCATGCTGGTCGAGCACCGGCTGGCCGACGCGAACACCGTGCTGGCGACCACGATTGAGCAGGATGTGATGCCGGTACGGATCGAAATCCACCGCCAGCAGTTCGGCGATCAACATCCGTTCCGGCGTGTTGACCGCCGACTCCAACAGGGAGCGCAAGCGGCGATTCTCCGCTTCCAGAGTCGTCAATTTCTGTAACTGGGCGTTAAGAAAGATTTGCTTCTCGCGCAGCCTGGCGTTTTCTTCCAGCAGGGTGGCACGACCGGCCAGATTCTCGGTCAACCAGTTCCGGGTATCGGTCGGCAGTCGCACCAGATAGTGCAACGGATAGACCACCGTGGCCAGTACGTCACGCATGCCATCGAGCGTGTGATAACGATGATCCACCGTCATCATGGCGATGGACAGCGCCACCCACAGTCCGAGCCGGAGTACCGCCGCCGGGTTGACCGCGAACAGGTGGCTGATGCGGCTGCTGGGTTCGAGGGCGGCCAACGGCTATTCGATGGCGAACGCATCGATCGCGCGTTCGTCCTTGGCGATCAGTTCCAGAACCCGGCCACCGCCGCGGGCCACACAGGTGAGGGGGTCCTCGGCGAGGACCACGTTCAGGCCGGTCTCCTCCATGATCAGCTTGTCGATGTCGCGCATCAGCGCGCCGCCACCGGTGAGGACGATGCCGCGTTCGGCCACATCGGCGGCCAATTCCGGCGGGGTGGTCTCCAGCGCCATCTTCACCGCGCTGACGATGCCGGACAGCGGCTCCTGCAGGGCTTCGAGGATTTCGTTGCTGTTGAGGGTGAAGCTGCGCGGCACGCCCTCGGCCAGGTTGCGCCCCTTGATCTCGATCTCCCGCATCTCGCTGGTGGGATAGGCGCTGCCGATCTCGTGCTTGATCCGCTCGGCGGTCGGCTCGCCGATCAGGACGCCGAAATTACGGCGAACGTAATTGATGATGGCCTCATCGAAGCGGTCGCCGCCGATGCGCACCGCGCCGGCGTAGACGATGCCGTTGAGCGAGATCACCGCCACCTCCGAGGTACCACCGCCGATGTCCAACACCATGGCCCCGCGCGCTTCCTCTACCGGGATGCCGGCACCGATGGCCGCCGCCATAGGTTCGGGGATCAGATACACCACCCGGGCACCGGCCCCCATCGCCGATTCGCGAATCGCCCGCCGCTCCACCTGGGTCGAACCACAGGGCACGCTGATCAGGACGCGCGGGCTGGGGTTGAAAAACTTGCGGGCGTGGACCTTGCGGATGAAGTGCTGCAACATCTTCTCGGTGACGGTGAAATCGGCGATCACGCCGTCCTTCATCGGCCGGATGGTCGAGAGATTGTTGGGCGTGCGGCCCAGCATCCGTTTGGCGTCCGTGCCCACAGCCGCGATGGTACGAACTCCCCGGATCGGATCCTGATTGATGGCGACCACCGAGGGTTCGTTGAGAACGATGCCGGCTCCTCGAACGTAAATCAAGGTGTTAGCAGTCCCTAGATCGATCGAGAGATCGTTCGAAAATTTGCCGCGCAACCATTTGAACATGTTGTCGAAAGCACCTGGTTATCAAAAGCGGCTAATGCTAGCAAGCAGGGGGGTTGGGAGCAAGCTGGTATATATGATAGTGTTATTTGTTTAATTTCATTCGATTCCGCCGTAAGGAGAACTCGCACGATGTCCCTCGGACCCGCCGAAGTCGCCAAAATCGCCCATCTGGCCCGACTGGCCATCCGCGAAGAGGACGTGCCGGCTTACGCCCGCAACCTGTCGGCCATCCTGGAACTGGTGGAGCAGATGAACGCCGCCGACACCGTCGAAGTCGCGCCGATGGCCCATCCGCTGGACATGGCACAGCGCCTGCGCGCCGACGAAGTCACCGAACCCGATCGGCGCGAGCATTTCCAGGCCATCGCTCCACAAGTTGAAGCCGGCCTGTATCTGGTGCCCAAGGTCATCGAGTGAAGCGCTTCGATCCCCTCACCCCCATCCCCCTTCCCACAAGAGGGAGAGGGGAGCGAATATTGAACGAACAGTCCTGATTCCACCGCCATGCACGAGAAAACCATTTCACAGCTCAGCGCCGGTCTCGCCGCCGGCGAATTCAGCAGCGAAGAACTGACCGACGCGTTCCTGGACCGTATCGAACGCTTCAATCCGTCGTTGAACGCCTTTATCACCGTCGCCGCCACCCGAGCGAGAGCCCAAGCCCGCGCCGCCGACCAGCATCGCCGCCAGGGCGCGGCGGGACCGCTGACCGGGGTTCCCATCGCCCACAAGGATATTTTCTGCACCAATGGCCTGCGTACCTCCTGCGGTTCGCGGATACTGGACCGCTTCATCGCCCCCTACGACGCGACGGTGGTCGAGCGGCTGGCGGCAGCCGGCGCGGTGACGCTAGGCAAAACCAACATGGACGAGTTCGCCATGGGTTCGTCCAACGAAACCAGTTTCTACGGTCCGGTGCGCAATCCCTGGGATTTGGAAGCGGTTCCCGGCGGTTCCTCGGGCGGTTCGGCCGCCGCCGTGGCCGCGCGCCTGGCGCCTGGCGCCACCGGGACCGATACCGGCGGTTCGATCCGCCAGCCGGCCGCGTTGTGCGGCATCACCGGCATCAAACCGACCTACGGCCGGGTGTCGCGCTGGGGCATGATCGCCTACGCGTCCAGCCTCGATCAGGGCGGGCCGATGGCCCGTACCGCCGAGGACTGCGCGCTGCTGCTGGGAGCGATGGCCGGCTTCGATCCGCGCGATTCCACCAGCGTCGACCGGCCGGTGCCCGATTATGCCGCCCTGCTCGACCGGCCGCTCGACGGATTGAAGATCGGTCTGCCCAAGGAGTATTTCGACGAGGGGCTGGACGGCGCAGTCGCCCGGGTGGTGGAGGACGCCATTGCCGAATACCGGAAGCTGGGGGCGGAAACGATCGACATCAGTTTGCCCAACAGCCGGCTGGCGATTCCCGCCTATTACGTGGTCGCTCCGGCGGAGTGCTCCTCCAATCTGGCCCGCTTCGACGGAGTGCGCTACGGTCACCGCTGCGAAAATCCGAAGGACCTGCTGGACCTCTACACCCGCTCGCGCGGCGAAGGTTTCGGCGCCGAAGTCAAACGCCGCATTCTGGTCGGCACTTTCGCGCTGTCGGCCGGCTACTACGATGCCTATTACCTGAAGGCGCAGCAGATCCGCCGCTCGATCAGCGACGACTTCCGGCGGGCCTTCGAACGGGTCGACGCGATCGCAGGACCGACTTCGCCGACCGTAGCCTTCAATCTCGGCGAGAAGGTGGACGACCCGATCACCATGTATCTGTCGGACATCTACACCATCGCGGTGAACCTGGCCGGCCTGCCGGGCCTGTCGCTGCCGGTGGGTTTCGTCGGTCAACGGCCGGTGGGTTTGCAGTTGATCGGCAACTACTTCGCCGAGGACCGGCTATTGAACGTGGCGCACCGCTACCAGCAGGTCACCGACTGGCACCAGCGCGCCCCCGCCGCGTTTGTCTGACAGGCTGCTCCCCTCGCCCTTCGGGAAAGGGGTCGGGGGTGAGGGCGCTTCGCTTTCAAAAATTCAGGGTAGTGCGACATGATGGAATGGGAAACGGTAATCGGGCTGGAAATCCACGCCCAGCTCGCCACCAAGAGCAAAATTTTCTCCGGCGCCGCGACGGCCTACGGCGCCGCGCCCAACACCCAGGCCTGCGCCATCGACCTAGGGATGCCGGGGGTATTGCCGGTGCTGAACCGCGACGCGGTGCGCATGGCCGTGATGTTCGGGCTGGCCATCGGCGCCGAGGTGGCCCACCGCTCGGTATTCGCGCGCAAGAACTACTTCTATCCCGATCTCCCCAAGGGCTACCAGATCAGCCAGTACGAGTTGCCCGTGGTCCGGAAGGGCCGGTTGACCATCGACCTAGAGGACGGTTCCAGCAAGGTGATCGGCATCACCCGCGCCCATCTGGAGGAAGATGCCGGTAAATCGCTGCACGAGGATTTCCACGGCCTGTCCGGCATCGATCTCAATCGCGCCGGCACGCCGTTGCTGGAAATCGTCTCCGAACCGGACCTACGTTCGGCGAAGGAAGCGGTGGCCTACATGAAGAAGCTGCATCAGATGGTGGTCTATCTCGGCATCTGCGACGGCAACATGCAGGAAGGTTCGTTCCGTTGCGACGCCAACGTATCGGTGCGGCGCGTGGGCGACCCGAAGTTCGGCACTCGGGCCGAGATCAAGAACCTCAATTCCTTCCGCTTCGTCGAGCGCGCCATCGAGTTCGAGATCGAACGGCAGATCGACCTGATCGAATCCGGCGGCAAGGTGGTACAGGAAACCCGGTTATACGATCCGGACAAGGGCGAAACCCGCTCGATGCGCGGCAAGGAGGAAGCCAACGACTACCGCTACTTCCCCGATCCCGACCTGCTGCCGCTGGTACTGGACGAGGCGTTCGTCGCCACCGCCCGCGCCGGTCTGCCGGAACTACCGGACGCCAAGAAACAGCGGTTCGTGGAACGGTACGGCCTGTCCGGCTACGACGCCGGGGTGTTGACCACCAGCCGCGAACTGGGCGACTACTACGAAGCGACGGTCGCCGCGCTGGGTGGCGAACCGAAGCTGTGCGCCAACTGGGTGATGGGCGATTTGTCGGCGTTCCTGAACAAGGAGAATCGGGATATCGCGCAAAGTCCGGTGGATCCCGTCCGACTGGCGGGACTGCTGCGGCGGATTCAGGACCGGACCATCTCCGGCAAGATCGCCAAGGAAGTCTTCGAGGCGCTGTGGGCCGGCGAAGGCGACGCCGACGCCATCATCGAGCGGCGCGGCCTCAGGCAGATCACCGACAGCTCGGCGATCGAACAAGTGATCGACGACGTGATCGCGGCCAATCCCGAGCAACTGGCGCAATATCGCGCCGGCAAGGACAAGCTGTTCGGCTTCTTCGTCGGTCAGGTGATGAAGCTGTCCAAAGGCAAGGCCAACCCCCAGCAGGTGAACGATCTGCTGACCCAGAAACTGAAGGGATAGACTGTCGCCCGGGAGCGGCGCGGAGCCAGGGATCCGCGCCGTTTCACCCAGGCTCTCGACCCGGGCGATCGTCGGAGAAAAGCGGGAACCGGCCTGTAAGCCGGGTTCTGTCGAGGACGGTCATTCATCTGCGACGTCTGTCGCCAGACGCCTGTAGCGACCTACCCGGGGGCCGTGCGGACCACACGTAGCGCCCCCCTATTTGGTCTTGCTCCGAGCGGGGTTTGCCCTGCCGTCCCTGTTGCCAGCGACGCGGTGCGCTCTTACCGCACCTTTTCACCCTTGCCGGTTCTCGCGAACGTGGGCGGTATGTTTTCTGTGGCACTTTCCGTCGGCTTGCGCCGCCCAGGCGTTACCTGGCGCTCTGTCCTGTGGAGCCCGGACTTTCCTCCATATCGCAATGCGATACGGCGACCGTCCAGCCGGTTCCCTTGAGTAGTGTCCACCTCCGGGCGATGGTTGACAAGTAACCCTTCACACCCCCCACCCCCGGCTACCGCTTTACGACGGTTCAACTTCAGCCAAATCCAAGCGATGCTCGATTCGCTCCACACGCTCCACAAGACGGTCGTATCACGCGTATTGGTCGATCACGTCGCCATACAGGTTGGCGTTTTGGCGCTATCGCGCCGAAGACCCGCAACGGTCGCTTCCAAGCTGGTGAGTCGCTGCCTGATCTCGCGTACGTCGTCCTTGATGCCACCGATATCCGAGCGGATCGCCCGCAGGTGTTCGAGAATGAGATTTTCAACATCGTCGGTCACGGCGGTTCCCTTATTATACCAAATCCGCCGTACCGGGGTACGCGATGGAGCGATCAACCAGCAATTCTCATTTTGGCGATGACTCGCTAGAGTTAGAGTAGCCGCCCCCCTTGACTGGAAGCACCTTGATGAGCGTACCGTTTGGTCGCGCCGTCCTGACGCTGGACGACATTACGAAACAAATCCGCCGGACCTTCGAGCAGTTTACCGATCCGCGCCGGGGGAAGAACACCCGTTACACGCTGGTGGACGCCGGGTTGAGTGCTTTCTCGGTATTCTTCATGCAAAGTCCGTCATTTTTGGAATACCAGCGCAGCCTGGACCAGCGGTTGGGTAAAAATAACGCTCAGACCCTGTTTGGGGTCCATCAAATCCCGTCGGACAATCAGATTCGCCACTTGCTGGACGCCACCGAGCCTGGGCAGGTTAAGCCGTTGTTTTCCTTTCTGTTCCAGGCATTGCACCAGGCGGGCGTAGTGGAGAGTTACCGTTCGGTGAACCAGACCCTGCTGCTGGCCTTCGATGGGGTGCAGTATTTTTCCTCGTCCGCGATTCATTGCCCGCAGTGCTCGATCCGGCAGCACGCCAACGGCTCGGTGACGTATAGCCATATGGCCCTGACCCCGGTGCTGGTGAAGCCGGGGTTGGACAAAGTCATTCCGCTGGCGCCGGAATTCGTTCGACCGCAGGACGGCGCGGAGAAGCAAGATTGCGAACTCAACGCGGCCCAGCGCTGGTTGGCCGACTGCGGGGGCGACTATAGTCCTTTGGGCGTCACCCTCCTGGGCGACGATCTGTACTGCCACGAACCGTTCTGCCGCGACGCGGTGAACCGGGGATTTGACTTCATCCTGGTCTGCAAGCCGGCGTCCCATCCCATCGGGTCCGAATGGGTGGATTTTCTGGACCGGAGCGGGGCCGTGCGCACCGTGGTCCGGCGCCGCTGGACCGGTCAGCGGCGCGAGATCGACACCTATCGCGACGCGCGAGCGATTCCCCTGCGCGATGGGGATGATGCCCTGTTGGTCGATTGGTGTGAACTCACCACCACCGATGAAAGCGGTCACATGCTCTATCACAACCCTTTTGTGACCAACCTTGCACTCGATGACCGCAAGGTGCTGGAGATCGTCGCGGCCGGGCGCGGCCGGTGGAAGATCGAAAATGAAAACAACAACACCTTGAAAACCAAGGGTTACCACTTCGAGCACAACTACGGCCACGGCCAGCAGTATTTGTCAGCGGTGTTGGCCAGCCTCATCATCCTGGCCTTTCTGGTCCATACCGTGCTGGAGTGGATGGACGACCCATACCCACTGCTTCGCCGGAAACTGCCCTCCCGACAACGCTTGTTCGGTGACATTCGCACCTTGACCAGTTACCTGTGTTTCGAAAGCTGGGAAGCCTTGATGACGTTCATGCTGCAAAGCTTCGAGCCGGCTCCCCTACAACCCGAAACCGGGTGAAATCGCCAAAATGAGAATTGCTGGCGATCAACCCTCATCACCCATCAGTTTTGAAAATCGCTGGGTTCGCTCGTCAGCAGGCGGTATTAAGTGTTTGATTTACCGTTGCAGGAAATCTGCTGAAATGTTCTGAACCCATGGTTTGGGACAGACTGATAGGTGGTAAGGCGATCAACCTGGATCACGCCTCAGCAGGGCTGCATAGCCTGCCTGCTCAAAGTGATGATCGTAAGTGAGCGCACGGTGAATATGACGTTGCTGCATCGTCAGGAATGAAATGCAGTCGGTCAAGGACCATGCCTTGTCAGGGCGTTCGCCGTGTAATTGCATGCCTGCCGAGAATAGCTCGGGAGATGCGGGTACCCACTCCCATTCGGGCGCGGTCTGGATTTCCTGAATCGCTGCGTGAACCTTTGCACGATCAGCCGGCATGGATAAAGCGTTGACCAACTCCCAGATCACATATTCCGTGACCAGCAACGGTTCCGTGATCACCTCTGCCCAAGCCTGAGCGCGTGAATGCAGCGCATCGCGTGGATTCAAAACCGCTAACAGGAAGCTGGTGTCGACGAAGATCATGATTGTTTGGGGAGGCCATAAAGATAGTGGTCGTGTTGCGCCGCTAAATCTTCAGGAAGTTCCGGATTTGTGGGGAAGCGACGCCCAATTTCGGCCAAACGGGCCAGTGTTGGCCGTTGTTGGGTTGTCCGCCGGGATTCAACCTGAATCTCCACTTCGCAGGCATCCGGCAGATTGACCGGTTCGATGGGACGAAAAATTCCATTTTCATAAACAGCATGAAGGGTTTGCATGGGATTATCCTCTCATCGAGACCGCTTTGATTGGGCGTTGTCGTGCAGTGTACCACAGGATCATAGCGGCATCGCCGGACCGGTTCAGGGGATGAATGGGAGAGAGCATGTGGGGTACGTCCTGTAAACCCGACCTACCTGGATAATCCGCCCTACGCGCTATGTGCTGCGGAGTTATGCGGCCCTGAGCGGCATGATATCCGCTTCTGTGAGCGTTGCTGCGTTCAAGCCCTTGAGAACAGCGTTGAGGTTGCCAATCGTCACCGCTGCCGGCGCCGTGATCTCGATGCCGATGGGTTTTCCTGATTCGGTGTAATCGACGAGCAAGCCGCCTTCGGCCTTGACCGTGCGTCGACTTCTGTCATTGGGCGAGCGGGGCAGGTACAAATAGGCCGCTAACGGACGACCGTGCCGGAAGGTGACTTCAAGATAGGGTTCTCGCATTGGACTCACCTTGATACAGGGTAGGCGGTGATAACGACGAGCAGGCGCTCGCTCTCGTCTGGCTCCATGATGATCTCCCACGGTTGACCTTGATGCCGGGCCTCGATCACCCATCGTCCCTCAACAAGATCAGATCGGTAGGCGCGTGCGTACTCAAGCATCCTACGGAGATCCAACTCGTTGAAATCACGATCTTCCATGCGCTTCATCAGGTGGGGCGTGAGTTCGAGTTCCCAGTGCCACCAATCCGGCCAGACAGGTCTTCGCGGCATTTTACCCTCGGCATAGGAAGCTTCATGCCAGCCATTTTGCCCCATTCGCTGCCCGCGCAACAGGCAAAATGTAGGGTGCGTTAGAGCGCCAACCCGTAACCCGCCTTGGGGGGAGATCCCATCGGTATGTAGCGGAGGGGATATATCCAGCGGATTGGGGCGATGGAGACGCCGCGACCACCACGGAAACCGATTTCGGCGAATCCGGGATCGGGTCGAGCTGACGGGATTGCGCCCGTCAGCCCTCCCACACCACCGGACATGCGGTTTTCCGCATCCGGCGGTTGAGTCCAGCGGGCTTTAGCCCGCGAGCACCCACGGTAGAGTGAATCCATGTCGATTCAGTGTGGCGGTTCTCAGCGCTTGGTTGACGACGATATGACGCGCCATGAACCAGGCACCGCGCCGACAGCCGGCCACCCCGAGTGCATGTCCGCGCACGCCGAGGCGCCGCAGCGCGTTGAACCGTCCGTGGCGATCGTGCCAGCGCAGCCAGAAGCATTTGCGCATGTGCCGCCTGATCCATCCCGCGAGGGCGTGGACCTCGCGGCACCAGTTGGCATAGCCGAAGTAGTTCCACCATCCGGTGACGTAGCGTTGCCACTGTTCGCGCAATTGTTGGCTGGTGAGGCTTTGCCGGGCATCCCAGAGCGCGCGCACCCGATCCTTGAACCTCTCGATGGCCTTCGGCGCCGGACTCACCTGGCCACCAGGGTGGATGCGAAAGCCCAGCAGCGCGGTCTCCTCGGTGCGGCGTGCGCCGCTCTTGGCGGCGTTGACTTCCAAGTCGAGGTGCGTGTGCAGCCACCGCGTCAGGCGCTCCAGCACCCGCTCGGCGGCCCGTTCGCTGGCCACGAACACGGCAATATCGTCGGCATAGCGCACGAACGACAAGCCGCGCTGCTCCAGCTCCCGGTCCAGCACGTCGAGGTAGAGGTTGGCCAACAACGGCGACAGCGGTCCGCCTTGCGGCGTGCCGCGGCTACGCCGGATGTGCCGTCCGTCGCCCTCGTCCATCGGTGCCCGCAGATAGCGCCCGATCAGCTTCATGATCCGCTGGTCGCTGATCCGCTGACCCAGCAGGTGCATCAGGCGGTCGTGGTTGACTTGGTCGAAGAAGCTCGCCAGGTCGATGTCCGCCACCCATTCTTTGCCCTCCG
>JAVMKL010000005.1:0-10363 GCA_031732875.1 Candidatus Competibacter sp. | reverse complement strand
TCAACGCCAGCTCTCGCATGCGCGCCGCCATCAGTGAATATTTCTCGTCAAGAACCCGAATCTTGGCGCGGAATATAACGACGTACACTCGTAATCTCCTTGCCATATAATGTCTGAATTAAGCCGCGCCGCGAAACGGCATTGGCTTGAATGAAAGGTTAGGCTTGCTTTCCCTTGTCGAAGAACTTTGCAAGCCTTTCTCTGACATCTGTAAAGTCGCCAACGCTTGAGTAGCCATTGATCGTCTCAAGCCGCAAAGCATCGTCCAGGGACCGACCAATGATGTCCAGTATCGTTTCCTTGGCGGAGCGAACAGCTTGCTGACTGTTTGCTAGAATCATCTTCGCATAGGTTTCCGCAGTGGGCAAAACCTGCTCGGTGGGAACAACTTTATTGACGAGGCCAAGGCGCAGGGCCTCATCTGCAAGCACTTCCCGGCCTGTAAGCGTCAACTCCAGTGCCACGGCCACACCCGCAATGGCCACGAGGCGAACCAAACCTCCATCACCTTGATGTAACCCCTGACGCACCTCGAATACCCCGAACTTTGCGGAGTCGGCAGCGACACGGATGTCACAGGCCAACGCCAACTCGAAACCACCACCTATGGCATGGCCGTTGATGGCTGCAATGATCGGTTTGGTAATTCGGTGCTGGCCACGCGTAATGCCTCCGCCGATGCCGCGAGCAGCGTTGCGGCGGGCGTCCAACATATTCGCGTGCTCCCATTTTGGGATGAAAGTCTTGAGGTCGGCACCTGCACAGAAGGCTTTGCCTGCTCCGGTCAGAATTGCAACATCCACTGATGGATCGTTATTGAAATCTTGCCAGATCGTCCAGAGTTCGTTGTTTATCTCGTCATCCAGGGCATTCAGGGCGTCGGGACGATTCAACGTGACATATGCGATTCGGTTTTTCTTTTCGTAGATAGTTTTTCCCATTGCAGATTCCTCCAGAAGCAATGCGAGCCTAACGGGGCGGCGGATAAGCCGCGAAAGGCGAGAAAGCCGCAGGCTTTTCCGCCCGGAGTCGGCTCGATCCGCTGGTTGTGCGGCGCGAAGCGCCAAACAAGCAGCGGATGCCATCCACCGCCCCGTTGTCGCGGGCGCGAAGCGTCCGCGACAACGCCTGCGCTGAGGATTCGGCGCGGTAGCGACGATATCCTCAAGCGCGTTGTTCGGCCAGTTTCCTCGCGAATGCCATCAACAACGCCATATCCAGTGTGCCCTGCGGACAGGAGTTGTTCATCCCAACCTGGTGGCATGTGGTGAACAGGTTCTCGCTCTCCACGACAGTTGGTGCCGACAATTCAACGAATGCGCCAATAGTTCTCTTGTCCTGTACCCCTTGCCAAAGAGCCTGATGGCGCACGATGAACTGATCTACGTGCCGTTGGACTTTGGCCCCAACTTCCTCGGGGGTATCGCCGATCATAAGGCCGTGGTCGGGGTTTGCGGAATCGGTAATGGAGAACGCAACGATTCCTCGTGCCGATAGGGGTTGCCGCCCGTTCTTGTAGCGACGATGGAGTTGCTTCAGTGCACTCTTCACGCGCTTACTGACCGTCCCGCCTGATTTCAACCTCTTGCACTCAACAAATAGTTCCACACCGTTGAAGTCGATGATCAGATCAGCCTCAGAGCCGATCTCGACTTTGAAGCCGGCCCGTTGACAGCGGGAGGCAATGAGCAGTTCAAAGGCAGTATCCCGGCCTGGGTCAAACTCTGACGGGGAAGGACGACCGTCTTTCCCCGAGAGCACGGCCTGCAGTTTGTCTTTGAGACCGGATGAGTAGAGCGAAGCCAAGCCTCGGTGAATGCGCATGATTTCTGTTGCCTCGAACAGAGACGTGACTTGGCTGGCGAAGTCTCGCTTGAATGGGGCCGTGTTCAGCGTGCCATCGCGGTAGTGGCGAGCGAGTTCGTCAATGCAGGCCTTGTACCGACGGAGGCGCGTCACGGCTACATTGAACCCGAAGGACTCGAACCAGTTGTACGCAGCCTGGTACTGGTCGGCGAGGTCTGCGTAGTTGGTGCGCAAGAAGTCGGATCTGAGGTCGTATGCCGTGTTCTCTATCATTTGTGATGGCCGAACAAGTGATTATGTCGTTTCGGACTATCTACCAAAATCTGTTGTCATTGGCAAAAACTATTTGATTTTAATAATTTTTCTGAGCTGTATAACATCGCATATCGCCCGTCCTGTTAGGGATATCCTCATGCGTCCGACGTCTCTGCCACGCCGACTCATCTTTACGAAGTGCCGTACTTGGGGAAGATCAGTAGTGCATTCGAACCGTGTCATCACAATCAACAGTAGCTGAGTTATTTTCAGCGATTCTGTCAATACGAGAAGATTTTTTACTACAACGGACAACTATAGTCTTCCCAATTCAGATCAGGACAGTATTTTAATTATAACTTTATGATTTTTAAATATTAATCTAATCTTTGCTATTAGCAATGTACGGATCATAATTGGGAAGACTATATAGAATCGAGTTCGCTGCCGCGTTCTTTATATCGTAACGATTTTCTGCAAGCGATGACAGTGGCAGTTCAATGAGTGGTTCAGACCATTTCAGCATATTGGAATTCGATCCCATTTCAATGGGAGTGCGGAATCACAGCCCCGGCGCGAAACTCAGACCGGACGCTGGCAAGCGCCAACCAATCCCCGAAAAGAACCCACCCAACCGCCAACGGTCTTGGGTTATAGTTCCGCGATGCCGGAATCCACCGACCCGCGTGGGCTCGGAGTTCCAGCGTCGAGCCCAGGAAAAGGCCCCGAGGCATACTCGGCTCGCCCAATCGTTTCCTCGTCCACCATCCCCCGTTCGCCATGAACACGAATCGCCCCAGTCCCTGGTTCGCCGTCGCGGCGCTCGCGGCGGGATTCTTCTCGGCCGGCGGTGATTCGCCCCCATGACCGCCCAACGCGACCGGGTCTTCCTCGCCCGGGGCCTGACCAAAATCTACCCGATGGGCGAAATCCAGGTGCAGGCCCTGCGCGGCGTCGATCTGGAACTGTTCGCCGGCGAATTCGTGGTGCTGCTGGGGCCGTCGGGCAGCGGCAAATCCACCCTGCTCAACATTCTGGGCGGACTGGACTCGCCCAGCAGCGGCGCCATGCAGTACGGCGGGCGCGATCTCGGCGTCTACGACGACGCCGAACTGACCCGCTACCGGCGCGAGCACGTCGGCTTCGTGTTCCAGTTCTACAACCTCATCCCCAGCCTGACCGCGCGGGAAAACGTCGCCCTGGTCACCGAAATCGCCCGCAACCCGCTGGCGCCGGAGGAGGCGCTGACCCTGGTCGGGCTGGCCGACCGCCTCGACCATTTCCCCGCCCAGCTCTCGGGCGGCGAACAGCAGCGGGTGGCCATCGCCCGGGCCGTGGCCAAGCGACCCGAGGTACTGCTGTGCGACGAACCCACCGGCGCGCTCGACGTGCAGACCGGCGTCCGGGTGCTGGCGGTGATCGACCGCGTCAACCGGGAACTGGGCACCACCACCGTCGTCATCACCCACAACGCCGCCA
This sequence comes from Candidatus Competibacter sp., assembly GCA_031732875.1. Lineage (GTDB taxonomy): Bacteria > Pseudomonadota > Gammaproteobacteria > Competibacterales > Competibacteraceae > JAVMKJ01. Next base: position 6,823 of record JAVMKL010000005.1, on the reverse strand, counting down.
TCGCCGCCATGGCCGACCGGGTCATCCATCTCAGCAACGGCCTGATCGCCCGCATCGATCACAATGCCGAGCGACAATCACCCGACGAGATCGTCTGGTAACCCGACCCCCATGAGAGCCCTGGATCGCAAACTCTGGCGCGAACTCTGGCAACTGAAAGGCCAGGCGGTCGCCATCGCCCTGGTGATCGTGTGCGGGGTCGCCATGCACGTCATGTTCGGCGCCACCCTCGACGCCCTGCGCCAGACCCGCGCCCGCTACTACCAGGAATACCGTTTCGCCGACGTGTTCGCGGCGTTGAAGCGCGCGCCGGAATCGCTGCGGGAACGCATCGCCGCCATTCCCGGCGTCGCCGAGGTCGAGACCCGGGTGGTCGCCGACGTCCACCTGGAAGTCGCCGGTTTCACCGAGCCGATCACCGGCCGGCTGATCTCCATTCCCGACAACCGCGAGCCCCGGCTGAACCGCCTCTACCTGCGACAGGGGCGCCCGCCAGCGGCCGACCGCGACGACGAAATCCTCGTCAGCGAGGCGTTCGCCGACGCCCACCGACTGGAACCGGGTGCCAAGCTGCGAGTCGTGATCAACGGTCGCCGCCAGACCCTGACCGTCGTCGGCACCGCGCTGTCGCCGGAATATATCCATCAGATGCGCCCCGGCTCGATATTCCCCGACTATCGGCGCTACGGGGTGCTGTGGATGGGGCGCCGGGCGCTGGGCATCGCCTACGGCATGGAAGGGGCGTTCAACGATGTGGTCGTCGGCCTGACCGACGCCCGCGCCGCGCCCGAGGTGATCGACGCCCTCGACCGGCTCCTGACGCCCTACGGCGGACTGGGCGCGCACGACCGGGAGGATCAGTCGTCGCACCGCTTTCTGTCCGAGGAATTTCGCAACATCACCCTGTCGGCGACGCTGTTTCCAGTTCTGTTCCTGGGAGTGGCGGTGTTCCTGTTGAACGTGGTCGTGCACCGGCTCGTCGGCATGCAGCGCGAGCAGATCGGCACGCTCAAGGCGTTCGGCTACGGCAACGGCGCGATCGCCCTGCATTATTTGAAGCTGGTGCTGGTCGTCGTCCTGGTCGGCGTGACAGCCGGCATCCTCACCGGCGCCGAACTCGGCCGGCGGCTGGCCGAACTGTACATGGAGTTCTTCCGCTTCCCGTTCCTGGACTTCCGCCTGACCTTTCCCCTCGTCCTCGATGCAATCCTGCTCAACGTCGGCGGCGCCGTGGCCGGAACCGCCTTCGCCCTGCGTGCTGCCTTCGCCCTGCGCCCCGCCGAGGCGATGCGGCCGGAACCGCCCACCCGCTATCGCGCCACCGTGGTGGAACGGCTCGGCCTGCAACGGCTGTTGTCGCAGCCCAATCGGATGATCCTGCGCCACATCGAGCGCCGGCCGCTCAAGTCCCTGTTCACGGTGCTGGGCATCGCGCTGGCCTGCGGCATCACCATGGCCGGCCGGTTTCAGGAAGCCACGATCACCCACATGGTCGATGTCCACTACAAGCTCTCGCAGCGGGAAGACCTCGCCGTCACCTTCGTGGAACCCACCTCCCGACGGGCCATCTCATCCCTGGCGGGACTGCCCGGGGTGGAACGGGTCGAGGTCTACCGCGCCGTGCCGGTGCGGTTGCGGTTTCAGCAACACAGCCATCGCACCACGCTCAAGGGCGTTCCCTCCGGCGGCGACTTGCAGCGCCTGCTGGACGCCGATCTGCGGCCGCTCGCGCTGCCGTCGGAGGGAGTGATCCTGACCGACTACCTGGGCACGCTGCTGGGGGTGCGCCCCGGCGATCGCCTGATCGTCGAAGTCCTGGAAGGCGGCCGGCCGACGCGGGAGGTGCCGGTGGTGGGTCTGGTCAAGGAATACCTCGGCGTGGCGGCCTACATGGATCTCGCCGGACTCAATCGGCTGCTGCGCGAGGGACCCGCCATCTCCGGCGCCTATCTGGCGGTCGACGACCGCGCGCGCCCCGAGCTCTACCGCCGCCTGGGCGACGTTCCCCGCATCGCCGGCATCGCCATCCGCGAGCAGGAAATCCGCAACTTTCACCGCACCATGGAACAGACCATGCTGTTTTTCACCTTCATCGCCACCGTCTTCGCGGTCGTCATCGCCTTCGGAATCATCTACAACAGCGCCCGCATCGCCCTGACCGAACGCAGCCGGGAACTGGCCAGCCTGCGGGTGCTGGGATTCACCCGCGCGGAAATCAGCTACATCCTGCTGGGCGAACTGGGCCTGTTGACGCTGATCGCCATCCCGCTCGGCTTCGGCGTCGGCCGGGGCATCTGCGCCCTGTTCGTGGACGGCGCCCGGTCGGAACTCTACCGCATTCCGCTCGTCATCCACCCCTCCACCTACGCCTTCGCGGCGGTGGTGGTGCTGGCCTCGGCGCTCCTGTCGGGATGGCTGGTGCGGCGCAAGCTGGATCGGCTGGATCTGATCGCCGTGCTCAAGACCCGGGACTGAACCATGACCACGCGACGACGCTTCGGACTGATTCTGCTGGCTTCGGCGATCACGGCCGCGCTGGGCTACGGGTTCTGGCCCCGGCCGCTGTGGGTGGAGGCGGCGACCGTCGCCCGCCAGCCGCTGCGGGTCACCGTGGAAGCGGAAGGCAAAACCCGGCTCATCGACCGCTACGTCCTTTCGGCGCCGGTGGCCGGCTACCTGCGCCGCATCGAAGCGGAGGTGGGCGACGGCGTCCGGCGGGACCAGCCGCTGGCGACGATCGACCCCCTGCCCTCGGAAGTGCTCGATCCGCGCCGGCGCGCCCAGGCCGAGGCGCGGGTGGCCGCCAGCGAAGCGTCCCTGCAAGCCGCCCGGGAAACCGCGACCGCCACGCGGGCGGAGGCCGATTACGCCAAGCTGGAATTCGAGCGCATCGCGGCCCTGTGCCGGCGGCAGTGCGTGGTCACCGAAGCCGAGCGCGACCGCGCCGAATCCCGCGCCCGCCAGACCGAGGCCCAACTGCGATCCGCCCAGTTCGCCGTGGAGGTGGCGCGGCATGAGGTGGAGGCGGCCAAAACCGCGCTGCGCCCTTCGGCGGCGCAACCGGGCGACGTCGCGCGGGAAACCGTCGTCGTCCGCGCGCCGGTGGACGGTCAAGTGCTCGGCTACCAGCGCCAGAGCGAGGGCGTGGTGGGGGCGGGGACGCCATTGCTGGAAGTCGGCGATCCCCACGCCCTGGAAGTGGCGGTGGACGTGCTGTCCGCCGACGCGGTGCGCATCCGGCCGGGCACGCCGGTCGTGTTGGAACGCTGGGGGGGCGAGCAGCCGCTGGAGGGGGTCACCCGAACCGTGGAACCGGTGGGTTTCACCAAGCTCTCGGCGCTGGGCGTCGAGGAGCAGCGGGTCTGGGTCGTCGCCGACCTGCGCTCGCCCGTCGAGGCGTGGTCGCACCTGGGCGATGGTTACCGAGTGGAAGCGAGCTTCATCGTCTGGCAGGGCGAGCGGGTGCTTCAGATTCCCGCCAGCGCGCTGTTCCGTCAGGGCGACGGCTGGGCCGTGTTCGTGGTCGAGGACGGCCAGGCCCGCCGCCGCGCCGTCGAGATCGGGCAGCGCGGCGGGTTAGCCGTGGAAATCCGTTCCGGCCTGACCGAGGGCGAACGGGTCGTGACCCATCCCGACGACGCCTTGCAGGAGGGCGCCGCCGTGCGGATTCGCGCCGGGCGGTGAGTTCGCCGGCTTCGGCGCGCGGGCGGAAAGCCTCCGCCGGTGGGAGGGCGTCAGGCCTCGGGCAGGTCGGGAAATACCGCTTCCATCACCGCCAGCGCAAACCGCGCCGCTACGGTGGCCGGCCCGCCCCCCATCTCGATCCCGACCTCGACCGCTTCGAGAACCTCGCGCCAATTTGCTCCGGCCTTCGCCGCCTGTTCGATATGCCATTGCATGCACGACTCACAGTTGATGCGGACCGATATGCCCAAGGCGATGAGTTCCTTGACCTTCTTCGGCAGTTCGCTATCCGAGAAGGCCGCGGCTTCGAGGTTCAGAAACTCCGAATACGTCTTGGATCGCAGTTCGCGCAAGCGACGGTGCGCCCACACTCGGGTCGTTGAAAGCTCCGCGAGTTTCTCTTTCATGGGATGGTTTCCGGCAGGGAGACGATGGGTACCCGGTCGATACTGGGAAAGAGTGACGGTCTCTCCCTCTTCGGTCAGTGGTCGTCACCGCCACTGACCTCCACGCGGGCGACACCCGGCAGTCCGGCGTGCCCGACCGGTTCGGAATCCGCGGATTTCGGCGCGCACGATTCGCTAGCGTGGCGCCGCAACCACCAGCCGCGAATTGACCTCGTAAGTCGCGCCGTCCTTGGCCTGCAACACCACCTGCCAGAGTTCCTCGTCGGCGACGGACGTCCGCTCGTGTCCCATGAGTTCCCGTTCGTCATCCACCTGGATTCCCCATTGCCGAACGTGCCGGATTCCCACCACCGGGATGCGAACAGCATCGAAATGCTTCCTGAAATCCGCCGCGGGGCTTTCGTGGGTAGCCCAAATGGCGAACCCACAGTCGGATATGGCGGCCAATGCATCGGAAAGCTTGGGTTGTGTAGCGCTCATCTTGATTTACCTCCATTCGGAATAAGACGGAAAAATGAAGGGGTGGCACAACCAAAACGTAGCACATAAAACCATCAATAAAATAAGTAAATTACTCGGGAATCACTTTTTCCGTCGGGCGGTTGGCGCCATCGGCTCCCGCGCCCCACGACAGCGCATTGGTCCGGTGGGCTCGCGGTGGCGGGCATCGAAATCGCGGGCGGGAAAAAACCATCCCGGTCAATGTCGGAGCGAAGATTCGGTGAGGGTGGGCGAGTCGGGTTGGCCGATCCTGGGTTGCCGGTCGCCGGCGGCGGCGCTTGACAAATTTGCCTCTCAATCAGTAATTTTCGCGTTTCCGTCGAAAACCGTTAATCTATTACGTTCCGCACCGTATCCAAGGAATCGCCATGAAGCGAACTTTCCAGCCCAGCATCGTCCACCGCAAGCGCACCCACGGGTTTCGCGCCCGCATGGCCACCAAGGGCGGCCGCCTGGTTCTGAAGGCGCGCCGCGCCAAGGGTCGCGCCCGTCTGGCGCCCTGACGTCGGGGCGGGCGCCGCGCGTTTTCCGCGCCGCGCCCGGTTGGCCGGCCAACGTGCCTTTGCCGGCGTCTTCGCCCAGCCGGTCAAATCCAGCGACCGCTATTTCACCGTGCTCGTCCGTGCCAACGATCTACCATATCCCCGGTTGGGCCTGGCCATTTCCCGCAAGGTCGCCAAATCCGCAGTGGCGCGCAACCGCCTCAAGCGGATCGCGCGCGAAAGCTTCCGGCACCATCGGCAGCAGCTCGCTGGCCTGGATTGCGTGGTGATGGGCCGCGCCGGACTGACGGAGCAGGACAACGCCGTCCTGTTCGCTTCGCTGCAACGGCACTGGCGGAGGCTGGCGCGGCCATGCGCGCCGTCCTGATCGCGCTGATCCGCGCCTACCAGTGGTTCGTCAGCCCGCTGTTGGGCAACCACTGCCGGTTTTACCCGAGTTGCTCCCAATACGCCCGCGAGGCCATCGAGCGCCACGGCGCCCTGCTCGGCGTCTGGCTGGCGGTCCGGCGCCTGCTGCGCTGTCACCCCTGGCATCCGGGCGGCGTCGACCCCGTTCCCGAACCTTCCCCGAAGGACCGATGATGGAAAACCAACGTTTGATCCTGTTCGCTGCCCTGGTGTTCGTGCTGTTTCTGCTCTGGCAGAACTGGCAGGAATTTCAGGTCAAGAAACACCCGCCGCCGGCATCGCCGGTCGCGACCGCGCCCGCCGGTCCAGCCGGCCCCGCCAAGCCGGCGGCCGTTCCGGGGCAGGACGTTCCGTCGGTCGCGCCGGCCGCGAGCGCCGGACCCCAGGCTCTGGGCGGCGGCCAGCGCGTGCGGGTGGTCACCGACCTGTTCGAAGCCGAGATCGACACCATCGGCGGCGACCTGCGTCAGGTCGGCCTGCGCACTTATCCGGAATCGGTGCAGCAGCGGGATCAGCCTTTCCTGTTGCTCAAGGACAGCGGCGCGGAAATCTTCATCGCCCAGTCCGGCCTGCTGGCTTTGAACAACGGTCCCGCGCCCAACCATTACGCCCCGTTTGTCGCCGAACAGAGCGAATATCGACTGGCCGACGGTCAGGACACGCTGGAGGTGCGGCTGAACTGGTCGGACCCCTCCGGCGTGAAAGTGACGAAGACCTATACCTTCCGGCGCGGCAGTTTCCTGGTGGAATTGAACCAGCGGGTGGAGAACGGCGGTGCCGCCGATTGGCAGGGCAGCCAGTACCGCCAGTTCCAGCGGACCCCGCCGGCGACGAAGAACAGCTATTTCGGCGGCGGAGTGGTGACCTACACCGGGGGGGTGATTTCCACGCCGGAGCAGCGCTACGAGAAGATTACCTTCGATCAGATCGCCAAGCAGGCGCTGGACAAGTCGGTGCAGGGCGGCTGGATCGCCATGATCCAGCACTACTTCCTCGGGGCGTGGATTCCCGGTCCGGGTGAAACCGACACCTTCTATAGCCGGGTGGTCGGCGGCAATCGGTACGTGCTGGGCATGCGCGGCGCGGTGCAGGCCGTGCCCGCCGGCGCGACCGGCGATTTCCGCACCCGCCTGTACGTGGGACCGAAGCTGCCGAACGTGCTGGAGGAGATCGCGCCCAACCTGCAACTGACCGTGGACTACGGCGTGCTGACCATCATCGCCGAGCCCCTGTTCTGGCTGTTGAAGGCCATTCACGCCATCGTGGGCAACTGGGGCTGGGCGATCATCTTCCTCACCATCCTGATCAAGCTGGCGTTCT
>JAVMKL010000004.1:0-10390 GCA_031732875.1 Candidatus Competibacter sp. | reverse complement strand
CTGGGCGCGCGGACCTTCGTCACCAGCGGCGACGACGCCAAGCTGGAGCAATCCCGGCGGATGGGAGCGGCGGGCGGCGTCAATTACCGCGCGGATGATTGGAGCAAACAACTAGCCAAACTGACCGGCGGCGTGGATGTCGTCATCGACGGCACCGGCGGCCCGGCCTTCAAGGACTGCTTTTCGTTGTTGAAACCCGCCGGCCGGCTGGCGGTTTACGGCGCGACCGCCGGCAACCCGCCCGCCGGCCTGGAAATGGCCAAGCTGTTCTTCCGGCAGGCGCGCATCATCGGCTCCACCATGGGCTCGCCGGCCGAATTCGCGGCCATGTTGCGCTTCGTCGCAGAGCACCGCATCGAACCGATCATGGATCGGGTATTCCCGCTGGACCAGGCAGTCGCCGCCCACCAGCGGTTGCTGGCCGCCGAGCAGTTCGGCAAGATCGTGCTGCGACAAGACTGGTCATGAGCCACATCAACTGCAAATACACTACAATTAACTAATTTTTAATGAATTATTCCAAGAAACCACCGATGCCAGCCGTTTTGGAGTTATCGAAGGACATCTTGACGCGGTGCAGCATGTTACTTATACTGCACTGCAGCATCCCTTGTGGATGTTGTCCTCCAAATCCTCCTTTGGTGGTTCTTTGCCGGGGTAGAACTTACCCCGGCTTTTTTTATCGCGCTCGCAAAAAAAAATTATTGCGCTCTTCAAGATCCCTTGACGCACTGCAACAAATTCGACTACACTTGTTTCCGACATCGTTCAGATGTTGTTCTTCTCCACACCTTCCTTTGGTGGTTCTTTAGCCGGAGCGTGAGCTCCGGCTTTTTTCTGCGTTCCCGAACCATCATCGAGCACCCGCCTGCGCCATGACTCCCCAACAAACCCGGCGGTTCCTTACCCTTGGCAAATCGTTGATCTTCGGCGCCAGTCTGCTGCCGTTGGCTTGGCTGTTCTGGTTGGGATGGGAGGGAGAGTTGGGCGTAAATCCGGTCGAGACGCTCAGCCACCGCACCGGCGACTGGAGCCTGCGTTTCCTGCTGCTGACGCTGGCGGTGACGCCGCTACGACGGCTGAGCGGGTGGAACTGGCTGCAAAAATTTCGGCGAATGCTGGGGCTATTCACGTTCTTCTACGTCTGCCTGCACTTTAGCGTGTACTTGATTTTCGACCAGTTCTTCGACTGGCAAGCCATCGTGGCGGATGTCGCCAAGCGGCCTTACATCACGGTCGGCTTCGCCGGCTTCCTGCTGCTGATTCCGCTGGCGGCGACCTCCACCAGCGGGATGATGAAGCGGCTGGGAAGGAACTGGCAACGGCTGCACCGGCTGGTTTATCCGATCGGCGTGCTCGGCGTGCTGCACTATCTATGGCTGGTTAAGGCCGATATCACCGAACCGCTGCTGTATGGCGGGGTGCTGGTTGCATTGCTGGGATATCGGCTTTGGTGGTGGCGGATTCATTCGCCCGCCGCCAGTCGCTCCACCCGTTGAAAGCCACGCGGCAGTGGCTTGCCCCGACGGCCCCGCTCTCCGACATAGCTCTCCAGATCCGCCGGTTTGAGTTTCAAATCCCGTTTGCCGGCGGCGAGTATCAGGTTTCGTCCCGGCGGCACGAGGGTCAGGGCCACCAGCCGCTCCTCGCCTGGAAGATCGAGAATCCTGTTGCCTTTGCCCTTGGGCAGGCGCGGCAAATCCTTCACCGGGAACACCAGCAATCGCCCGCCGCTGCCGACCGCCGCCAGTCGGTCGGTTTCCGCACCGACGAACGGCAGCGGCGGCAGGATCATCGCCCCGTCCGGGACGGTCAACACCAGCTTGCCGGCCTTGTTGCGGCTCACCATGTCGTCGAACGCGCAGATGAAGCCGTAACCAGCATCGGTCGCCAGCAGATAAAGATCCTCGGGATTGCCCAGTAGCACGCTGACGAAACTGGCGCCGTCCGGCGGACCGAGCTTGCCGGTGAGCGGTTCGCCGTAACCACGCGCCGAGGCCAGCCCCGCCACCGGCAACGAATAGGTTCGCCCGGTCGTATCCAGAAATACCGCGGATTGATTGCTGCGCCCCTGAGCCTGGGCCAGAAAACCGTCGCCCGCCTTGTAGCTCAATGCCGCCGCGTCGATCTCGCGCCCCTTGGCCGCCCGCACCCAGCCTTTCCGCGACAGCACCACCACCATCGGTTCGCTCGGCGTCAGGCTGGTTTCGTCCAGCGCCTGGGCCGGCCGCCGCTCCACCAGCGGGCAGCGGCGAGGATCGGCGTACCGCTTGGCGTCCTCCTGAATCTCCTTGCGGATTAGCGTCTTTAACCGTTTTTCCGAACTCAGCAACAGTTGCAATTGCTCCCGTTCCTCGCGCAGTTCATCCTGTTCTCCGCGCAACTTCATCTCTTCCAGCCGGGCCAGATGACGCAACTTGGTTTCCAGGATCGCCTCGGCTTGGGCATCGGACAGTTGGAAACGGGTCATCAATACCGGCTTGGGCTTGTCCTCGGCGCGAAGGATACGGATCACCTCGTCCAGATTGAGATAGGCGATCAGCAAGCCGTCCAGGATATGCAGGCGTTGTTCGACCAGGTTCAACCGATATTCCAGTCGCCGACGCACCGTGACGACCCGATAGCGGAGCCACTCTTCCATAATCTGCTTGAGGTTCTTGACCTGCGGTCGACCATCCAGGCCGATCATGTTCAGATTGACCCGATAGCTCTTTTCCAGGTCGGTGGTGGCGAACAGATGATCCATCAGCAAATCGACGTCCACCCGATTCGAGCGCAGCACCAGCATCAGCCGGGTCGGGTTCTCGTGGTCGGACTCGTCGCGCAGGTCCTCAACCATCGGTAGTTTTTTGTCGCGCATCTGCGCGGCGATCTGTTCCATGAGCCGCGCTCCAGACACCTGGTGCGGCAGGGCAGTGATGACCACGTCGCCGTTTTCCCGCTCGAAGCGGGCGCGCATCCGCACCGCGCCGTTGCCGGTCTGGTACAGCCTCCGCAATTCTTCGCGTGGCGTGATGATTTCCGCGCCGCCGGGGAAATCCGGCGCGGGCATGAGTTCGCACAGGACGTCCGGATCGCAATCGGGTTGATCCAGCAATTGAATGCAGGCCGCCGCGACTTCGCCGAGATTGTGCGACGGAATATCGGTGGCCATGCCGACGGCGATGCCGGTGGCGCCGTTCAGCAGCACGTGCGGCAGGCGGGCCGGCAGCAGCACCGGCTCGTCCAGCGTACCGTCGAAGTTGGGCGTCCAGTCCACCGTGCCCTGGCCGAGTTCGGCCAGCAGGACCTGCGCGAAGGGCGATAGTCGGGCCTCGGTGTAGCGCATGGCTGCGAACGATTTGGGATCGTCCGGCGAGCCCCAATTGCCCTGCCCGTCCACCAGTGGATAGCGGTAGGAAAACGGCTGGGCCATCAGCACCATTGCTTCGTAACAGGCCAGATCGCCGTGTGGGTGGTATTTGCCCAAAACATCGCCGACGGTGCGGGCGGATTTTTTGTGCTTGGCGCCGGCGTTCAAGCCCAGTTCGGACATGGCGTAGACGATGCGCCGTTGCACCGGCTTCAGCCCGTCGCCGATGTGGGGCAGGGCGCGGTCCAGGATGACGTACATGGAGTAATCCAGGTACGCCTTTTCGGTGAAGACCTTCAGCGGGACGCGCTCGGCACCGTCGGCGGTAAAGGCTAATTCGGTCATTCAGAAACTTCGCTCAGGGATTGGGAAACAGTTCGGCCAAATCGATGACGGCATCGGGACACAGGATCGGTGCGATCTGGCCAGCGCGGCGGCAATCCTGTTGCCGGTATTGGCCATGTGCGGGATCGCGGTAGATTTCGAGTTGCCGTTGCTGGATATCGAGCAGCCAAACTTCCGGGATGCCGTGGCTGGCATACAGAGGGATTTTGACATCGCGATCATAGCGAAGAGTGCTATCAGAAACCTCGATGATCAGTAATATATCTTCCGCATGTGGATTCGCTGTTCGATAAAAATCATCGCGCCAGCGTAATAAGGCAATATCCGGCTGGGGTTCGGCGTGGCCACCGAGTATGATGGGGTCCTGAACGGATACAAGCGCTTTTCCATGCAATAACGAAACAAGCTTATTATTAAAATATTTGACCTCGCCCCCGTGGGAGCTTCCAATCGGCGCCATCTCGATGATCTCCCCGTCAATCAATTCGACCCGCGAATCCTCGTTGAGCAGGCCCACTTCGCCCATGCGATGGTATTCCGCTACAGTCCAGCGGTGGCGGGGTTGCAGATTCAGTGACCTCTGGTCCACTAATGGCGTTGACATGATTCACCCTCTCGCCAGAATAGTTTGAATGTGAAAGTGGCTATTCTCCAATAAAACTCGACAGCTTTTGCACCAGCGGCTTCAGTAGCGAATTAAAGTCGGTTTTTTCGATCTTGAATCGACACGCCCTACACCAGCACCAAATTGTCCCGGTGAATCAGTTCCGGATCGTCCACATGCCCCAGCAGTGCCTCGATGCGGTGGGTAGTCTTACCGACGAGCGACAGCGTCTGCTCGGTATCGTAGTTTACCAGCCCGCGTGCCACTTCGACCCCGTTGGGATCCAGACAGGTCACCAGGTCGCCGCGGCTGAACCGACCTTCGATGGCGACCACCCCGACCGGTAACAGGCTTTTCCCCGCCGCGCGCAGCGCTCGCACCGCCCCGGCATCCAGATGCAGCCGGCCCTTGACCTGCAACTGCACCGCCAGCCATTGCTTGCGCGCCACCAGCGGACTCCGGCTCGGCCGCAGCAGGGTTCCCAACTCCTCGCCGGCCGCAATCCGCCGCAACACTTCCGGCTCGCGGCCCCAGGCCAGAAGAGTGAAGGCTCCGGACCGGGCCGCCTTGGCCGCCGCGTGCAGCTTGGTCATCATCCCGCCCCGACCCAAGCTGCCTGCACCGCCACCGGCCATCGCCTCCAGCGTCGCGTCGCCAGCCCGCCCTTCGCAGATCAAGCGGGCGTCCGCGAACTGACGCGGGTTTTTATCGTACAAGCCCTGCTGGTCGGTGAGGATGACGTACAACTCTGCCTCGACCAGATTGGCCACCAGCGCTCCCAGCGTGTCGTTGTCGCCGAAACGGATTTCCTCGAAGGCCACCGTGTCGTTTTCGTTGATGACCGGCACCACCCGCAACCGCAACAGAGTACGCAGGGTGTTGCGGATGTTGAGATAGCGCTGGCGGTCGGCAGCGTCCTCGTGGGTCAGCAGAATCTGCGCGGTCCGGATGCCGTGGCGCTCGAAGGCCGACTCCCAGGACTGCACCAGCCCCATCTGCCCCACCGCCGCCGCCGCCTGCAAATCGGCCAACACGGTCGGCCGCTGATTCCAACCCAACCGTCGCATGCCCTCGGCCACGGCGCCGGAAGTGACCAGCAACAACTCCCGTCCGGCATGGTGCAATTCGGCCATCTGCGTCACCCAGGCATCGATGGAAAAATTGTCCAGCCCCTGCCCATCGTTGGTGATCATCGCGCTACCGATCTTGACCACCCAGCGCGAGGCCGCGCCCAGTTGCTCACGCGTCTTGTTGAACATCGTCCGTTTCATCCTCCGGTGGTGCCGCCGGAATGGCCCGCTGCTTCGTCGCGACCGCTTCCGCCCGCCGCCGCTCCTCCAGCCGCTCCATGACCGCCTGCATCAGCGCCTCCGTTCCCTCGCCCTTGGCGGCGGAAATCTCGAACGCTGGCCCGATCCAGCCCAGCGCCGCCACGATTTCAGCCACCCGGGCCGCCCGCTGCTCCGCGGGCACCAGATCCCGCTTGTTCAGCACCAGCCAGCGCTCGCGACCGGCCAGTTCGGCGCTGTACTTGGCCAGCTCGCCGAGAATGACTCCGACATCCCGCACCGGATCGCCGCTGTCGCTACAGGGTGAGACATCCACCAGATGCAGCAACAGCCGGGTACGGGACAGATGGCGCAGGAACTGGATACCCAGACCCGCTCCTTCCGCCGCGCCTGCGATCAATCCGGGAATATCGGCCACGACGAAGCTTTTCAACGGCCCGATCCGCACCACACCCAAGTTGGGATGCAGGGTGGTAAAAGGATAGTCGGCGACCTTGGGTCGGGCGGCGGACACGGTGCGGATCAGGGTGGATTTGCCGGCGTTCGGCATCCCCAGCAAACCGACGTCGGCGATGACCTTCAACTCCAGCCGCAGGTTGCGTGCCTCGCCCGGCGTGCCCGGCTTGAACTGGCGCGGTGCGCGGTTGGTGCTGCTCTTGTAGCGGGTATTGCCGAGACCGTGGAAGCCGCCCCGGGCGACCCGCAGCCGTTGGCCCGACTCGACCAGGTCGCCGATCAACTCGCCGGTATCGGCATCGTAAGCGACCGTGCCGATCGGAACCACAATGGTCAAATCCGCGCCGCTTCGGCCGGTGCGGTTACCGCCCATGCCGTTCCGACCGCGCTCGGCCTGGAATCTCCGGGTGAAACGGTAATCGGCCAAGGTGTTGAGTTCGGCGTCGGCCAACAGGTCGATGCCGCCGCCGTCGCCGCCGTCGCCGCCGTCGGGGCCGCCGAAGGGAATGTATTTCTCGCGCCGGAAGCTGACGCAACCGTCGCCGCCGTCGCCGGCCTCGACCCGGATCATGACCTCATCGACGAACTTCATGGCGTCCTCCTCGAATCGGGGACAAAAGAAAAGCCCCGAGCGGGGCTTTCGATGCGCCTGAACTCCCGGTGGGTCACTGCGCCGGGTAGACGCTCACGTACTTGCGGTTGAACGGCCCTTTGGTCTCGAACGTCACATGACCCTCGGCCTTGGCGAACAGGGTGTGATCCTTACCGCAACCCACATTTTTCCCCGGATGAAACCGGGTACCGCGCTGCCGCACGATGATGTTGCCGGGCAAGGCCAACTGGCCGCCGAACAGCTTGACGCCCAAGCGCTGCGCCTGGGAATCCCGGCCGTTGCGGCTGCTACCGCCCGCTTTTTTGTGTGCCATGTCTCAGCCCTCCTGAATCGGCGCTGTCTGGAACGCAACCGCGGTGGAGAGACCGCTGATGCCACCGATCCGCAGTTCCGTGTAGGATTGCCGGTGGCCCTGGGTCTTGAAGTAGTGCTTGCGGCGTCGGAACTTGATGATCCGAACCTTGGGATTGCGGCCCTGGGATTCGACGGTGGCGGTCACCCGGGCGCCCTCGATGTAGGGGGCGCCGACTCTGACCTGGTCGCCGTCGGCGATCATCAACACCGTGTCGAACTCCACGGAGGCGCCTTCCTCGGCGTCGAGCTTCTCGACCTTGAGGGTCTGACCCTCGGTCACCCGGTATTGTTTGCCCCCGGTTTTGATGACAGCGTACATTTGAAAAACCTCCAAAACGACAGGTCCGTCCCGACTAAAGGGATGCGATTCTAGCCGCGCGCCGGACCAAGGTCAAACAAATTCCAGTCCATAGCGGCGTTTAGACCCTCGCCTTGACCCTACCGCAACCAATCCGTAGCATGGCGGGCGTCTTCTTCATCATCTTGTCGGATTCCATGGATATCGAACGGATCCGCGCCCCGATCGCGGACGACCTGCAAGCAGTCAACGCCCTCATTCGCCGGCAACTCCACTCCGATGTGGTGTTGATCAACCAGTTGGCCGGTTACATCATCGACGGCGGCGGCAAGCGGCTACGCCCCGTCACCGTGTTGCTGGCGACGCGCGCCTGCGGCTATGCCGGGCGCCAGCACATCGATGCCGCCACCATCATCGAGTTCATTCACACCGCCACCCTGCTGCACGACGACGTGGTGGACGAATCCAATCTGCGGCGCGGGCGAGAGACGGCCAACGCCATCTGGGGCAATCAAGCCAGCGTACTGGTGGGTGATTTTCTCTATTCCCGCTCCTTCCAGATGATGGTCGGCATCGGCAGCATGCGGGTCATGGAGATCATGGCCGACACCACCAACACCATCGCCGAGGGCGAGGTGCTGCAACTGCTCAACTGCCACGATCCCGACACCACGGAAGAGCGCTACATGGCGGTGATCCACTCCAAGACCGCCAAGCTGTTCGAGGCCGCCGCGCAACTGGGCGCGGTGCTGGCCGGCCGGCCAAGGGATGAAGAACTGGCGCTGGGCCGCTACGGGTTGCATCTGGGCACCGCCTTCCAGTTGATCGACGACGTGTTGGATTACAGTGCTTCCAGCGCGGAACTGGGCAAGAACATCGGCGACGACCTGGCCGAGGGCAAGCCGACCCTGCCGCTGATCCATGCCATGCGCCGCGGCACGCTCGAGGAGGCGCGGATCATCCGCGAGGCCATCGAGCACGGCGGGCTGGATCGGCTCGACCTCGTGACCCGCACTATTGAGTCCACCGGCGCGCTGGACTACACTACGCGCCTCGCCGTCGAACAAGCCGAGCGCGCCATCGCCGATCTGGCGCCGTTGCCGGATTCTTCCGCCAAGGATGCACTGATCGGCTTGGCCCAATTCGCGGTGAGCCGTCGTTATTAGTTCCCTTCCCTTGTCGGGGTGTAGCTCAGCCTGGTAGAGCACTGCCTTCGGGAGGCAGGAGTCGCAGGTTCAAATCCTGTCACCCCGACCAAATTTCAATGAGTTCACTTCATCTCTCCCTCGCATTTTTCTGATGCGCCTCCCAGATCGTTTTTTGGTTGGGTCAGGCCGCGGCCCGTAACTCAATGTATTGATTTTGTTGGGGTCGCATGATCCATTTCAATTTTGTCATAAAATTTTACAGTATTCTTACCGCTTATTGTTTTCATAATATATTGAAAATAAAATATTATTTATTTCACCGGATAGCATCCTGAGCTTGGTCGATGAATAAGTTTTCCGTCGATCCTGAAAAATTGTTAATAAATTTTACAATTGATACCGTTGGTGTACCCTTCATTTTTCACAAGTGATTGAATTTATTTTATTTAAAATTATCACATTAATTGGCATGAACTTTGCTTATATACTTCCCATGTCACTCTGCTCTGTAAAATTCTTTGACTAATCACTGAACGGATCCGTTTTTGATCCCGGGACGGTAGGAATCGAAGGTGATCGTGAAAACCACCGAGTTCGAGTTGCTGGCGCTCGCCCTGAGCGATTGCGCCCCCGACCGTCGCCAGCGGATGGACGCGATCCTCGATCGGGGAGTGGACTGGACTCGACTGGTGGAAACCGCCTTGACGCACCAGGTGGCGCCGTTGCTTTTCGAAGCGCTTCGCCACGACCATGTCGAACGGGTTCCCGAAGACATTTTCAGCGCGTTCGAATTCTACACAAGCCGGATCCGGGAACGAAATGAGGACTTGGTCGCGTCTCTGCTGAAAGTCCTCGCGGCGATGGCGGAGCGGAGCATACCGGTCATGCCCTTCAAGGGGCCGACCTTGGGCGAACGGATTTACGGCGATGGCGGACTGAAGGTCTGCCGGGACCTGGACATCCTGGTGCGCAAACGGGATCTCGACCGGAGCATGGCGACGCTGTTCGAACTGGGCTTCGTCCTGGGCGACGACATGACGGCCAGAATTTACGAAGGGATGAAACACTTTTCCGGGCAATACATCCTCTTCGACCGGATCGACAAAATCGCCCTGGAGCCTCATTGGGAGTTTGCGCCCACCACCCTGTCGTTCGAGCTGGATTACGACGGACTCTGGGCGAGAACAGGCGAAGCGCGGTTCCGCGATCTGCCGATCCGCGTGCCCGCGCCGGAGGATTACTGGCTGATACTGGTCATTCACGCCACCAAGGAGTGCTGGTGTTCTCTGAAGCACGTCTGCGATCTGGTCCGTTTCATCGGCGCCCATCGCGATGCCGACTGGCCGCTGGCCTTGGAGCGGGCTCGGAATCAGGGTTGCATGAGAGCCGTGGCCATCGGTCTGGAACTGATCGACCGTCTGGAGATGACCCGGCTTCCGGCCACGCTCGCCGCCGAGATCGGCTTGGATCGCACGGCGATGATCATGGCGGACGAGGTGATCGCGGGAATGCAGGCCGGCAAGACTGGCCCGCCGGACATTTATCGGTTCTCAAGATTCAGGTACCACGTGCGGGAGCGGGCGGCGGACCGGCTGCGCTATCTGTCGCGGACCCTGTTGACCCCCCGGGACCCGCATTACGATTTGGTGTCCTTGCCCCGGTCCCTGGCCTGGGGCTACGTCCTGGTCAAGCTGGGACATGATTACGTAGCCAAGCCGCTTTGGCTGGCGGGAAAGCATGCCGTGGTGAAACCACTGCAGGCAGTCTGGCGCAAGTGGCGTGCCGCGCAGCATCTGGCCCAACCCACGGGCGGTTGACACACAATTTTTCGGATTTCGGGGTTGAGACACCCCGGACAGAGGGCCAGCATGAAGCTGTTCCCGGCAGGGAGAGCCTATCCAATCCCTGGAAGTTCGCCATTTTCAAATCCG
>JAVMKL010000003.1:0-10611 GCA_031732875.1 Candidatus Competibacter sp. | reverse complement strand
CCTGATTCAGGGCGATGGCCGCCGCCCCCGCTCGCGCTACGCCCTGCGGCTGGAACCACACCGGATTCACTTCGCCGGTTTGGAGGAGGAATGAGACGGCAAGCTTGCCGGGGCGGCGACAGTTGCAGGAAAAGATCTACTATCACCACCGTTTGACTGCCAGAGGAACTGGGATGAACGACCCACAAACCCTACATAACGCCGAACAGCGGCTGCGCGCTTCGTGCCGGGTCGCCTTGGCCGGCCTGCTGCACGATCTCGGCAAACTGGCCGAACGCGCCGGTTTGACGGTGGATTCGTCCACGCTGGAAAAGAACGTCCACCAGTACAGCCCCTATCATCAAACTCATCCCCAAGATCGCGGTTGGTTCTCCCACAAACACGCCGCTTACACTGCCTTGGCTTTCGACCGTATCGAATCTTGGTTGCCCCAAGTGCGCGGCGAAACCGAAACGGTTCCGTTTGGAACCAGCATCGATGACTCCCTGATCAATGCCGCCGCCCGCCACCATCGGCCGGAAACCTGGTTGCAATGGGTTATCGCCACCGCCGACCGGGTGGCATCCGGTTTCGAGCGCAGCGAGTTTGAGAAGTACAACGCTGCGCCCGACGAAACCTCCTCCCGGAAAAATCACTACACCGCCCGCCTGCTGACGTTGTTCGAGCAAATCCGGCTGGATGACAGCAAGGAGCCGATGGTGTTCCAGCAGCGCTATCGGTTGGAACCGATGACACCAGCGGCATTGTTTCCGGTCCCCGCCACCGACTACGAGCATGACGACAAGGACCATGCACGACAGGAATACGCCCGGTTGTGGGAAGGATTCGAGCAGGCGTTGGCCGAAATTCCCGCCTCGCACCGGGAAGCTTTGCCGCTGTGGCTGGATCACTTTGAGACCCTGTGGGCCTGCTACGCTTTCGCCATTCCCTCGGCCACCGCTTTCAACGTCAAACCCGACGTGTCGCTGTACGACCACTCCAAGGCAGTCGCGGCGCTGGCGGTCGCGCTGTGGCGTTATCACCACGATCAAGGCCATGACCCGGAAACCGTCCGCCGCGCCCTGGCTGACCGCGCCGACTGGAATGAACAGAAATTCCTGTTGATTCAGGGCGACTGCTTCGGCATTCAGGATTTCATCTTCGCCACTGGCGGCGAGACGCAAAAGCGCGCTGCCAAGTTGCTGCGCGGTCGCTCGTTCTATGTTTCGCTGCTGAGCGAATGCGCGGCGCTGCGGGTGCTGGAAGCGCTCGACCTGCCGGGAACCAGCCAGATCATCAACGCCGCCGGCAAGTTTCTGATCGTCGCCCCGAAAACCCCTGAGACCGTTGAAAGACTGGTTGCGGTGCAACGGGAACTGGATACCTGGTTTCTGACGCACGCCTGGGGGCAATCGGGGATCGGTTTGGCCTGGGAGCCGGCCGGTTGCAACGACTTCCTGAAAGGGGCCGGTGGCCAGCGTCCGTTCGCGGACTTGATCAAGCGCCTGTTCCAGCGGTTGGAAGAGATCAAGCTGCGGCGATTCGACCTGTGCGGGGTACAACCGCCCCCGCCGCTATTCGAGGGTTATCTGAAGCAATTCGGCCCCCTGCGCGAATGCAAGATTGATGGTCGCTCGCCCGCCACTCAAGAAATTGCCCCCAATGTAGGGATTTGCGCGCTGGCGGCCGACCAAATAGACATTGGCCGATTCCTCACCCATCGCGACCGGTTGTTGATCACCCGCGCATCCATGAGCGGCAAGGCGCTGAAGTCCCTGGTGACGCCGATCTTCGACTACCACATCGGCTTCACCGCCGAAGCTGCTGAAACCGGCGGGTTCGGCCAGGAGGCGCGCGACGGCAACCTGCGGCGCTGTTGGGATATTTCGATGCCGGAAGCCCTGGAACAACCGCTGTGGAACGGCTGCGCCCGCCGGGCCATCAACGGCTACATTCCCCGTTTCGAGAGTGAGAACGCCTGGGAAAGTGACAAGTACAAGGGGCTTCGGGACGAGGCCGATTTCAACCCGCATCCCGGCGAGCCGAAAACCCTCAACCATCTGGCCTGCGAAGATCGATGGTTGAACGAACGGCAACGCTGGGTCGGCGTGGATGCGCTGATGACGCTCAAGGGCGACGTGGACAACTTGGGGGCGATTTTTCAGCGTGGCTTGAGCGAACCCACTTTCGCCCGGATGGCGGCGCTGTCCCGGCAACTCAATGCTTTTTTTGCCGTTTACCTGCCAGCGTTGTGTCAGAGTCAGCCCGAGTTTCGCAATACCTACACCGTGTTCGCTGGCGGCGATGATTTCTTTCTGATTGGGCCGTGGTGTTCGCAAATCCAGTTGGCGACGCGAATGCGGCAGGAGTTCGCCCGCTATGTGGCCGGCAATCCCGGTATCACCTTTTCAGCAGGATTGACGATGACCAAGCCGGGGTTACCCATTCGGGCCTTGGGCGAATTGGCTGAGGACGCGCTGGAGCGGGCTAAGGGCCACGACCTTGATTCGAGTCTGGCTCCGGCGCTCAAAAATGCCGTTTGCTGTTTTGGCCAGACGGTTGGCTGGAATGCCTTCACTGGCTTGCTCCAATCCCGCGATGCCCTGGAGCGGCTGGCCCGCGACCTGAAGCTCAGCACCGGCTATCTGTACGGGCTGCTGCACCTGAGCAACATGGCCGAAAACCTCCGCTCCGGCCGCACCGGGCAACGTGGTCAACGGGAGATCAACCCTGAAAACGCGCTTTGGTATTCCCGCTTCGCCTATCGCACCCGCCGGTTGCTCGAACGGCAAAAAGGCATGGATGAAGCTGCTCGCCGCCGCTGGCAACAGGAGATTGTCGCCATCATCGCCGGCGGCATCGAGCGTTACGCCGGCGCCTACCGGATTACTCTTTTCGCACACCTTTACCAACAGCGGGATTGATAGGGAGAACCGCACCATGCAAGACCATCGCCATGGAAATCCAAACCGCCCCTCCGCGACAGTCACTACCCGGAGTTCCGCGCCCCGCGACAATCGAGGCGGTCCCGGCGGTGATTACCGCGACCGCAACCGGGATGAACCCACCCTCGTGACCAGCAAAATCGTGTTCGCCCCGCTGGATGCCGATCTGTTCAACGGTGTGGCCCGGCAGGTGGCCGAAACCATCGCCGAGAACCGCAACGCCAACAAGCCCAGCCAGATTCGCAAGTTTTACGACGAGCTTTGCCTGTGGGAAACCAAGGTGAACCAGGAAGCTGAAAAGATCGAGCGCTTCGCTGAATGTCTGCCCTTCATTCTCATGCTTAACGCCAAGGTCGCCTACGCCAAGGGTCGCAAGCTGGTGGATGCCAACTTCGTCAAGTTGATCGGCGATAGCCTCAAACAGGTGAAAAACCCGGATACGTTGCGTCTCTGCAAGCTGTTTTTCGAGGCGATTCTGGGTTTCTACAAAGAACTGCGTCCGTCCGACAAATAACCAGGGATGTTCGACATGAAACTGACCCGCATTGCCAAGATCGCCGGTGAAATCGAGCTGTTGAGCGGCCTGCACATCGGTAGCGGCAACACCGAAATGCACATCGGAGGCACCGACAACCCGGTAATCAAAAATCCCATTACCCAGGAACCCTACATTCCCGGCTCCAGCCTCAAGGGCAAGATGCGCAGCCTGCTGGAATGGCGGGCCGGCGTGGTCGCGTTCACCGACGGCAAACCACTCGGCTTCGGTCACATCAACCGCCTGGCCAGCGATCAGGTCGTTCAGGGTAAAACCATTCTCAAACTGTTCGGTGGTGCCCCTGAAGGCAGCAATCAGGATGAAAAACTGGTGGCGGAAATCGGCCCGACCCGGCTGGCGTTCTGGGATTGTGCGCTCGCCCGCGACTGGGTGACCGCCATGCGCGACAAGAACCTGCTGCTGACCGAAACCAAGATGGAAAACATGATCGACCGCATTCGCGGCGTGGCCGAGCATCCGCGCAACACGGAGCGGGTACCGGCAACCGCAGTGTTCGACTTCCAACTGACCCTCAAAATCCACGACGACGAAGACCTGTTGGATACCGTACTGGCTGGGTTGCGCTTGCTGGAACTGGGGGGCTTGGGCGGTTCCGGCTCACGTGGCTACGGCAAGCTGCGCTTCCGCAAACTGGCGCTTGATGGGGACAGCCTGCAAGCGCGGCTGGAGCAGACCCAGCCTTAAGCCATCCCCAACCTGGAGCGCCATCATGGACATGATCACGTTGCGGATTCGCCCCCTCTCGCCATTCGGCACGCCGCCGCTCGGCGATACCTTGTTCGGACAATTGTGCTGGGCGATTCGCCATCAATCGGGCGAGGCGCGGTTGCGGGAACTCCTCGATGGTTATCTCGAAAACCGGCCGTTTGCGGTAGTCGCCGACGCCCTGCCCGCCGGCTATCTGCCCAGGCCGGCGTTGCCGCTGAGTTGGTTCGAGCAACCGGCGGACGCCGACCGCAAGCGGCTGAAACAACGGAACTGGATTCCCCATGACGCGCTGCGCCAGCCGCTGCGAAGCTGGCTGAACGTGGCCTGTTCTGATCGGGAAGTGACCGGCCATCCCGATTTCAGCCTGCGAGAAAGCTGGCCGCAGCCGCACAACAGCATCAACCGCTTGACCGGCACCACCGGCGAGGGCGGATTCGCGCCCTACACCATGATGCAAATGGGTTTCGCGCCGGGCCTGACGCTGGATCTTCACGTCGTGTTCGACCCGACTCGGTCGAGCGCGGTGGAATTGCGGGAGCTGTTTGAGAGTATGGGGGCGACGGGTTTTGGCCGCGACGCCAGCATCGGGCTGGGCAAGTTCGCGGTCGAAGAGAACGCCGCTGCCAACCTGACCGCGCAAGCCAACGCTAATGCCTACCTGACGTTGGCTCCATGTGCGCCGCAAGGTTGCGGGTTCCTATCTCACGCCAGCCGTTATCAACCGTTCACGCGCTTTGGCCGGCATGGAGATATCGCCTTGCAAAAGGGTCAGCCGTTCAAGACCCCGCTATTGCTGGCCGCCGCTGGCGCGGTGTTGAAGCCAGCTCAATACGTGAAAACTCGATATGTGGGTCAAGGTTTGGGCGGGGACGGTCGGTTGTCTCGTGCCATTTCCGAAACCGTCCATCAGGGTTACGCGCCGGTGATTGGCGTTCGCCTGCCCGACGAGGAGGGGCAACCATGAACTTTCTGGAATCCCGGCGGCTGTTGATTTCCACGTTGTCGCCCGTTCACGTCGGCTGCGGCGAGGACTACGACCCGACCCGCTACGTCATCGAGGACGATACGCTGTACGAATTCGAACCGGGCGCGGCGCTGGCGGCGTTAACGGCCCAGGATCGAGACCAGTTATTGAAAATCGTCAACAGCCCGGCCAACGACCGGATGTTGCAGCAGGTTCAAGCGTTCTTTTATCACCACCGGCAAGCCCTGATTCCCACCGCCAACCGGCGGGTGCCGGTTGGACCGAAAATGGTCGCGTTCTACCAGAAACGGGTTGGCAAGACCGTGCAGGTGGAAGGCGACGGCGCGCAACTCCTGAACCGACTGGAAATCGAGCGCACCTTCTTCAATCCCAGCAATAGCGTCCCCGTACTGCCGGGCAGCAGCCTGAAAGGGGCGATGCGCACCGCGCTGCTGGATGCGATCAATGCCGGTCAACCCTTGCTGGAAGAAGAAAAAACCCTGGCCCAGAAGGGTAGGGAAGAAGGCAACCGCCGGCTGCAAAAACGGCTGTTCCAGTACCGGGAATTCGAACAGGACCCGATGCGGCTGGTGCAACTGGCGGATGCCCTGTTCCATGATGGCGAGGGTGTGGGCAGCGAATTGCGCTTTGCCGTCAATCGCCGTCGCAAGCCGCCCAAACCCGGCGAGCGTTCGGCGCAAAGCCAGGCCGAGCAACGGGGGCTGTATCAATTGCTGGAATGCGTGCCCGCCGCCCGTTTCCGGGCGTTCGCCGGACACCTGACCGTGCGGCGGCTGGAAGGCGTCACCGACCGCCGCGACCGTTTGCCGGCGGCGGATTTGCGCTGGAGCGTCTCGGATATAGTCGCCGCCTGCAACCGCTTCTACCGCCCGCAACTGGAAGTGGAACTGAAGCAGATGCGGGAGCGCGGTTATCTCGATGCGAACTGGGTCGCCCTGCTCGGTCGCCTGTTGGATGGCCCGGTTGGCGAGCAACTGAACCGGAATGAAGCCTTTCTGCTGCGGGTGGGCCGGCATAGCGGCGCGGAATCGGTCACGTTAAATGGAGTGCGGAACATCAAGATTCTGATGGGCAAGGATGTGGAAACCGGCAAGCAGCGTTTTGAATATCGCTCCACAGGCACCAGTTGGTGGCTGGCCGCCGGCGATATCCAGGACCGTGCGGGAATGTTGCCCTTTGGCTGGCTGCTGGTGGAATTGCATCCAGAGGAATCGGAACCACCAGACTGGTCAGCAACGCGGGAAATCCTGACCGGGATACCCACCGACTACTCGGTCTGGATCGAGCGCGAGCAGCAACGGACGCGCCAGCGGGCGGAAATGGAAGTCCGGCGGAAGACGGAGGAGCAGGCCCGTCAGGATACCGCCGCCGCCGAAGCCACTCTGTCGCCGGAACAGAAAGCCATCGCCGAGTTGCGGCGCTGGTTCGATGAAGAGCGGGCGGCCAAGCGCAGGGAACCCGGCGGACGGCTCGCCAATCGTTTGAATGAGTTGCTCAAGGATGGCTTGCCGTGGCCGGCGGCGGAGCGCGAGGATTTGGCGAAATTGGCCGAGGCGATCTACGGCTATCTGGACTGGGGCAGCGGCAAAAAGAAGCAGGAGCGCAAGGCCAAAATCCAACAATTGCGAGAGGGATCAACCTGACATTACCCTTGTTCGCGACCCGAAACCCCGAGGACCACGCTCATGAACTGGCAAGCCATCTGCGATAACCCTTTGTTCCAAAACATGCCTTTCAAGTTTGAAGCCAACCGCTGGGGTAAGATTGTGATGAGTCCGGCATCCAACCGGCATTTGCTGTGCCGAGGTCTCATCATCGGGTTGCTCGGTCCCTTGCTGGCGGATGGAGAGGTCATTCTCGGATGCAGCATCCAAACCGCCGACGGGGTGAAGGTGGCGGACGTGGCGTGGGCCAGCGCCGATTTTTTGCGCCGGCACGGCGTCGCCAACCCGTATCCCGAAGCGCCGGAAATCGTCATCGAAATCCTCTCGCCGTCCAACACGCTGGCGGAAATGGAGGAAAAGAAGGAACTCTACTTCGCCCGTGAGGCGCGGGAATTCTGGATTTGCGAGGAGGATGGCGGGATGCGGTTTTACAACAATCATGCCCAACTGGTGGCCAGCGCGCTGGCGCCGGGTTTTCCGGGGCAACTTGAGTTGCCGTTCAGTTGAGAAAATCACACCGATTTCGTCTCTTTTTGGAGGAAATTTCGTGTTATCGACCGTTCAATTGCCTGACGACTTACTGAAAGCAACGGAAAATTTCGCCGCCGCTACCCATCGCGACGCGAACGAAATCGTGGAACAAGCGCTGCGCGATTGGCTGGCACGGCACCAGATCACTTCACCCGTCCGCCTGATCACTTACGGCCGAGATGGGTTGCTGCCTGGCGTGAACTTGGACGATTCCGCCGCTTTGCTCGCGATTATGGACTCCGCCGATGATCCTGCCTGATGTGAACGTGCTGGTTTATGCACATCGCCAGGACACGCCAGACCATGATCGTTATCGCGATTGGCTGGAGAGTATTTTGAATGGCGATCAAGCTTTTGGCATCGCAGAACTGGTTTTGAGCGGATTTCTGCGGATCGCCACTCATCCCAGGATATTTCGCGTGCCCACGCCGCTCGACGTGGCTTTTTCCTTTGCGGGGCAAATTCGCGCGCATCCACGCTGCGTCATCGTGCAACCCGGTTCACGTCACTGGGCTATTTTCAGTCAACTCTGCCATGTCGCCACCGCGACCGGTAATTCGATCCCCGATGCTTACCTGGCCGCGCTGGCGATAGAGTCCAACAGCGATTGGATCACGACCGATAGAGGATTTGCTCGATATCCGGGTCTGCGGTGGCGGCATCCTTTCCCATCCCCATCAATCTGATTTATTTAGGCAAACTTCCCGATCCGGACAGCCACCTCCAACCATTAAGGAAATTCGCCATGCCCAAGCCCTGTTTGATCGTTTCCACCTGCGGCACGAGTCTGCTGACCAACAACGTCGGTCCCGATTTGCGGAACCTGCTGACAGACTTCGCCAACCGATCCAAAGCGGAAGATGTGCCAGCCGACCAGCGCCAGCGTATCCAGCAACACCTGGATGCGCGACGCGAGGAATTCGCACGGGAAACTGATTTGAAACGGCTGATGGATCTCAGCGCCGAGTTGAACGGCGTGATCCGGTTTTATGGCGGCAATCCCGGCGTCGCCCGCGACCAGCATGTTCTGTTGGCGACGGATACCTGGCTGGGTGAAACGACAGCCCGCATCGTGGCGGATGTACTTGAACGCCACGGTCATCTCGTTGAAGTCAAGCGAGTGCGGGATTTGCGCACTGACGACCCGGACAGCTTCCGTTGGGCCATGTCTGATTTAGTGGCGTGGTGCGCTGAAACACTCAAGGGTTACCGGGACGCCGGCCATCGCGTGGTGTTCAATCTCACCGGTGGATTCAAGAGCGTGCAAGGTTTCATGCAGGCGCTGGGGATGATTTACGCCGATGAAAGCGTCTATGTCTTCGAGCGTACCGAGCAACTGCTACGGTTGCCACGCCTGCCGGTGCAACTCGATTCCGAAGCGATTTTGCTCCGGCATCTCGCGATCTTTCGACGGATCGCGGCGGGTTTGCCGGTCCGCGAGGCGGAAGTGGCCGACGTGCCGGAATCGCTGGTGAACGTGCTCGATGGGCAAGCGGTGTTTTCTCCATGGGGCGAACTGATTTGGCGGGAGGCGTACCGCGCCGTTTATGGCGCGGGGTTGTTGGCGCCGATCACGCCCAAGCTGGTCTTCGGGCCTCGCTTTCGGCAGACGCTAGACGACTTGGCGCCGGATCGGTTGCGCCATGTCAACGAACGCCTCGACCAACTGGCGCGACGCTTGGAGGAGGGTGAAACCTATAATCCGCGCTCGCTCGATTTTAAGCTGCTCCAGGGAGCGGGACACAAAGGCAGCACGCACGAATGCGACGCCTGGGCCGATGAGGGCGCCAAACGGCTGTTCGGTCATTATGAAGATGGCGTTTATGTGTTGGATCGGCTGGATAAGGGGCTGCATTGAATGCAATTCTGCGATGATCCGCTGTCTTAGAATCGGCTATTTGGAGTAAAACCGCGCGATGCACGCCGAAAAATGCTGTTGGAAACCGATCCGCAAGGTCGGTTGAAAACCTTGCCCACACTACCGCCCAACTGTCGGGTGGAAGCCATCTTTCTGGTGCTGGAGGAATTGGCTTCGCCGCCACCGGCGAAGCGCCGCCCCGCGCCCAGCATCGCCGGGAAAGGCAAGACGCTAGGCGATCTGATCGCGCCCATCGTGCCGGAGGAAGATTGGGAATGTCTCAAATGATCGTGGACCTGATCGAGCAGTTGTTGCCGCACGACGTCGCGCCATGACCACCCCCTCTTTGTCTCCGGCTACTCCGACCCGCGCAATTTGAGCCAGCATTCGCGCGGCGAGACGATGGCCATACCCGCGACGGCGCCCAGTTCCAGCAGCGCCTTGTCGCCCGTCACGAAAAGGTCGGCCTTGGCCGCCAGGGCGCTGGCCAGAATCGGCGCATCATCCGGGTCGGGGATCGGTATCGTCAGCGGCGCACCCTCGGGGGCCACCGCCGCGAGTTGGCGAATCCCGGCCACCGCTTGCGACACTTTTTCCGGCGGCGCCTCGAGCTTGACGGTCAACGTCCGGGTGAATTCGGTCAATACCGCTTCCGAAACCAGCAACTCGCAGGCCGGGTCCTTGGCAGCCTCGTTCAGCAAATCCCAGCACAGCCCGCGCGTGGTCAGGGCGCTGACCAGCACGTTGGTGTCCAGGAAAATCTTCATGAAACATCCTGGAACACGTCGTCGTCGGTCAGATAGCCCGCCGCTTCGGCGTAGGGCATCAATTCGCCGCGCAGTTCGCGCAACTTGGCTAGGGCGAGGTGCTTGCGGAGCATTTCGCGCGCCAGGTCGCTTTTGGTGCGATGCGTGCGCGTCGCGAGCCGGGTCAGGTCCTGTTCGAGTTGTTCGTCCAGGCGGATGGTCAGCGTGCCCATGGTGGAGAACCTCTTGCAATCGAGTGTAAGACAATGTCCGACGCAGGATAGCATAACGGGTCGCTTCAGCTATTCGGCCCGGGTGGAAACATGACCACGCTCTTCGTCTCCCGCCATCCCGGCGCCCGCGAGTGGGCGGCGGAGGAAGGTGTCATCGTCGATGCCGTCATCGCCCATCTCGATCCCGCCACCATCCAGCCCGGCGATATCGTCATCGGTACCCTGCCGATTCATCTGGCGGCGCGGGTGTGCGAACGGGGCGGGCGCTATCTGCATCTGAGCCTGGAGCTGCCGCCGGACTGGCGCGGCCGGGAGCTGTCCGCCGCCGATCTGCGCCGGTTCGGGGCGCGGCTGGAGGAATATCGGGTTGAAGTGCCCTCACCCCCGGCCCCTCTCCCGGAGGGCG
>JAVMKL010000002.1:0-58025 GCA_031732875.1 Candidatus Competibacter sp. | reverse complement strand
TCTGGCGATCCCGCTGTCATAGGGTCGAGACCCCTTAGACCGGTGATTTTGCGTCGCCACCTTTCGGCGGCTTTGCCCTTTTCAGATAGTTGGCGACTACAAAGCAACAATTAGGCCAAATTGGCATTATTGGAAAATTATTGGCATCGAATGGTCAATTTAGGGCCATTAATAGGGGAAAAGTCGATCAATTTGGTACACAGACCTAAACTGGGCACCGTCGAAAACTGACAAAATAAGTCAGTTCCAGCCGTCATAACGATTAAAATGACGTATTCAAGCATCATTGTGATTTTTATAAGACATTTACCCGCCTGATCAGATGCTGAGCGTCGCGGAGGGGGCAACGCTTAAAGCGACCCGGGATGAGAGGCCAACCAGCGAATGAAAAACAACGGCACCCGAAAGCGCCGTTTGATGTTGTAAAATTTTCTGACAGATCGATGTTGCCCGCTGCCTTCAAACTACTTTCCAAAATTGGGTTCTTCGAGGGTTTCTGTGGAGCTGGTCTCCCAGACGGATCGTAGCCCGCCGTGCCGGCTCGTGTTTAAGTTGATGCCTTTGCAGATCAATCGGTTATTGATGAGCGAGCCACCGAGAGTCTTATTTATGATACACCATGCCCTAGTTTCCACAAGAACCCTCGAAGAACCCAAAATTGGAAAATCCAGATTGACGCCAACCGCAGACGGCACAACTACTTCTTTTGTCAGATTACGAGCAAGCGTTTGATTCATAAAGTTTTATCAATTTCACTAATTTATGAGAATTTATTTAAAATCAATATGTTG
The DNA here is from genome assembly GCA_031732875.1 of Candidatus Competibacter sp. Lineage (GTDB taxonomy): Bacteria > Pseudomonadota > Gammaproteobacteria > Competibacterales > Competibacteraceae > JAVMKJ01. The sequence goes on along the minus strand of JAVMKL010000002.1, from coordinate 57,234 downwards.
CGTTTCAATCCGACAAAGTAGAACTACATTCTGGCTATCTGTCTGGGTCCATGCATCGGCTACTTTAAGGGGTGACTACCATAAAAATCTGGAGCAGCTAATTTTGGAAACCGTGTCAGAAAGTTTTACACATTGGTGGGCCATGGAATAACTTCATTCTAAAATTATATTAAAATCAATATATTATTTTATTGGCATGGAATTCGCTATTATTAAATATAGAACAGCTATCTTATCTGGGGATCGTACTATGAAAGCGAAATCGTTTGCTGCACTGATGGGTATCGCTCTGCTGGGGTATGCAACCTCGGCCGGAGCTTTCGTCATCCAGGCTCAGCTCACAGGGGATATTAGGCTAGACAATCCCGATAACCTGATCGTCGACGTAACCATCACGGTCAATGAGACTACGGAAACAGCCTTATGGGTGATCGATATCAACTCGACTGCTCACCCTGGCATCAAGCTAGACGAGTTCTACTTCAATCTAGGTGGTTCGGCCAATGATTACACTTTTACCGCCTTCAACCCTATTGATTGGGCAGTTAATACGCCGGCATCAGTTCAGGGAGCGGGTGGAACCACCTTCATATTTGAAACTCTTGATCCTTCTGGGCCTCCCGACGCCTCAGATGTGACCAACAGCCAGAATCTGAGCTTTACGATGACTTACAATGGTGATTTGACTGCAAGCCTGTTTCTGACCGCCCCCTCAGCTACCTCGAATGACGCGGGGAGCGGACAGCTTGGCGCGCACTTGCAGTCGCTGACTACTACTGGCAACTGTGGGAGCAGCACGAATTGCTCGGACAGCGGCTTCGCGTTTGGAAACTATGAATCCAAAACCACGCCAACTGAAATACCGGAACCAATGAGCCTTGCTCTACTCGGAATGGGGTTGGTGGGAATCGGCTTGGCTCGTCGCCGGCGCTCCGGCTGATCCTTAACCGTCAGGTATTTTTACAGAACGGCGCTTTCGGGCGCTGTTTCTTTTTTTGAGTTCGAGTTCTGTCGAGGTTCACATCAGGCTGGTGGCACGTTCACCAGATCAAGGCTAACCCTTGCCTGGAATACTGCCCGGCTATCTTTTTTAGCCGCCCACGCCGGCAACGGGCCAAGGCGGCGAGCCAGCAGGCGTTTCAGGCTACCGGCCTTGCCCTTGGCGAAAATCGACTGATAACTCACCGTTCGCTTAAAATTTAGGGCGGAAAATGAAAATTATTTCCCACTTTGAGGGCAAAAACAGGGCCTATTTTGGGATGACGACTCAAGCTTCCAAAAAGCCTCTATCCGCAAGGCATGTTAAAGTGACTCAAAATAAGACAATTTAATCATTTTTCGGCCAATTACTCAGCTATTAAGGTGCAAATCTTGAAAACTGGGAAAAATTTAAGCGAACGGTGAATGATAAGCGTCGGTTTCCTCGATGGAAACAAGCATGTTCAACATGCTCCAGATCTCCTCCGCGGTCAGCGCTTGGAACCGCTCGAACAACCAGAATGCCAGGATCCGTTCCAGGGCGGCACGGATGTACGAAGCGTTGCGGCGCGAGACCTGTCGCTAGCACCGGACACGGCCATCCCCCCATCCACCCCAGACCGATCCCGAAATGGGAGCCGGGTCACTTTGGACCCGGATTAACCAAAATGACCTCTGTCCGCCAGGAATCAGTTTGGCGCAGCAGGGCGCTTTTTGAAAATTTTTATATAAAAATTAATAATATAAATATATGGCACGATCTTTGTCTTTGAAGCGACATCTGAAGCGCGTTCGGTGAGAGGCGCCGAGCGACTCCGAAAAATCAACTCAACCCCAAGGAATGCCGATGATGCCGACCACTCTCCAAAACCATCCCGTGGATGCGACCGAACCTGTTTACGACTACTGGCGTCGCGAAACTCACTGGCAGCGCACGAAACGGTTGCGGGAAACCCAACGACGCGACGACAAACCGTCGCGCGAGCGCCGCTGGAAACGCGAGCAACGCCTGCGCAACCTGGGCTCGACCTGGCAACCGGAGCGGGAAGAGCGGGCTTGAGAACGGTCGTGGGCTCACCACGCCGAAAAAGCACGCCGCAACAACACCCCCAAAAACAGAAGGGCCTGGACGGAAATCCAGGCCCTTCTTTCATCTGGTGGCCAGGGTCGGAATCGAACCAACGACACGCGGATTTTCAGTCCGCTGCTCTACCAACTGAGCTACCTGGCCGGATCGCGCGCCGCACGAAACAGGCGCGCATTTAATCAGCTTGCGGGGTAAGCGTCAAGCCGCTCAAGCCTTTGGCGGAACGTAGCCCTCCGGCGGCGGCGCGCCCGCCCCGAAGAAAAACTGCTCCATCTGCTCCTCCAGGAACCGGCGCGCCTTCGGCTCGAACGGGGTCAGCCGGTACTCGTTGATCAGCATGGTCTGCTGCCGCAACCACTGCTGCCAGGCCGCCCTGGACACGCCCTCGAAAATCCGCCGGCCCAGTTCGCCCGGATAGGGCGGACGGTCCAGCCCCTCGGCCTCGACCCCGAGTTTGACGCATTTCACCATTCGAGCCATCGGTAATCCTGTTTGTACTTTAAAAATTGTGTCGAAAATACCGTTCGGACCATCCCCGCCGCCCGACGGTTCTACCACCCGCTTCCCAAAACCGCCAGCAATCGACGCACCGGCGCGGCAACCCCCCGATCATCGGGCTGGCGGGTGTTATACCAGACAAAGCGTTCTCCTGCCATTACCGCGCCGCCCGAGCCGGCCACTACCACCGGCACCGGGGTAATGTCGAGATGGAAATGGCTGAAGCTGTGCCGCAGCACGCTCCAGGGCTGCCCGACCGCCACCGCCAGTCCCAGTTGTGCCCGACACCAGTCGGCCACGTTCGTCTCCAGCGGGCACTCGGGAAAGCTCCACAGTCCGCCCCAAATCCCGACCGGCGGTCGCCGCTCCAGCAGCACCTCGTCTTCCTCCGCCCGCACCAGCAACATCCGGGTCGCCCGCACCGGCAGTTCCCGGCGCGGCTTCGGCGCCGGATAGTCTCCCGTCCGCCCGCGGGCATGGGCGACGCAGCCCTCCGCCAGCGGACACGCCTCGCAACGCGGCCGGCGCGGAGTACAGACCAGCGCCCCGAGATCCATGATCGCCTGGGTGTAATCCGCCACCCGTTCAGCCGGCAGGTGGCGCTCGGCCAAATCCCACAGCATCGCCTGCACCCTCGGCTGACCCGGCCAGCCCTCCACCGCGGCGTACCGCGCCAGCAGGCGCTTGACGTTGCCGTCCAGGATCGGATGGCGCTGCCCGGCCGAAAGCGTCAGAATCGCCCCCGCCGTCGATCGGCCGATACCGGGCAAACTCCGAACCGCGGCGATATCCAGCGGCACCCTCCCGCCATGCCGGTCGCGCAGCACGCGCGCGGCCCGATGCAGATGGCGGGCGCGGGCGTAATAACCCAACCCCGCCCACAGTCGCAGGACTTCGTCCGGTTCGGCGTCGGCCAGGGCCAGAATATCGGGAAACCGTTCCATGAATCGCCGATAATAGGGAATCACCGTCGCCACCTGGGTCTGCTGGAGCATGATCTCCGACACCCAAACCCGGTACGGCGTCGGGTTCTCCTTCCAGGGCAACTGCTTGCGGCCATGCGCGTCGAACCATTCCAGCACGCGCCGGCCGAATTCGGTCGGTTGCATCGTTTACCTTGGCTTTGCCAACAAGGACTCGAGCATGGCACGCATTCTGATCGCCGGCTGCGGCGATGTTGGCGCCGCTCTGGGGCTGTGCCTGCACGCGGACGGACACGAGGTCTGGGGCCTGAAACGCCACCCGACCGATCTCCCCCCGGAAATCCGGCCGCTGGCGGCCGATCTCACCGATCCGGCGACCCTCGCCGCGCTGCCGCCCAAGCTGGATTACGTCGTTTACTGCGCCGCCGCCACCGGCTTCAGCGAGGCTCAATACCAGGCTGCCTACGTCGCCGGCGTCCGCAACCTGCTCGACGCTCTGCGCCAGGCCGGCCAGAACCCGAAACGGCTGCTGTTCGCCTCCAGCACCTCGGTCTACGCTCAGCACCAGGGCGAATGGGTGGACGAGGTTTCGCCCGCCGAAGCCGAAGGTTTCAGCGGCCGCCGCATCCGGGAGGGCGAGCAACTGATGTGGAACAGCCCCTGGCCGGCGGTCGCGGTCCGCTTCGGCGGCATCTACGGTCCCGGCCGCACCCGGCTGATCGACAGCGTCCGCGACGGCACCGCCACCTGTCCCGACGGTCCGCCGGTCTACACCAACCGCATCCACCGGGACGACTGCGCGCGGACGCTGAACCATCTCCTCCAACTGCCCGCCCCGGAACGGCTCTACCTCGCCGTGGACAACGATCCGGCGCCGCTGGACGAGGTGTTACGCTGGCTGGCGGCCCAACTCGGCGCGCCGGAACCGCAGCGGACCCTTCGGCCGCCGCTCAAACCCGGCGCCGAAACCCGGCGCGCTCCAGCCGCGCGCATGCGAGCCAGCAAACGCTGCGACAACACCCGGCTACGCGCCAGCGGATTCGAGTTTCTCTACCCCAGCTACCGGGATGGGTACACCGCCCTGCTGGATCTGGAAAAGGGTTGCAGACCATCGGCGAAAACAACGGACCCGACGCCTAGAACGCCCCACTGCTGAAGTCGTAGCTCATCTCGCGATAGGGATGCTGCAGGAAAAATCCCTGGATGAGATCGATGCCCAGCGACCACAGAATCGGCATCGCCTGCACGTCCTCCACCCCGCCGACGATCGTGGCCGCGCCCAGCACTTCCAGATTCTGCGCCAACTCCCTCAGTTGGGCCTGTTTCTTGGAATCCCGGGCGAGGTTGTTGACGAAGTACATGTCCAACTTGACGTAGTCGGCGCCCAGGTTCTTGAGCAGACCCAACGAATCCGCGCCCCGGCCGAAGCGATCGAGGCAAAACCCGCAGCCCAACAGCTTGATGCCGCCCAGAAACGCGAACATGTCGCGCAAACCGCGTTCGATGGCCGCCTCCGCCACCGAAAACACGATGCGCTGGGCCTCGACTCCGGTTTGCTCCAGCCGCTCGCGCAGCCAGCCGCTCAGGGTGCGATCCTGTAGCGTCACCGGCAGGACCTTGATGAACAGCGTGGTCGTCAATTGCCGTTGTCGCAGCATCTCCAGCGCGTGATCGATGACCCAGCGATCCAGCGCCAGACCCAGGGAATGGTTGTGAACGACGCCGAATACGCTCCCCGGCACCAGATCCTGGCCCTCGGCATTGCGCAGGCGCAGCAGCACCTCGTAGCGTTCGTTGGTGTCGCCGCGCATGCTGGCGACGGGCTGAAATACCAGCCAGAGCCGTTCGTGCTCGACGATTTCGCCTACCTGTTTCAGCATCTGACCCCGCGACGAGACATCCTGGTCGCGCCGCTCCACCGGGGTGGCCTCCCGCACGTAGATCCGCTCCCCCTTCGATTCCCGCGCCAAGCCACAGGCCGAATCCGCTCCCTGGATCAGCATCAGGTGATCCAGGGACCGATCGGCGGCCGTGGCGACACCGATGCTGGTTCGCAGCAGCAGGGCCTGTTCGCCGACCTTGTAGAATCCGGTCTCCAACGCGTCGCGAATGCGCCGAGCCAGCTTGAGCAGTGGCTGTCCGAGCAAATTCGGAACCAGCACCGTAAAAATGGCGTCGCCGAACCGGGCCGCCGGCTGATCGTTCTGGTTCACCACCTGCCGCAACCGGTTGGCCGCCTGTCCCACCACTACATCGGCCGTCGCTACGCCGGCCGAGTCGCGGATGGAGCGCAAATTGTCCAGCATGACGAATACCACCGCCAGCGACTGAAGGCGCAGGCCGATGGCCTCCAGTTCCCGCTCCAGCAACATCATGAACCGCTGGCGATTGTACAGGCCGCTGACCGCGTCGTTATCGGTGAGCAGGCTCAGCTTCACCCGCATGGCGCGCCCCCGACGCAGCCGCTGCTTCACTTCCCAGCAAAGATAGCTAACCGGCACCGGTTTGGTCAGCAAGCTGGCGCCCGGCGCGTCCAGGTTCATCAGGTAATGCGCCGCATCCGCCGGAAAACACAGCAGAATCATCGGCAGAACGTCGCAATCCCGGTGCTGGGCTATCACCCGGGCCAGCTCCGACCCGGCGACTTCCTTGAGATCGAGATCGATCAGCAATAAATCCGGCCGGAAGCGATGGATATCCTGCAGCACCTGCAGCGGCTGGATCACCACCCGCGGGGTAATGCCGTGCTCCTCCAGCGCGCCCGCCATCTCCCAAGCCTCGGCCGGCCGGTCGTTGACGATCAGTACCCGGTAGTAACCCTCCGCGGTCTGGGGCAGCAGCAATTCCCGCAGTACCCCCAAAACTTCGTCGCCGTCGAATGGCTTGTTGAAAAACGCGGCGCCGCCAGCCCGCACCGCCGCCAGCCGCACGGCCATATCGTTACGCTCCGCCAGAAATACGACGGGCGCCCGCAGGTTGATCTGGGCCCGCAGAGTGGCGATCAGGTCCATGGTCTTTTCCGGACCTTCGGGAAAATCCACATCCACGATGATGGCGCCAGGCACTCGTCCCTGCATCCGCTCCTCGGCTTCGGCCAGACTGGAAATCCGTCGCACCCGATAGCTGGAATCCTCGAGTTTCGCCATCAACGGCGGGGTCTCCGCGCCGGGAATCAGCAGGAAGATTTCCGGCTGCGGCGCCAGCAGGGGACGGGTCCGAGCTTCGTCGGCCGCGCCACGCTGGTCGTTCTTGACCAAGACGAAACGCAGGGCGTCCATCAGCGTCGTCAGCCGTTGACGCTCGGATTCCACGGGTATTCCGCCGGTAGCCGCGCAGCTCTTGACGTGATGTTCCAGTTGCGCCACCAGGTTGAGCAGGTGACCGTCGCCGCCGGTCTGCGCGTTCCGCACCATGTCTTGCGCCAAGCGCGCCAGCATCGCGAACGATTTGGGGTTCCACTTGACGTAGTAGAGCTTCTGCCACAAATCCTCGATCAGCTTCAGGTGATTCACCAGATGGAGGCGCTGGCTGTCTCCGGCATCAGCCTGACCCATGGTTTATTCCCCCTTGTTGTTCCGTAACCGTTCGCTCCCCTCGCCCGCTTGCGGGAGAGGGGTTGGGGGTGATGGCTGTAGTTTCAAAGACTTACCCCCTCACCCTAACCCTCTCCCCCATGAATTGGGGGAGAGGGGACCGAACGTTTACGTTGTTCCGATGCCGCGATCCACCAATCATTCTCTCCGCGGCATGGTTTCCCGCGCGTGCCATCCGACCCGATCATCAACGTTCCACCTGGGTCACGTCCCGTACCGCGCCGCGAGCGGCACTGGTGGTCATGGCGGCGTAGGCGCGAAGGGCGGCGGAAACCTCGCGCTGGCGGTTCGCCGGCTTCCAGGCCGCCGCGCCCCGCGCCTGCATCGCCGCCCGCCGTCGTTGCAGCTCTTCGTCGCCCACGACTAAATGGATGCGGCGGTTGGGAATGTCGATCTCGATCGGGTCGCCCTCCTCGACCAGGGCGATCGTGCCTCCTTCCGCCGCTTCCGGCGAGACGTGCCCGATGGACAACCCCGAGGTTCCGCCGGAGAATCGGCCGTCGGTAACCAGGGCGCAAACCTTGCCCAGCCCTTTGGACTTAAGATAGCTGGTCGGATACAGCATCTCCTGCATGCCCGGCCCGCCCTTGGGCCCCTCGTAGCGGATCAGCACCACGTCGCCTGGCTGGATCCGCCCGCTCAGGATCGACGCAACCGCATCCTCCTGGCTTTCCATGATCCGCGCCGGTCCCTTGAATACCAGATTGTTCTCATCCACTCCGGCGGTCTTGACGATGCAGCCCTCCTCGGCCAGGTTGCCGTACAACACCGCCAAGCCACCGTCCTGGGAGTAAGCATGAGCCCGGTCGCGGATGCAGCCTTCTTCCCGGTCCAGATCCAGACTCGGCCAGCGAGTGTCCTGGCTAAACGCCTGCTGGGTGGGAATGCCGGCCGGTCCGGCCGAGTAACGAATCCTCGCCTCGTCCCAGGAAGTCGAGCGGGCGATATCCCAACGGTCCACCGCCTCGCCCAGCGTCTCGCCGTGCACCGTACGCGCCTGGCGGTGCAGCAGGCCAGCCCGGTCCAACGCCCCGAGAATGGCGATCACCCCGCCGGCGCGATGCACGTCCTCCATGTGGTATTTCTGGGTGGCGGGTGCCACCTTGCATAGATTCGGTACTCGACGGGACATCCGGTCGATGTCGCGCATGGTGAATTCCACCCCCGCCTCGCGAGCGGCGGCCAACAGGTGCAACACGGTGTTGGTGGAGCCGCCCATGGCGATGTCGAGGCTGATGGCGTTCTCGAACGCCTGGAACGTGGCGATGCCGCGCGGCAGCACCGACGCGTCGCCGCCTTCGTAATAGCGTCGGGCGAGTTCGACGATGCGCCGGCCGGCTTCCAGGAACAGCTCCCGGCGATCCACGTGAGTGGCCAGCAGCGAGCCGTTGCCAGGCAGGCTCAGACCCAGCGCTTCGGTCAGACAGTTCATGGAATTAGCGGTGAACATCCCCGAACAGGAGCCGCAGGTCGGGCAGGCCGAACGTTCGTACTCGGTCACCGTGGCGTCGTCGATGCGGTCGTCGGCGGCGGCGACCATGGCGTCCACCAGATCCAGTTTGTGCGCCGCGAGTCGAGTCTTGCCGGCCTCCATCGGTCCGCCGGAGACGAAGATCGCCGGGATGTTGAGCCGCAGGGCGGCCATCAACATTCCAGGGGTGATCTTGTCGCAGTTGGAGATGCAGACCAGCGCGTCGGCGCAGTGAGCGTTGACCATATACTCGACCGAATCGGCGATCAGTTCGCGCGAGGGCAACGAGTAGAGCATCCCGCCGTGACCCATCGCGATGCCGTCATCGACGGCGATCGTGTTGAATTCCTTGGCGATGCCGCCGGCCTGCTCGATCTCGCGCGCCACCAGTTGGCCCAAATCCTTCAGATGGACGTGGCCGGGGACGAACTGGGTGAAGGAATTGGCGATGGCGATGATCGGCTTGCCGAAGTCGCCGTCCTTGACGCCGGTGGCCCGCCAAAGCGCGCGGGCGCCCGCCATGTTGCGGCCGTGGGTGGTGGTGCGGGAGCGATAGTCGGGCATGGGGATCTCCACGAAACTGACAAAGGGCGGAAAGCAGAGCAAAACGGTCCGTTCCACTGGAAAATTCTACGGCAATTTATTGCTTCGGGGGGTGCCGTCGGCGACTGGCGGGTAAAAATGCTGGCCGCCGCGTCGGGATTGGAAGTCTGGACCATTTGGCATCCCAACGGCTACCGGGCTCCGCGCCCGCCGCGTTGCTGGGCGCCAGTCGGACCACGCTCCGGCGAAAGATGCGGGAGTTTGGCCTCGACGTTGATACCCGATCGTTAGCCTGCTAGTGTTTGGAATCGATCCAAAGACACTGAAAGAGGACTATCATGACCCGATTCGTACTGCCGCAATTCGCGATTTTCGCGATCTGCGCCGTCCTGGCCGGGGCCGCGCAGGCCGCTGGCGATCCGGCCGCGGGCAAAACCAAGTTTGCGACTTGCTCCGGCTGCCACGCCATCCCGGGCTACACCAATGCCTATCCGACCTACCACGTACCCCGGCTGGGCGGCCAGCATGCCGACTATGTCGTCGCCGCGCTCAAGGCCTACCAGGCCGGCGAGCGCCAGCACCCGACCATGCATGCCAACGCTTTCTCGCTCGACGAACAGGACATGCAGGATATCGCCGCCTACCTGGCCAGCTTCAAGCCCGCCGCGGAACCCTATCCGATCCGGGGTAACGCCGCGGCCGGCAAGACCAAAAGCGCGTCCTGCGCGGCCTGTCACGGTCCCGACGGTAACGGCAATATCCCGCTTTACCCGCGGTTGGCCGGACAACACGAGGATTATTTGCACAAGGTCTTGCAGGATTACCAGTCCGGCGCGCGCAAAAACGTCGTCATGAAAGGCATGGCAACTCCTCTGTCGGCCCAGGATATCGCCGACCTGGCCGCGTATTTCGCCAGTCAGCCAAAAGGTCTGGTGGTGATCGACTGAACCGGCAAACAGCGCTGGGCTGGCAACTACTGTTCCCGCACCAGCCGGAATCCCAGATCATCGCTGAGCGGGTCGGCGCCGGCCCGCCAACTGCCTCCCCGGATCGCCACCGCTTCCGGCGGCCGGTTCGAGCAGCGCCGCTCCTGACCTTCATACTTCTGCCGGTACTCGGAACAGGTCCATTCCCGATCCTGGCCGCCGGAATCGGATGCCAGCACGCCCGCATGGGCGGCGTATTCCCATTCCGCCTCGGACGGCATGCGGTAGGCATAGCCAGTCTGCCGCGACAGCCAGACCGCGTAGTCCATCGCTTCCCGCCAGGTTACCCGCGCCGGACCGGACCGTTCCGTGCCGGCCGGCGGCGCTTCCCGGCCGGTGGTCCCCGCGAACCGGCGGTAAGCCTCGAGGCTGATCTCATGGCGGCTGATGGAGAACCCGACACCCGGTACCGCCACCAAGGGCGGCTCCAGCGGTGTGTCGACCGGCCGGCCAGCTGATGGACCACTGGCCGGTGGCCCGGCCGGACCTTGGGGATTGGGGATCACCGACGGTTCTCCAGCTCGCGGATCGGCCGGCGTCGTGGGGGGTATTTGCGGACCGGTCCCCGCCGACGGTGGCGCGACCGGGGCCGCCAAGGTCGCAGGCAGAAAATAGAAATCGCCGCGCAACGAGGACGCTACCCAGGGAATCTGGGCACCGCCAGTTTCCTGTTCCACCGCCACCAGCACATGTTTGAACACCTGCTCCAGATTCAGGCCGGGCGTGTTCATGGCCGCCAGCAGATGGCGTGTATAGGGACTGTTGCGGCCGCCGCCCCCGTCCAGCGATACCGCACCCGGGGCGGTGGCATAGGCGATGAAGGTTCCGGCCGGCCCGTCCATCCGCGCCAGCCCCCGGCCGCCGAAGCCGCGGGTGAAGGGATTGTTGCGGCAGGCGTCCAGGATCACGATGTTGAGCCCGTTACCGGCGGACTCCATCGCCCGCAGCACGGCGTCGGCGTCCACACCCTCGTCCGGTACCTCGAATTCCTGGCGGATGTCGACGCCGACCGGGATCAGGTAGTTCTGGCCCTTGAGCTGGACGCCGTGGCCGGCGTAATAGAACAGCCCCACGCCCCGCCGCTGCCGCAACTGTTGCTCGAACTCCCGCAATGCCAACCGCATGGCCTGACGGTCGGCGTCGAGGCGCTCGATGACCTGAAAGCCCATTTCCCGCAGCTTCGCGGCCATATCACGCGCATCGTTGACGGGATTCCTCAGCGGTGTGTCCTGATAGGCGCCATTACCGATCACCAGGGCGGTACGAGGTTCCGCCAGCGCCATTCCGGCAACGAGCAGCATGACCAATCCGATCGGCCCGGCGACCGGCCATGGACCGGAACGCCCGCGGCGTCCGGTCAGAAAGCGCACTACATGCACGAGGTTCATAATGCGATCATTACGGAGGTTGCAATCATTACTGGGGAGAAATTTTCGGAGGTTTGGAACGCATGGCAGATTTGCGCACTGCCGGCTGAATGGTAGCTTAACGAACCACCGGCGTATTCACGCCGATCGAGCACGCCGATACCGATGACCCGATTACCCGCCATTTTCATCCTCCTGCCGATCATCGTGGCGCTACTGATCGCCGGCTGCGCCACGCCGCCCGCCGCGCCGGTCGTCGACCCCCTGCGCCTCGGCAACCCCAAGGCCGGCTTCGCGGTCGCGCTCCGATCCGAACACGAACCGCTACGCATCGGCGAGCCCTTGCGCCTCGACCTGCAAACCGCGGCCGACAGCTATCTGAATCTGTACTTCATCAGCTCCGCCGGCGGGACCGGTCAATTGCTGACTAATTATCCCGTGCGGGCCAACGAACCGGTCTCCTTTCCGCCGGCCGGCAGCCGGAAACTCCAGTATGCGCCGGGTCCCCCTCCCGGCGCCGAAACCTTCATCCTGGTCGCCACCCGCCAGCCGCTGAATCTGCTTGGCCGGCAGGACATCAGGAACGTTAAAAGACCCCGCACTCCAATCGCCGAACTCACCTTGACCGGACCGCAACTGGCGGATCGGCTGCGCGACGCCTTGCGGCGCCGGCCGCCTCGGGACTGGAACGCCAACAGCCTGCGAGTACCGCTGCTCCTGCCCGTCGGTCGGTCGTAGCGTCGGCAAAACGGTTTCGCCGTTGTATCATCGTATGCATCGCGATCATCCCTGAACCCGTTGATTTCGAATCTCCCCCCTTCCAAAATTTATCCCACTCCTCGATCGAGTTTCTCTTACCCCATCATGACTGGCCCGGAGATGCCCATGTTCAAGCACGCAGGAAAAAGCTTTCTCGTCGCCGCCGCGCTCGCCGGGCTGCTGCCCGGCTGCGCCACCAACCCCGACGGCACCACGAATGACCGGCAGCAAACTGTCGCCGAGGGCGCGACGGTCGGAGCGGTACTGGGCGCGCTGCTAGGCGCCGCCGTCAGCAACAACAAGGCCTCCGGCGCCCTGATCGGTGCCGCCGCCGGTGGTCTGATCGGTGCCGGTATCGGTAGTTCCATCGCCGATCGCAAGGCCCAATACGCTACCGAAGAAGATTTCCTGGTGGCCGAAATCCGCCGCAATCAGGAATTCATTCAGGAAGCCGCCGCCCAAAACCGTCAGCTTTATCAGGAAATCGCCCAACTGGACCGCGAATCGCGGCGGCTGGAACGCGAATACCGGGCCGGCCGGGCCTCGCGCGATGCGCTGGTCCGGCAGCAAGCCACCGTGGAAAAACAGTTGTCCAAAGCCAAGCAGATCAATTCGCTGGCCGAGAAGCAACTGAGCGATGCCAACCAGGTCTACGATGAATCCCGGCAGAAGCGGGGGCCGCGGGATCAGTACACCCGACAGCTCGAAACCAATTTGACCGGACTCAAGGAGACCCGCCAGGAATCCAGTCAGAACGTCGCCAGCCTGCAGAAGATCTACGACAGCATGTCGATCTGAACGCATCATCCGAGCCATCCTTCTCCCGCGCGCGGGAGTCCGGAAACGGGAGGTCCGAAATCATGAGAACCATCGGTATTTCCGGCAGTATCCTCAGCCTGCTCGTCCTGGGCGGCTGCGCCGCCGATCCGAGCAACGACCCGCATACCGGCGGCTTTTTCGGCGGCGTGCACGGACTGGCGGCCGGCGACTACGACGTGCGCCAGCAACAGTTGCAGGGGCAGCGGGATCAATCCTTGAACCAGTTGCGCGCCCTGCGCGAAGAAGGCTCCTATTTGGAAGCCGAACGCCAGATGAAGGCCGACGAGGTCGCCGCCCAGCGGCGCCAGCTCGCCTCGCTCAAGGCCCGGAACCGGGCGCTGGCCCAGCGGATCGATCAAATGCAGCGCTCCAAGGCCGTCACCGAACAGCGGACCGAGGAGTTGCTCCGCCAGCAGCGGCAACTGACCCGCGACATCCAGCAGTTCGAGACCCAACTGGACCGGGGCCAGCTCACCGCCGCTCAGGCCGACGCCAAGCGACTCAGCCTGGAGCGGCAGTACGACGCCATCAAGAATCTGTGAGGCGCGCGGCGCGAGCAGCATGAACGCCACCTTCCGGGTGCCGGCGCTGCTGTTGGCGGCCTGGTTTGCCGCCGCTCCGGCGTCCGCCCAGGACAGCGAGCGCAACCGCTATTACGTGCAGCAGATGATCGAACTGGCCGCCGCCAACGACGAGCAGGGCGTGATCGCAATGCAGCGGATGCTGGAACAGAACCCCCGACTCGCCGCATCCGATCCGGCGACGGCGAGCGCCGCCTTGCAGCGGGGCCTGGCGGCGCTGCGACAGGACAATGTGGCCGCGGCGCTCGATGCGTTCCAGCAAGCCAGTCAGGCCGACCCCGGCAACGTCGAGGCCGCCAACCATCTCGGCCTGGTCTATCGCAAGCTCGGCCGGCTGCCGGATGCCGAACGCACGCTGCAGCAGGCGCTCTCCCTGGAGCCCGGCCGGGCGGTTGCCTGGTTCCAGCTCGCCCAAGTCTACGGTCTGGAAAACGATGGCCGGCGCGCGCTGGGTGCGCTGGCCAACACCTATCGCTATGCCCAGAATCCCATGCGGGCCGAGGAAATTCTGCGCAACATCGCCGAAAACGAGGCGGCCGACACCCTGCGCAACGCCGCCGTGGCAGCCTTGCGCCTGTACCGGTTGCCGGTGGAACCGGTCATCGTGCCGCCGCTGCCGACTAACCCGGCGGTCGTTCCGATGAGCGTTCCGTCGGACTCGACCCGCGCCCCGCGAACCTCCCCGGCGCCATGAATGCCTTCGTCAAAGCGCTGGCGGCGGCGGTGGCCCTGGCCGGCGCCGCGCTGGCCGGCGCGGCGGGCCAGTACGACACCCTCGACTATTACGTCCAACAGATGATCGCCCGGGCGGTCGCGAAAGACGAAACCGGCGTGCAGGCCTTTCGGGAACAGTTGGAAAGCCTGAACCGGCCGGAAGCGGGCGACTCCGCGCGGGCCCGGCCGATTCAGCAGCAGGGCCGAGACCAACTGGCGGTCGACCATCTCAAGGAGGCGCTGGCAGCGTTCCGGCAGGCCTTCATCGCCGATCCCGCCGATCCCGAAATCGCCGGTCAGCTCGGGCTGACCTACCTGCGGCTGCGCCGTCTCAAGGAAGCCGAGCGGCTGTCGGTATACGCGCTATCCCTGGCGCCGGCCCGGTCGGCAAGCTGGTTCGCGCTGGGGCAGGTTTACGGCCGGTCGGGCGATGCTCAAAGGGCCGCCGGCGCGTTCGCCAACGCCTGGCGCTTCGCCCAGGACCGGGCGCAACTGGCGGAACAGTTGCGGCAACTGGCCACGACCGATCCCGCCAGCGCCGTCCGGAACGGAGCGCTGCAAGCGCTCCAAGCGGTCGAGCCCGCGACCGCCGCCGGGCCGGCGACCTCCGTTACTCCACCATTACCCCAGCCGGCCGCCGCCCCTCGCCCGCCAACGGTCGGAAACGGCAATCCAGGGCCGGTTTCACCTTCGGGGCACCCAGCGGCCAGCCCCCTGCTCGATTCGCTGAAACGGGGTCTGGCGACGATGGCCAACCCACCGCCACCGGCGGTACCGCCGGCAACCGCTCCTGGTCAGGCCATGGCCGCGGCCGTCGACAATCCCGGACAACGAATTTACCAGCGCAGCATCCCGCTCACTTGCCTGATCGTGACCTTCCGGGACGGCAAGACCGCCGATCTGGGTAGCGGCCTGCTGGTATCGCCGGATGGGCTGGTCATCACCAACAATCACGTCATCGAGCAGGCCGAAAATCTGGCGGTCAAGTGCGGGAACCAGGAATCAGTGGCCAAGGTTCGCCGGCGGGGCAAAACGCCGGATCTGGCGCTGTTGACCACATCGCTCAAGGTGCCGGAGAGTTTCGTGCTCAACGAGACCTACAGCCAGAATCTGATCGGTCTGGACGTGTTCGTGATCGGCAATCCCTACGGTCTGGAAGGGACGTTTTCCACCGGGGTCATCAGCGGGCTGCGGGAGATCGACGGCGTGCGCTACATTCAAATTTCGGCGCCGATCAGTCCAGGCAACAGCGGCGGCCCGGTCATCCTGCGGGACGGCACCGTGATCGGGATCGCCACCATGGGTCTGAAGGTCGGCCAGAATCTCAATTTCGCCATCACCGCCGCCGAAGTCATTGCCTCCGGCTTCTTCGACGCTGCCCGGATGAAAAGCCGGCCGTTAGGCGCCAAGCCATAATACCCCGGTATCGCTCACGCCACCGCCGGCAGCGTCACCCGAAAATAGCTGTCTCCCGCTACCAGTTCCGGTTCCGGATTGCCGTTCTCCCGCATCGTCGCGAAGATGGTCGCGATGCCCCGGCCGATCCGCTCCACATAGCGGAAGTCGTACAGATACTGCACCAGCAGGGGATTGCGCTGGTACACCAGACCCAGCCTCACCGTCTCCAACGTCTGGGTGTTCGGCAGGCCGCCCGGACTGGTGATCGCCAACCGGTCGGCGAACAGTTCGATCAGGATCGGACTGCCCTTGATGGTGTAATCGCGGTGACAGATCGCGTTCACCACCGCCTCCCGCACCGCCGCCGCCGGAAACCGCCGCCGTTCCTGGCGGGCGGCCACCGGCGCGGCGAAGGCGGCGGGATTGTACAAATCCAGATAATCCAGCACGCGTGGCAAATCCTGAATCAGCGGCTTGCCGAAGTAGCGGTTGTCGCTAACCGGCGCGGCCTTGTCGACGCCTTGATAAACCGCCACCTGAATCCCAGTCGCCGGCAGGTAATTCTCCCTGTCCCGCCCGAACAGCAACCCCCCCAACAGGGTCAGCCGCTCTTCCCGCAGCAGGGCCAGGTTGTGCAGCAGGGTCCGCTGTTCCGCTGCCGTATAACTCTCCAGGTTCAGCGAGCGGTAATGGGTCAAATACTCACTCACCAACGTCAGGTTCAAATCCTGCCAGCCGGTATCCCGCAAGGTGGTCAGTTCGTAGTGCAACTGCGCCGACTGTTGAAACAGCCGCCGCAGTTCCGCCCGGGTCGCCTCGCGGCTGACCGTGCCCGAACGGATGTAGTAGATCTGCCGGGTCTGGGATTTATACGCATACGGTTTATCGTGGTTGCCGGCCAGCCGCGCCACCAGCAGGGGCTTGCCCTCCACCGTCACCGTGCGCGCCTCGACCTGCAACGGCGGTTCGAAGGCATAACAGAGGTGCTGGATTCGCTCCTCGTTGTCGGCGCGGGTCACCCCGACCCTCTCCCGCTTGTCCGAAACGCCCAGAATCAGCCAGCCGCCGCGATAGTTGGCCAGCGCCCCCAGTTCCCGCGCCAACTGTTCGTTGCGCGCGGTATCCAGCTTGAATTCCACCACTTCCGATTCGCCGGCGGCGATCAGGCGCAGGAGTTCTTCGGTTTCCACAGGAATTCTCTGTCGTGTTAACCCACGGTTCGCTCATCGCGCTCGATCAGATTGATGTCAGGAATTCCCGGCGATATCGGCCGGAATGCGATCCACGGGATTTACCCGACCGCTCCCAGCGCCAGCACGTAACCGCCCGCCACCAGCAATTCGCCCGGCTTGGCTGCCGCCGCGGTGTTCACCCCTGGATTCAGCACGTCCAGCAGATCGCCCGACGGCGCCAGCCGGTAGACCGGCATGTTCTGGCTCTCCAGTTGCACCCACCAGTCGTCGCGGCGCGCCTGCAGGCTCAGATGGCGGCGCGACAACCCGAGATATTCGGCGCTGATGCCAGACCTTTTGGGCCGGTTGCCATCCCAGCGCAGCGAGCGCGGATCGGCCAGCAGGCGCGGCGCGATGTCCGCTTCCGAACCGCGCCCGAAGCTGACCGCCCGCTCGCGCGGCACCGGCAGCGCCAGCGGCGCCGGCAGCCGTACCCAACCCATGTAGTGTGCCGTCATCGGCGCCGGTGCGGCATACAACTCCAGTTCCAGATCGGGAAACGGCCGCCACATCCCCGGCAAGTCGAGCGGCGCCGACAGGCCCACGACCTCGCCGAACACCCGGTCGGCGTTGTCGATCCGCAGCCAGGCGGCGGCCTCCGGATGGCCGTCCGACACCAGGCCGCCCGCGCGGTTGAAACTGAGCCGCCAGTCGCTGATCCCGGCCGCCGCATAGGCTGACAACCGTTGCAGGGCAACGCCGGCCACGTGCAGGCAGACCGCCGGCCAGCGGGGAATCCAGGTACCCTGATCCAGCCCGGTCGGCTCGGGAGCGAACGCCGGTGACGGTGGCGAAGATTTCGGAAGAACCTGCGGGGCCGGCGGCGCCGGAGCCGGCCAGTCCGGCAACGCCGCCGGCTCCAGCGCCCCGTCAAACTGGGCCGGAATGCCCAGCACCGGCTCGCGCCGGCCCCAGCGGTCGATCCGCGGGATGGTCTCATCCAGCGGCGTCAGCGGCGGCAACGACTCCGGAGCAGGATCGGGCATTCCCGCAATCGGGGGATGGACCGGTTCCACCGGCCGCGCCACCAGCGCTGGCGGAGTCGCCGCCCCTTCCCGCGCCACCGGCGACTCCACGCCCGCCGCCAGCGCCACGACCCGCAACCGCAGCCCGCGGGCGCGGCGGTCGCGCGCCGTGAATCCGCCCTCGCCGTCGCCGGTCAGAGTCAGGCAACCTGTCGGCTCGGCTCCGACATCCACCAGGGCTGGCGAACCCGACCGCATCACCAACAGCACCGACTCCCCGCTCGGGAACGGCCAGCCCACCACCACGATGCTGCCGGTGCGCCGGTCGCCGTTCAGCAGCGTCAACCGCTGACCGGGATAGATCAGCCCCACCTCCCGCCACTCGCCCTGTCCGTCCACCGCCGCCGCCTGAATCCGGAACAGCGGGGACTCGCTTTCAGCCGGGATATGGATCGCCCGCCCGAACAGGAACTGTACCTCACCCGGCCGCAACACCGCATCCGGCTCGAGCCGGTAGCGAATCGTACCATCCTCGGCCAGATAACGGCCCAGTTCCTGCTGATGCAGGCGCTGGAGTTCCCCCAGCAGCGCGCGGCGGCCAAATCCGTCCTCCAGCCGGTCGTCGCGGATGTAATCGCGCTCCGGAATTCGGACGATGACATGGCTGTAGCGGGTTTCCTTGCGCTGGCGGGCACGGGGAGTACGCGGATGACGCTTGAGCGCCTCCATCAGGAACACGCCCTCCTGGCCTCCCCGAATCCGCTCCCACAGCAACTCGACGTTGAACACGTCCGCGACCTTGCGCAGAGTCGCGCAGACCACGTAATCGGATGCCACCAACGCATCAGGGTGAGTCGTCATAGCCCCCTTCCTCGACCGCGACGGCCAGCGCCACGATCGGCAACACGAACAGCACCAGATGGCTGCCGGCGGCCGACAACAGCGGCATCGGCTGGCCCATCACCGGCAGAAAGCCCAGATTGGTGCCCCATGAAACCAGGAAATGCGCGCCGAGCAGGGCCGCGCCTCCATATAGAGTGAAATAGGCGAACCAGCCCAGCGCGGTCAAGCGATAATCGCCACGCCCGGCCCGACCCCGGGCGCGGTCGGCGATCACGAGCAGGAACCCGACGAACGCCGCCTGAATCCCCACCAGCCCCAGCCCCGCCAAGCCGCCGTAACGGTTCAGGAAAAACGCCGGCGCGAAATCGTTTTCCACCGCCGGCACCGTCATGGTCCGACCGTTGCCGGCATCGCTCCAGGCCGCGCCCCACCAGCCGCCGGCGCGGATCGCTTCCAGCGCCCGCCGCAGTTGATAGCCGGCATGGGGATACCGTTCCGGCGCCACCCAAACCCGAATGCGGTCCGCCTGGAAATCCAGCGGAAAATCCTCGGGCCGGTCGCGCAGCCAGACTACGCCAACCGCAAGCGAAAGTCCCAGACCGAACACCGCGAGTTGGCCAAACCGGCGCCACCCCGGCCGGGGATGCGGGCGCAGGTAGGCCCAAGCCAGCGCCAGCGCCCAGAGCAACAGCAACAGCAACGGCGAAAAATCGCGCAGAAACACCAGCGCGAATCCGCTCGCCACCACCAGCAACGCCAGCGGTCCGAGATAGCGCAACCACAGCGATGGCTTGTCGAAACTCCAGTCCCGCCCCCACAGCCGAGCCCGCAGCATCAGGGCGTGGGCTGCCGCCGTCACCAGCGCCAGCTTGGTCAGTTCGAACGGTTGCAGGCCACCCCAGCCGCCCTCGTCGCCGAACGCGGCCTGCGCCGCCAGCAGCGCCAGCGCCGCACCACCCAGCAGGCGCAAGCTCCACCGCGCCCAGCGTGAATCCGGCCAGCCGGTCGGCCATCGCCACCCCCAGTAATGCCAACCGGCCCAAGCCAGCCAGCCGAACGCTCCGGCCAGCGCCGCGCCGCCGCCGCCGAAACGCAGCCACCCCGACTCCCCGGCGCCCGTGCCGAGCTGCAGCAGAGTCACCAGCCCCCCACCCAGCAGCAGGGCAAACGCCGCCAACAACCGGACACTCCACGGCGAGCGCACCGTTTCCAGCCAGACCAGCAGCGCCGGCCAGGCCAGCAGATACGGCCACAACACCGGCACGGCCGGGCCGCTCAAATACAGCCCCAGGCATCCTCCAGACAAAGCCAGCGCAACACCCATTCGCCGCCGGATCGGACCATCCGGCCAGCAGCGCCGCCTTCCTGGCCAAGCCAATCCCAGCACCAGCGGCGGCAACGCCAGCACCAGCGGCCAACCCAGCCCACGCCCGCCGGTCGGCCATAGCCAAGCCACCGGCCGCCATTGCACCGAGACGGCCGGCGGGCTGGCCGGCGGCACCGACCCCGCCGGCCAGCGGCCGGCGCGCGCCAGCACCGCCAGTTCCAGCACCGGCGTGGTCCGCGCCACCCGATACTGGGTGTAGCCGACGATCAACCGGTCATCCATCTCCAGCGGTATGGAGCGCCGCCACAGCGATTCAGCCTCCGGCGTGCCCGCCGCCACCGTGACCGGAGGACCGTCCGGTCGCCCCATGTTGCCCGGCCGCAGCACGAATCCCCTGCCCGCATGCGCGATCACCACCGTATCCACGGGCACTCCCGGCAAACCCAGCCGGTCGGCGCAATACACTCCGCCGCCCAGTCGCAACCGCCGCCTCACCATGCTCCCCAATCCCAGCTCCGCCAGTCCGTCGCGCAATCGGGCCCGCCAGCCGTCCTGGCACTCCGGCAACGGCTGGCCGTTTCGGCTCAGGCCGAAATCACCATATTCCCAGAGTTGATCCCCATCGCGTAGCACCAGCCGACCCGTTCCCACGGCGATCACCTCGAAAAAGCGGGCACCTACCGCGAACGTGGCTCCCGGTGACAGCGACCATTCCCGGGTCGGCCGGTCGTCATGTCTCAGCGCCGGCCGCCACAGCACCTGCTTGCCGAGGGAAAGATTGGCCAGGCGCCACCCGCCAGCCGCCTCACGCCGCAGCAGAATATGCTCGCTGTCAGCCTGCCGCGCCCACAATGCTTCGCGGCCCAGCGCCACCGCCTGGCCCGGTTCCAGCGCCACCGTCAGGGCGTACGGCTCCAGCCAGGCCGGAGCCCGGTGGACCGTCCACAGTACGCCCAAGACCGGCAGCAACCAGACCAGCAGCCGCCACCGACCAGCGAACACCTTGCGCCAGGGGCGACGATACGCTTCAGCGACCCACTCCACTCCCGCGCCTCATTTTTCGTCCCCCGGTTCCATCAGTGCGACCAGCCAGGCCGCCACCACCGGCCCGCACTCCTCTCCACCCGTGCCGGCGGCATGGCTGATCAGGCACGCGAACGCCAGCCGTCGCGACTCGCCCGGCAGCGCACCCGGCTCCAGCCAGCCCACCAGCCAGGCGTTCTGGGCCTTTCCCGCCTCGTCTAGATCGGCCGTGCCGGTCTTGGCGCGCAGATAAGATCGAACGGAATCGAAGCGTGGCTCCGCGAAGGCAGCGCGGGCGGTGCCGTCGGTCACCACCAGCCGCATGCCTTCCCGGATGCGGCCGGTCGGAATGTCGAGTTCCATCCCCGCCGGGTTGGGGGCCAACCGGCCGTTCAATTCCACCAGCAACCGCGGCGGTACCCGCCGGCCCGTAGCGATGGCCGCCGCCACCTCGGCCAGTTCCAGAGGCGTGACCTGCATCCGGAAGCCCAGCGCCGCCAGCCGCACCTGCGCCCGGTTCGCGATCGGGTCCAGCACCGACGGCGAGGTTCGCAAGGCATCGCCCGCTTCGATCAGGCCCGGCGGCAGCAGATCGCCATCGAGATCCCGCGCGGAGCCGAATCCCAGTTCGGTGGTCACGTCCAGCAGCGGTCGCGCCCCGCGGAGCGCGGCCGGGGTCAGCGCCCGCGCGCTGGCCAGCCCCGCCGCTCGTGGATCGTCCAGCAGGGTTGCATCGGTGGTCTCCACCAACCAGGCAAACCAGGTGTTCAGGGAATCGCGCAGCGCCTGCGCCAGCCCGTAGCGTTCGTCCCGATGGCGCCGCATCCGTTCCAGCGGCGTTTCCGGACCGGCCGCGCTGTGGAAGTTATGCACCGCCACCCCCTCGGGATGATGGTAGCGCACGCCCGGTCGCCGCGCCCAAGGTTCGCAACCCCTGGCATGGGCCGGATAGCAGACGGCATTCAGGCCGAAATCATAGGTCCCCGCCAGCGGCGCCCGCGCCAGTTCGTCGGCGGTCAGACCGGCCAACGCCGCCGCCAGTTCGGGACGGTGGATCGCCTCCCGCTCCAGCAACAAAGCATCCACCAGCTTGAACGCCGATCCAGCCGGATACAGCCTACCCCCATCGTGCTGCCAGGCCCAGATCCGTAACGGACTGCGGCGGGGCTGGCCGACCGCGAAACCGTACAGATCGCTCCAGGCGGCGCCCGGCGGCGGCTCCGGGCTGTCGGCCACGGCCAGAATATCGCCCCGGTCGGCATCCAGCACCACCAGGCTCGCCACCCGGACTTCCCGGTACGGATCGGTTCCGCCAAAGGCCGCACCGACTTGCGGCAGCCGTTCCAGCAACGCTCGCCGCGCCGCCGTTTGCAGGCGCTCCTCCACGGTCAACCGGGCATCCACCGCCGCCATGCCGTGCGCGCCCAGCCGCGCCAGCACGCCGCCCACCGCATCGGTCTGAGCGGCATCCAGCCCCACCAGCGCCGCCAGCCCCAGCGTCCACGCCGCCCCGGTCGGCTGGCCGCGCTCGAGCAGTACGCCGCCGGCACGGTCGCGCAATGTAACCTCCGCTGGCGGGGGCCGAGTCGGATCGGTACCGGCGCCTGCCGGCAGGTCGCGCCAGATCAGCCTTTCCTCCTCCCGCTGGATGTGGGCGAACTCATGGCGGTACCCATCGGGAAACGCGCTCGCCGGCAGCGGTGCAAAGCTCAGATCCAACCCGGTCGCGCCCTCGCCCAGTTCCACCCGCAACCAGCGAGCCACCGCCTCCCGCTCGGCGCAGGGCGATGATTCCAGACAGCGCGGTGTGCTGGCCAGCGCCACGGCCCCAGTCACGGTCGGAGCGCCGCCGACCACCAGCAGCTCCAGCCGCTCGCCGCGCCGCGCCGGCCGCGCCAGGGTCAAATGAAACCGCACGGGTGGCCGTCCCGCCAGCGCCGGCCAGCGGGCAACCCGCCGCCACGGCTGCCAGCCCCGCGGCACGTCGGGGAACAGCCGTCCGGCCAGCAACGGCATCGCGGGAGCCAGCGCCAGCGGCGCCCCAGCCCACTCGGCCCGCCAGTCGCCCGCCAGTCCGGAATCGGACCGCCAGCGCACCGCCGCCACCAATTGCCGGGCGTTGAACGCATCGACCTGCTGGCGCAGGTAACGGCCGGACGCGCTGAAATGCAGCGCCCGGTGCGTTTCCCGCATCTCGTCGTTCCAGGGTCGATCCAGCCAGTCCGGCTCGCCGTCGCGGGGCGCCAGCAACTCGGGACGAACGCGCGCATAGGCTTGGCGCAGCGGCAAATCGGCCGGCGCGACGGCGATTCGCCCGTCTTCCTCCAGCCGCAGCAGGCCGGCGGCCAGCACCCGCTCGAACAGTTCGGCGTCCTCCCGGCGCGGCGGCGGCGCGACCGGCGCGGGGTAACGGCCGGGCGCCAGCCGGAATTCCCGCGCCGATTCCCGGCCCGAATACCACAGCACGGTGCACGGTCCGGCGTCGGATCCCGCTTCGTCTGGCCCGGGCGGACCGTAAACACCGACTTGCAAACGCCCGAACGGACACTCGCGATCCGCCAGCCGTCGTACCCGTGCCGCGTGGTCCCAACGGCCGGCGGACACATCCGCGCCAGCGTTCCACAGCAGCCAAAGATCGCGCCGGAACGGCAGCATTGGCCCCGCGCCCGTCTCGGCCGTGTCCGCCAGCAACAACACCGGCCGATGATCGTGGAGGGTCAGCAGCAGCGGCCGATCGTCGGCATACGGACGGAGCGGCGCACCGGCCGGTTCGAGGGCGAGTTCGAAGGCCGGCACGTCCACCCCACCGGGACCGTCGTCCAACAGCGGATTTTTCAGGCCATGATTCGCCGGGCGCGGCGGTTTGGCCGCGAGGTTGGCGGCGGCGGCCGCGCGCAGTTGCGCCCAGTCCCAGCCGACATAAAGGGGCAGCAGGGCAGCGGCGGCGGACGCATCGCGGTGCTGGTCGCACAGCGACACTTCTTCCTGGCCGATTAGTCGGGTCGGGCCTCGCACCAACAGCAGCCCTCGGCGCAGCGCAACTTTCTGGAATCCGCCACCGGCGGGAATGGTCACCGTCTCGTCCGGCAACCCCGCCGGCGGCCGTGCCGGCGCCGCTGGCACGGCCGCCGGTCGCGCATAGAGGGCCGCCAGACAGCCGTGCAGGAGTCCGACGCTCAGGGCTACGAGCAGGACAACCGGTATCGCCGGCCAGATCCGGCGACGCGCGCTGCGATTCAGGTTTGGTATGGGTTCCATGCGGAACAATGGCAAAATATTGGAATGTCTTGACCAGTGGATTGCGAGTGAGTTTACTGAACTCCAAGAACCGTCCAGACAACGGCCAGCTCGGAGAACCTTTCATGCAAAGCGGCGAACGGATCGCGATCAACGGCCGGAATTACCGGCTCGGTTCCGTGCTGTCGACCGGCGCGGGCAACTATGGCCAGGTCTGGGCGGCCACCGATGCGGTCGGTCGCGCCGTCGCCCTCAAGTTCATCAACACCGAAGCCATGTCCCAGGCCGATCCCAGCCTGCGCGGCCACTGGCGCGCGCACCTGGAGCGGGAGATCGTGTTCCTGGCCGGTCTGGACGCCGACCAATCCCGCCACGTCGTCGCCCTGCTCGATCACGGTCGGGTGGACGAGCAGCCGGTGCTGGTCATGGAGCGGCTCGCGGCCAATCTCAACCAATGGCTGGGACAGCGCCGGCGGGAAGGCGCGCCGCCGCCCGATCTGACGCGGATTCTCGACTGGACCGGACAGATCCTGGACGGGCTGGACGTGATCCACCGCGCCGGCTTCGTCTACCGCGACCTGAAGTGCAGCAACATTCTGGTTGGCGACGACGGCGCGCTGCTGAAACTGGCCGATTTCGGCTCGCTCAAGCGCGAGGACGGCGACAGCACCCGCTCGTTCGTCGGCACCCCCGCCACCATGGCGCCGGAACAGGTGCTGCCGGCCCGCCAGGACCCGAACGGCTGCGAATACACGGTGGACTACCGCGCTGACTATTATGCGCTGGGGTTGCTGCTGTTCACCCTGCTCACCGAACGGCCGGCCACCGATGCCCAGCGTCGGCTCGGCCAGTTTCTGGCCCTGTACGGTCAGGAAGGCGCCAGCCGGCATCGCGAGCAACTGGGCGGTCTGAGCGATGAGGAACGGGAACTGCTGCGGCGCTCCATCGAATTCTGGACCGTACCGGTCCTGACCGGCCCGGCCAGCGGTGGGGTGGCGGCTTCCCTAACCGATCTAATCGACCGGTTGCTGGCCCGCGAACCGGCTGGACGCCCCCGGAACAGTGCCGAAATTCGCATGGTGCTGGATGTCGCGCGCACCGGCCAGCCGATCGGGCCTGCCCTCGCACCGGAATCGGTCGTCCCCGCCGGCGTAACAAACTGGGATACCTTGCCGCCGGTCGTGCCGCCCAACCGGCGCCAGCCACGCGCCGGAGGCTTCGACCGCTCGCCCTGGCCCCGGCGGACGGTGGGGCTGGCCGGACTGTTCGGGCTGGCCGGCGCCGTGGCTTGGGCCATCTTCCAACCCTCCGCTCCGCTCCGCCAGGATCACGCCGAGTCGCCGAGCACCGTGATCGCCCCCGCGCCGCTCCCGGCAGCGGAATCACCGTCCAAACCAGCCGGGCCCGCAAGCCCGGCGCCCGAGGTCGTCGTCCAATCTCCGGTACCCGAACCCCCGGCACCCCGCGCGGATGAATCGGCCGCAAGCACGGCGCCCGGTTCGATGGCCGAACCCGCCCATGAATCGATCACCGGACCCAAGACCGAATCCGTGGCCGACGCGCCCGCGCTCACCGTTGCCCCGAACGAAGCCGAACCGGTCATGCCACCTCCCGAACCCGATGTACCGGCGGTCGTCGCCATGCCGTCCAAGCCCACCACATCAGCTTCCGTAGGACGGCCCGCACCAGTCCGCCCCCAAAAACCCACCAAGGAGAAAATCGTCAAGGCGAAGCCACCCGCGGCCGAATCCGGCGAAAAAACCGTCAAGGCGCCACCGCCCGCCGCCGAATCGATAACCGCACCCCTTCCGGTTGCCCCACCATCGGCTGCTCCCCCGGTCGCGAGACTCGCTCCGAAAGCATCCGTGCCGGTCTCGCCGGAGATCGCGCGCAATGCGCCATCCACCGCCAAGACTCCGCCCTTGGCGCGCCGGAGCAAAACATCCACTCAGATCACGCGTGTTGGCCGGCTTCCCGCCGCAACCACGCGCCCATCTCCCACACCCAGCCGGCCGGCCACCGTCTCCGGCAGCTCAGTCGCCCGAGTCGAATCCCGTCCGCAACCCGCGCCGTCGGATTTGCCGCCGATCAAACTGGAGTCGCGCCCACAACCCGCGCCGCCGGACTTACCACCGATCAAACTGGAGTCGCGCCCGCAACTCGCGCCGCCAGCCCCGCCGATCAAGCTGGTGAGCCGTTCCGATCCAGCCCCGGTCATGACGCCCGTTCGGCCGGTAGCGCCGCCTACCGTCCCCGCCCGACCCCCGCAAGCTGCTTCCCCCGTCGTTTCAACGCCGCGCCGGAACCCGACTCCTCCATCGCCGCCGGCCCGCTCCGCCGATCCGATCGACCAGTTCCAGGAGGACGCTGGCCATGCCGCCACCGCCATCCGGCGCGAAGCCGAGGCCGTCGGCAACTGGCTGAGTCATGCCGGCAGGGAAATCCAGCGCGGTCTCGACAGCGCCAACCGCGCCGTCAACGGCTGGACCGGCAATTGCAACCAAGCGAACGGCTGCGGCCAAAGCACCCGGGTCGAACGGCGCGACCGCTGGTCGGATCGCCACGGCGCGGCGACGCCCTCCCGGTACGCAAAGACCGCGCCGGACGATGAAGGCGCGGGGTTCGCGGAACCGCCGCCGCGCCAGCCGCAGTACTACCGCTGAAGCGTCGGTGGTAGAGGTTGATGAACTGCCGCTCGCGCTCGAACTGTGGGGACAGCCGGCCAACGCCCCAGTCTTGTTGCATCGCCACCGGCACCGGATCGCACCGGGCCAGCACCGCCGCCGGCCGCAGGATCAGGTCGAACGACAGCGCCGCGTACTTTACTCCACCGCCGCCAGTAACGAATGGTCGCACAGCTCCATCGGCCACGGCCCCCGGCAGCCGGGTCAGCCGCCCGACCAGCGAAGGTACGGGCGCCAGCGAAGTCGGCGCCGCCGAGGATGATGCGGAATCAACGGCTTTGGTTTTCGCGGTTTTGCCGCGCCGGCGTTTGACGGGCGGTTGCTCGCTGCTCATTCGGCTTTCTTTTCAATGCGGTTTCGTTCCGCCGGCCAGGGCGGCAGCGCGCCTACTTCGGGACAGCGCGCCCGCAACCATTCGTGAAACCGCCGAGCCAGACGCGGGGCCTGACGGTTGTTAGGAGTATGGATGAAAACGTAGGGTTCCCGGCCTTCGTCCAGCCACAGCGCCAGCTTGTCCAGCCACGGCTCCAGAAACGGCCGGTTCGCCTCCGGTTCGGGATGGCCGATGTAGCGAACGAACGGGCGCGGTCCCAAGCTGATGGCGTGAACCGGCAGGAGCGGCTTCTTGCCCTGCGCGGCGCGGGTGTCAGAATCGGCGGGATCGGCGGCGAACAGGGCACGACTGTCCAGCATCACCCGGTCGATGCCGAGATCCAGCAGCAGTCGGTTCAGTTGCCGCTCCTCCTCGCCTTTGGCGAAGAAGGCGCGATGACGCACCTCGACGGCGTACTGAAATTCCCTGGGTAGCACGGCGAGATAGTCGCGCAGCGCCGGCAGATCGTCCGGGCCGAAACTGGGCGGCAGTTGCAGGAAGCTCGGTCCCAGCCGATCCGCCGCCGCCAGCGGGGCCAGCCGGTTCAGAAACTCGGTGGTTTCCGCCGCGACGGCGCGCAACCGTCGCTCGTGGCTGATGATGCGCGGGAACTTGAAACAAAACCGGAAACCCGGTGCGGCTTCGTCCCGCCAGCGGGCGACGGTTTCCGGTTTGGGGAGACCATAGAAACAGTTGTTGCCCTCGACCGCGTCGAATACCGCCGAATACTGGCGCAGGAAGTCGCCCGGTTTGGCGCCGACGGCGAACAGTTCCCCCACCCATTCGCGATTGCTCCAGACCGGACAGCCGAGATGATAGCGGGCGAGCGCCATGAGCCATCAATTCCGGAACGTCCGGTCGTCCCGGTGGGAGACCGGCGGCGACATGGACGGCGCGCTTACCAGATCGGCCCCCACACGCCCCAATCCATCGCCGCGTCCTCGTTCATCCGCGCCGCCATGTACTGCTCGTTGGCGATGTTCTGCTCGATGGCCAGGCGGCGGTAGGTCTGATAGGCCGGTTCGTTGCCGTAGTACAGGCATTGGCAGTACTGTGGGTCGGCATAGACATACACCGGCTGCTGGTTTTGGAACCGCATCAGCACCTGGTAGGGCGGCAGCTTCTGCAACTGCGCCATTTTTCGTGGGGTGTCCGCCGGCCGGGCGTCGAACCCCGCGGCTGCGAGCAGTTTCTCCTGCTGGGCGGCCTGCTGCTGGATGGAAGGGGGTGGCGTGGCGCAGCCGGCCAAGGTCGCGCCCAGGGTGGCTGCCATCAAAGTCAGGATGAAGTTGCGCACGTCTTCGGTCTCGTGGAGAAGTAGGGAGTTGATGGGGAGCGACCACGCCCCACACTCGATTGTAGTGCGGCGTGGATGGGAGCGATAGGGCGCCGGGACAACCGGTCGAGGTCGGGCCTGATGGCCGGATAAAAATCCCCCGCCGCCGGTCGGGAAACCAGCGACGGGGCAAGAAGCGGGGGGAAATCGGCTACCAGCGGGTCTGGCTCAGAACGCCTCGGCGCGCAGGGTCATCAGCGAATCGGCGCCGGCCTGAATCTTGGCCAGATGCGCCATGGTCTCCGGCAACATCTTCTCCATGAAAAACTCGGCGCATACCAGCTTGTTCTGATAGAACTCCCGGTCGAAGCTGTCATCGTCCGGGTTGGAAAGCTGGTTCTCGCAGATGCGAGCGACCTGCGCCCACTGATAGCCCAGCGTCACCAGCGCCATCATGTACAGATAATCCATCGATACCGCGCCGCCGTTGTCCGGGTTGGAAATGGCGTGCTGCATCAACCACTGCGTCGCCTCGACCAGCCGCTCCAGCGCCTCGGTCAGCGGCCTGACGAAGGGCGACAGCGCGGCGTTGTTTTCGTACTTCTCGCAGAACCCACCCACCAGCGCGAAGAACAACTGAATCGCCCGACCCTTGTTGGCCGGCAGCTTGCGGCCGATCAGATCCAGCGCCTGGATGCCGTTAGCGCCCTCGTAAATCTGGGCGATGCGGGCGTCGCGCACGAACTGTTCCATGCCCCACTCGGCGATGTAGCCGTGGCCGCCGAAACATTGCAGACACAGGTTGGTGGCATTGAACCCCATGTCGGTGAAGTAGGCTTTCATCACTGGCGTCAACAGACTCAGCAGATCCTCGGCCTTCTGCCGCGTCTCATCATCGGGATGCTTGCGGATGATGTCCACCGTCAGGCCGGCCCAGTAGGCTAAGGCCCGCGCGCCTTCCTGGAACACCCGGGAGGTCATCAGCATCCGGCGGATGTCGGGATGGACGATGATGGGGTCCGCCGGCCTGTCGGGAAACTTCGCGCCCCGCAGCGAGCGGCCCTGCACCCGGTCCTTGCAGTAGGCGACGGCGTTCTGATAGGCCACTTCGGCCTGGCTGTAGCCCTGCACCGCCACGGCCAGCCGGGCCGCGTTCATCATGATGAACATGGTCTTGAGGCCCTTGTGCGCCTCGCCGATCAGATAGCCGACCGCGCCGTCGTAATTCATGACGCAGGTGGCGTTGCCGTGGATGCCCATCTTCTCCTCGATGGAGCCGCAACTCACCGCATTGCGATCACCGAGGCTGCCGTCGGGATTGACCAGGAACTTGGGGACGATGAACAGGCTGATGCCCTTCACCCCCTCCGGGCCGCCGGGAATCTTGGCCAGCACCAGGTGGATGATGTTCTCGGCCAGGTCGTGCTCGCCGGCGGAGATGAAGATCTTGGTGCCGGTGATGCGATAGGTCTTGTCGGACTGGGGCTCGGCCCGGGTGCGCAGCAGGCCCAGGTCGGTGCCGCAGTGCGGCTCGGTCAGGTTCATGGTGCCGGTCCACTGACCGTTGATCATGCGGGGCAGGTACAGCGCCTTCTGCTCCTCGGTGCCGCCGATCTCGATCGCTTCCATGGCGCCGCTGGTCAGGCCGGGGTACATGGTGAACGCCATGTTGGCCGAGGCCATCATCTCGCTGACCGCCAGCCCCAATACGTAGGGCAGGCCCTGGCCGCCGTATTTCGGATCGCCGATCAGGCCGATCCAGCCTCCCTCGACCACGGCGTCATAGGCTTGCTTGAAGCCGCTCGGGGTGATGACCTTACCGTTTTCCAGCCGGCAACCTTCCCGGTCGCCGACCTTGTTCAGCGGTTGTAACACTTCCTGGCTGAGCTGGGCGGCGCCTTCCAGAATCGCCGCGATGGTGTCCGGGGTCGCCTCCGCGAAACCGGCCAGCAGATCATTGTAGCGGTCGATCTTGAGCAGTTCGTGCAGAATGAACTGCATGTCGCGAACGGGAGCGGTATAGCTGGGCATGGGCGTAATCCTGGGTTGCGTTGAGATTTCAATACGTTATGGGCGAACCGCGCCATGCTGAAAACGTAAACGCAAAAATTAGAATAAACACCCTAATTTTGCTAAAATAGCCAGATAATTCAAAATATTGCGCTGCAATAACAGATAGTGTCCAGCCACGAAGCGGCGGCGCTCCGGACCCAAACCGTCGACGCCGTCTTTTCCCAGGCGGGCTCCGCCGAACGTCTCGGGAAGGATGGCCAAGAGGTAGTCCGGGAAATGGTACTCGCCATGCGGCGCCGACTCGGAGGTATTTCCGAATTGCCGGTCTATAGTTTGAGGACTTTGCGCCTCAATGCCCCGCGAACCGGGCGGTCACGCCCGCCGTTCGCCCCTTCCCGAATTCGAGGAAGGCTACAACCACAACTTACCACCTTCAGGACCATCCATGACGATCGAGAATTACAGCGACCTGGACCCGCAGGAAACCCAGGAATGGCTCGACGCCCTCGACGCGGTGATCGAAGCGGAAGGACTGCAACGAGCCTACCATCTGCTCGGCCAGCTGCAGAATCAGGCCCGCGCCGCCGGCGTTCACATGCCTTACAGCGCCAACACACCCTATCTCAACACCATCCCGGTCGACCAGGAAGAATACACGCCCGGCGATCCCGGCATGGAGTGGAAGATCCGCTCGTTGATTCGCTGGAACGCGCTGGCGATGGTCGTCAAAGCCAACCGCATCACCTCGGAACTGGGCGGCCACATCGCCAGCTTCGCCTCCAGCGCCACCCTGTACGACGTCGGTTTCAACCACTTCTGGCACGCGCCCGGCCCCGAACACGCCGGCGATCTGGTCTTCATCCAGGGCCATTCCGCGCCGGGCATCTACGCCCGCGCTTACCTGGAAGGGCGCCTGACCGAAGAACAACTGAACAATTTCCGGCAGGAAGTGGATGGCAACGGCCTTAGTTCCTACCCCCATCCTTGGCTGATGCCGGATTTCTGGCAATTCCCCACCGTGTCGATGGGCCTCGGTCCGATTCAGGCCATTTACCAGGCCCGCTTCATGAAGTATCTGCACAACCGGGGACTGGCGAACACCGAAGGCCGCAAGGTGTGGTGCTTCTGCGGCGACGGCGAGATGGACGAGCCGGAATCGCTGGGCGCCATCGCGCTGGCCGCCCGCGAAAACCTCGACAACCTGATCTTTGTCATCAACTGCAATTTGCAACGACTCGATGGTCCGGTCCGGGGCAACGGCAAGATCATTCAGGAACTGGAAGGCGACTTCCGCGGCACCGGCTGGAACGTCATCAAGGTCCTGTGGGGTTCCTACTGGGACCCGCTGTTCGCCGCCGACAAGAAGGGCCTCCTGCTAAAACTCATGGAAGAATGCGTGGACGGCGAATACCAGAACTTCAAGGCCAAGGGCGGCGCCTACACCCGCGAGCACTTCTTCGGCAAATATCCCGAACTGAAGCAGATGGTCAGCCACCTGTCCGACGAGGACATCTGGCGGTTGAACCGGGGCGGCCACGATCCGCACAAGATCTACGCCGCCTACGCGGCGGCGGTGAAACATCAGGGCCAGCCGACCGTGATCCTGGCCAAGACCGTCAAGGGCTACGGCATGGGCGTGGCCGGCGAGGGTAAGAACATCACCCACTCACAAAAGAAAATGGGGGAACAGGCGCTCAAGGATTTCCGCGACCGCTTCCACATCCCCATTTCCGACGACCAGCTCGAAACCATGCCGTTCTACCGGCCGGCGGATGACAGCCCGGAAATCAAGTACCTGCAACAGCGTCGCGCCGCGCTGGGCGGCTACCTGCCGCAGCGCCGCCGCAACGCCGAACCGCTGACCGTGCCGCCGCTGGCCGCCTTCGACGCGCTGTTGCAGGACACCGGCGAGCGCGACATGTCCACCACCATGGCCTTCGTCCGCGTCCTCACCCAACTGGCGCGCGACAAGGTCATCGGTCGCTATGTGGTGCCCATCGTCGCCGACGAGGCGCGCACCTTCGGCATGGAAGGCATGTTCCGGCAAATCGGCATCTACTCGCCGCGCGGCCAGTTGTACGAGCCGCAGGACGCCGACCAGTTGATGTTCTACAAGGAGGACAAGAAAGGGCAAATCTTGCAGGAAGGCATCAACGAAGCGGGCGCCATGTCGTCCTGGCTGGCGGCTGGCACCGCCTACGCCAACCACGGCATCAACATGATCCCGTTCTACATCTACTACTCGATGTTCGGCTTCCAGCGCATCGGCGACCTGGCCTGGGCCGCCGGCGACCTGCAAGCGCGCGGCTTCCTGATCGGCGGCACCTCCGGCCGCACCACGCTGGCCGGCGAGGGCCTGCAACACCAGGACGGCCACAGCCAGATCTTCGCCCAGTTCATCCCCAACTGCGCGTCCTACGATCCGACCTTCTCCTACGAACTGGCCGTGATCGTGCAGGACGGCCTGCGCCGGATGGTGCAGGAGCAGGAACACGTCTTCTACTACATCACCACCTTAAACGAAAACTATCACCATCCTGCCATGCCAGCAGGCGCCGAAGCCGGCATCCTCAAGGGCATGTATCTGTTCAAGCAGGGTGAAGGCAGCGGCCACCGCGTGCAACTGCTCGGCTGCGGCGCGATTCTGAACGAGGTGATCGCCGCCGCCGATCTGCTGCGCGACGACTGGCAGGTGAGCGCCGATATCTGGTCGGCACCCGGCATCAACCAACTGGCGCGCGAAGGCCAAGACGCGATGCGCTGGAACCTGCTGCATCCCGAGCAAACGCCGCGCGTGCCCTACGTCACCGCCTGTCTCGAAGGGCATCCCGGCCCCGTGGTGGCCGCCACCGACTACATGCGGATGTACGCCGAGCAATTGCGGTCCTTCATTCACCGGCATTATCTCGTGCTGGGCACCGACGGCTTTGGCCGCAGCGACACCCGCGCCAAACTGCGGCAACACTTCGAGGTGGATCGGCATTACGTCGCGGTCGCGGCCCTCAAGTTGCTGGCCGAGGAAGGCGCCCTGCCCGTCGCCAAGGTGGTGGAGGCGATCAAGAAGTACGGCATCGCCGCCGACAAGCCCAATCCGATCACCGTTTGAACACCGGCCAAGGGGGAATTTCTCGTGAGCATCATCAAGGAAATTCATGTGCCGGATATCGGCGATTTCAAAAACGTGGACGTCATCGAAGTCACGGTCGCGGTGGGCGACACCGTCGATGTCGATACGCCGCTGATCATTCTGGAAAGCGACAAAGCCAGCATGGAAGTGCCCTCGCCGCTGGCCGGCGTGGTCCGGGAAATCAAAATCAAGGCGGGCGACAAGATTTCTCAAGGCGATCCGATTCTGTACTTGGACGTGGCCGAAAGCGTGTCGGCGCCGGAGTCTTCACCCGCCGCCATCGGCGAAACCTCATCCGCCAGCGTTACCGGAGAAGCGCGCGAGGTGCGAGTGCCCGATATTGGCGACTTCAAAAACGTGCCGATCATCGAAGTTCTGGTCGCGCCCGGCGACCATGTCGAGATCGATACCTCGCTGATCGTGCTGGAAAGCGACAAGGCCAGCATGGAAGTCCCCTCACCCTTCGCCGGCACGATCCAGAGCGTCGGGGTCAAGGTGGGCGATCAGGTTTCGCAGGGCGATTTGATTCTGGTCTTGCGCGCGAGCGGGGCCGACGCCGTCGCCAAGCCGCAACTGCCCGACACGCTCAGCGCCGTCACCTTGGCGCCGCGCATGCCCAAACCGGAAGCCGCGCCGCCGCCGCCGCCAGTGAAATCCATGCCGGTGGTGGAAGCCGCCGCTCCCAGTTTCGCCAAGGTGCACGCCAGCCCCTCGGTGCGGCGCTTCGCCCGCGAACTGGGCGTCGATCTCACCCGGCTGGCCAAGGGTTCCGGCCCCAAGGGACGCATCCTCAAGGAAAACGTGCAGGGTTTCGTCAAACAGATCATGTCCGGCGCCCTCGCCCCCGCGGCGACTCCCTCGGCCGCTTCCGGCGGTGGCGTGCTCGATCTGTTGCCTTGGCCGACGGTGGATTTCGCCAAGTTCGGCCCGGTGGAAGTCAAGCCCCTGTCGCGGATCAAGAAGCTGTCGGGCGCCAACCTCGCTCGCAACTGGGTGATGATCCCGGCCGTGACCTACCACGAGGACGCCGACATCACCGATCTGGAGGCTTTCCGGCTGCAAATCAACAAGGAAGGCGAAAAGAGTGGCGGGGTCAAGCTCACCATGCTGGCCTTCATGATCAAGGCGTGCGTCCGGGCCTTGCAGCAGTTCCCGGAATTCAACACCTCGCTCGACGGCGAAAACCTCATCTACAAGCAGTATTACCACATCGCCTTCGCCGCTGACACGCCGAACGGTCTGGTGGTGCCGGTGGTGAAGGACGCCGACAAGAAGGGCATTTTCGACATCGCCAGGGAAACCGGCGAACTCGCCAAGAAAGCTCGCGACGGCAAGCTTGGCCCAGCCGACATGCAGGGTGCCTGCTTCACTATTTCCTCGGTTGGCGGTATCGGCGGCACGCATTTCTCACCGATTATCAACGCGCCAGAGGTCGCGATCCTGGGTGCCAGCAAGTCGGTGATGAAGCCGGTCTGGGACGGCAAACAGTTTGCGCCGCGCCTGATCCTGCCGCTGTCGCTCAGCGCGGATCATCGAGTGATCGACGGCGCGCTGGCGACCCGCTTCAACGTCTATCTGGCCCAACTGCTGGCGGACTTCCGCCGCGTGCTGCTCTAACGGAGGTTGCCGCTCATGAGTCTGATGGAAGTCAAAATACCGGACATCGGCGACTTCAAGGGCGTGGCCGTCATTGATGTGCTCGTCAAACCCGGCGACGCCATCGCCCCGGAAGATCCGCTGATCGTGCTGGAAAGCGACAAGGCGTCCATGGAGGTACCCGCCCCCGCCGCCGGCGTGGTCAAGGAAGTGAAAATCAAGGTTGGCGACAAGGTGTCGGAAGGCGACCTGGTGTTGCTACTGGAGGCGACAGGACAACAGCCCTCACCCCCGGCCCCTCTCCCGCAGGGCGAGGGGAGCAAAGCGCCCTCACCCCCGGCCCTTCTCCCACCGGGCGAAGGGAGCAAGGGTTCCCCTCTCCCCCCGGGAGAGGGGTTAGGGGTGAGGGTAACAGGCGGCACCACCAAGGCAGTGACCGCCGATCTCGACTGCGAAATGTTAGTCCTTGGCGCGGGTCCGGGCGGCTACAGCGCCGCGTTCCGCTCGGCTGATCTGGGCATGAAGACCGTGCTGGTGGAACGCTACGCGACCCTGGGCGGCGTTTGCCTCAACGTCGGTTGCATCCCGTCCAAAGCGCTGTTGCACGTCGCCGCCGTCGTGGACGAGGTCGCGCATTTCGCCGATCTCGGCGTGAGCTTCGGTGAGCCCACCGTGGATCTTGACAAGCTGCGCGCCCACAAGGGCAAGGTGGTGGGCAAGCTCACCGGCGGCCTCGCCGGCATGGCGAAGGCGCGCAAGGTGGAGACCGTGCGCGGTTACGGCCATTTCCTCGACCCCTATCATCTCGAGGTCGAACTCACCACCGGCAACGGGCAAGAAAAAACCGGCGAGAAGAAAATCGTCCGGTTCCAGAAGTGCATCATCGCCGCCGGCAGCGCCGCCGTGCATCTGCCCTTCATCCCGGACGATCCGCGCATCGTCGATTCCACCGGCGCGCTGGAACTGCGCTTCGTCCCCAAGCGCCTGCTGGTGATCGGCGGCGGCATCATCGGTCTGGAAATGGCCACGGTCTATTCGACGCTGGGCGCGCGCATCGAGGTGGTGGAGATGCTCGACGCGGTGATGCAGGGGCCGGACCGGGACTTGGTCAAGGTGTGGGAGAAGATGAACACCCATCGCTTCGACAAGATCATGCTCAAGACCAAGACGGTCGCGGTCGAAACCAAACCGGACGGCTTGCTGGTCACCTTCGAGGGTGACAACGCCCCGGCAGAACCGCAGCTTTACGACATGATCTTGCAGTCGGCGGGCCGCTCGCCCAACGGCAAGAAGATCGGCGCGGAGAAAGCGGGCGTGGCGGTCACCGACCGGGGTTACATCCCGGTGGACCAGCAGATGCGCACCAACATCCCGCACATCTTTGCCATCGGCGACATCGTCGGCCAACCGATGCTGGCGCACAAGGCGGTGCACGAGGGCCATGTCGCCGCCGAAGTCGCCGCCGGCCAGAAAAGCTTCTTCGACGCCAGGGTGATTCCCGGCGTGGCCTACACCGACCCGGAAGTGGCTTGGGTCGGCCTGACCGAAGCGGAAGCAAAACAGCAGGGCATCAAGGTGGGTGTGGGTAAGTTCCCCTGGGCCGCGTCCGGCCGCGCCATCGCCAACGGCCGCGACGAGGGCTTCACCAAGCTGATTTTTGACGAAGAAACTCACCGAATCGTCGGCGGCGGCATCGTCGGCACTCATGCCGGCGATTTGATCAGCGAGATCGCGCTCGCCATCGAGATGGGTTGCGACGCGGCGGACATCGCCCTGACCATCCACCCACATCCGACCCTGGGCGAATCGGTCGGCATGGCGGCGGAAGTGTTCGAGGGAACGATCACCGACCTGTACATCCCGCGGAAAAAGCGCTAGCGGTTCGGAACCCGGCGGGGCGCACGCAATTCAATTCCCCCCACCCCAGCCCCGCCCGATCGAACCACCCCGGCGCCACGCGCCACCCCTCCTTGTCCAAGGAGGGGAACTTCCAAACGCCGCGCTATTGCGTCTTGCCCGGCTCGCCCTCCACGCCGGCGTAGCAGAACCAGCCCAAGGCGATGACCTGCGGGGTCAGCACCAACCCGAAGGCCACGCCGTACCCGGCGGGCGCGTAGCCCCCCGCCGTTCCGGGCCAGAGTCCGATCACCGCGCCCACGCCCCACTGGACGACGAACGCCGCCACGAACAACAGCAGGTTCAGGGCGGTATTCACCCGTCCGGCCAGCGCCGGCGGAAACGCCTGGGACAGGATCGCGTAGCTCAGGGTGGCGGAGGTCCCGAAGAAACCGAAGGCCGTCCACAGCAGCGGAGTGGCGCCGGTATACCCCAGGACAATCGCCAGTTGCACCAGCATGAACGTGACCATGCCGCCCATCGCCACCGCCATCGGAGGGATTCCCAGCCGGTTCAGACGGTACGCCAAGGTGCCGATCAACAGGAACCCCGCTACCATGCCGCTCGCGGCCCAGAACAGATGATCGGCTACCGCCATCCGGTCGAAGCCGGCAACATCCTTCAGCCAGGGTCCCGCCCACAGTCCCTGAATCGCCATGTGGGCGCTCATCGACAGGGCGCCGACCGGAGCCAGCCGCCAGAACGTTCGACTGGTGAAAACCTCCCCGATGCCGCGCCATTGTGCCCGCCAGTCGCCGCCGCGGCCGGATGAGGGGCGTTCCGGGACCACCAGGAAAATCCCCGCCGCCGCCAGCAGGGTCAAAATCGCCAGGCCGGCGAACACCCCCCGCCAGGAGGTCACTTCCAGGGCCATTTCCACCGGCGCCGTGGCGGTCAACGCTCCCAGACCGCCGGCGGCCATCACCCAGCCGTTTATGGCCGGCAGGCGCGGGGGCGAAAACCAGAGTACGAAGGCCTTCAGACTGGCCATCAGGCAGGCCGACACCCCCAGACCGATCAGCGCCCGCCCGAGCACCAGATCGCCCAGACCGTCGCTCAGGGCGAACAGAGCGGCGCCGGCGGCGGCGAACAACAGCAGCACGGTCTCCACCTTGCGCGGGCTGAAGCGGTCGAGCAACACGCCTAGCGGCAACTGGAACGCACCAAAGGTCAGGAAATAAACGCCGGTCAACAGTCCCAGAGCGGCGGCGTCGAGCTGCAGATCGGCGGCCAGACGAGGAGCCAGCACCGCGTTGATGGTCCGATATAGGTAGGACAGAAAATAGCCGCCAGCGAAGGGCAGGAAGATTTGCAGCACAAGGGTTGGCGACAGCTTTTCGACCGGTGGCAAGGTAGAGGCCATATGAATTTTTATTCGTTAAGCCAATAAGTTATCATTACGGTTAATAGCGCGGTGGAACAAGCCGCACTCCATGAAACGGTCTTTTCGGAACATTCCACCATGCGCGACGACGCCTTCGACCCAAATCCCGATGGCCCGGAAGCTCCGCTTCCGCCCAGTAAAAGCCAACGCAAGCGAGATGCGACGGCGTTACAGGATCTCGGCGCTCAACTCGTGAAACTCACTCCGGCACAATTGAACCGGATACCGCTGCCGGAGGATGTGCTGGCCGCGGTGCGGGCGGGTCGGACCATGCCACAGCGAGGGGCGTATAAACGGCAATTGCAATTTATCGGTAAATTAATGCGCCGGCTGGACGAATCGGAAACGGAAGCCATTCGCGCCGCGCTGTCCACCGTGCAAGCACCGCGCCGCTAGAGCAGGGACGTTCAAGCGGCATCCCCGAGCCGGTAGCCGACCCCGCGCACGGTGCGGATCAATCGCGGCGCCAGCTTGCGACGCAGGTTGTGGATGTGAACCTCGACGGCGTTGCTCTCGACCTCTTCCCCCCAGCCGTATAACCGGTCTTCCAGTTGTTCGCGGGACAGAACCGCGCCCGGTGATTCCACTAGCGCGTGTAACAGAGCGAACTCCCGCGCCGACAGCGACACCGACCGCCCCTGATACTCGACGGCGTGGGCGACCGGATCGAGCCGCAACGCCCCAACCTCGATCAGATCCCGCGCCCGCCCCGCCCGCCGACGCAACAGCGCCCGCATCCGCGCCAGCAGTTCGGCCAGATCGAAGGGCTTGACCAGGTAATCGTCGGCGCCGCTGTCCAGCCCCTTGACTCGATCCGGCACCGCATCGCGAGCGGTGAGGATCAGAACCGGAACCGTGAGCCCACCCCGGCGCCAGTCGCGCAGCACGGCCAACCCGTCCTTCTTCGGCAAACCCAAATCCAGCAGTACCATCGCGTATTCGGCGGTCTCGAGCGCCCGTTCGGCGCCGCGGCCATCCTGGACCCAATCCACGGTAAAACCCTCGGCGCGCAGGCCCTTGCGCAGGCTG
Source organism: Candidatus Competibacter sp. (assembly GCA_031732875.1). Lineage (GTDB taxonomy): Bacteria > Pseudomonadota > Gammaproteobacteria > Competibacterales > Competibacteraceae > JAVMKJ01. The sequence continues at coordinate 17,512 of JAVMKL010000002.1, read as the reverse complement.
TCGCCGATCATCGGGTCGTCTTCCACCAACAATACGCGCATGTCGAACGCTCTCCAGTACCGACCATCTAATGCAAACCCGTCCACTCTCGCGCAGTGTCCCACTCACCGCGACTCCCTGGGAGATCCTCTCTGACCACCCCACCTCTTTCCTGGCTGCTGATCCTCGGCGCGTTGATCGCTTTCGCCCCGATGTCGATCGACATGTACCTCCCCAGCCTCCCGGCGATCGCGGCCGAGTTCGGCGCCGAAGCCTCTGCGGCGCAATTCACCCTGTCGAGTTTCCTTATCGGGCTGGCGGTCGGCCAGGCGATCCACGGCCCGCTGGCCGACCGCCACGGGCGCAAACCGCCGCTGTACGCCGGGCTGGCGCTGTACGTCGCGGCCTCGATCAGTTGCGCGCTCGCGCCCGATATGGCCGTGCTGACGGTGCTGCGCTTCGTACAGGCGGTGGGCGGCTGCGCCGGCGTGGTGATCGCGCGCGCCGTGGTCCGCGACCGCTTCGACGCCCGTACCTCGGCGCGGGTGTACTCGCTGCTGATGCTCGTCATGGGTCTCGCGCCGATTCTCGCCCCATTCATCGGTGGCTGGATACTGGTCTTCGCCGGCTGGCGGGCGATCTTCGCGGTGCTGGCGCTGTTCGGACTGGCCTGTCTGCTCGCCGTCTGGCGTCATCTACCGGAAACCCGCCCGGTGGATACCGTCGCCAGCGCCGGGATCGGTGGGGCGCTGCGCATCTATGGCGAGTTGCTGCGCGACCGGCGTTTCATCGGTTACGCCTTGAGCGGCGGATTCGCCCAAGCGGGCATGTTCGCCTACATTACCGGCTCGCCGCACGTGTTCATCGAACTTCATGGGGTGTCGGCGCAGAACTACGGCTGGCTGTTCGGGCTTAACGCGCTGGGATTGATCGCCAGTTCGCAATACAATCGCCGGCTGCTGGCACGCCATGGCGCCGATGCGATCCTGCGGCGCGCCAACCGCGCGACCGTGCTGCTGGGGTTGGTGCTGCTGGCGGTCGCGGCCGGCGGATGGGGCGGGCTGCCGGCGCTGCTGATCCCGCTGTTCGGCTACTTGGTCACGCTCGGTTTCACCGCGCCGAACGCGATGGCCAACGCACTCGCGCATCAAGGCGCGCGCGCCGGCAGCGCCTCGGCCCTGATCGGCACGCTGCAATTCGGGGTGGCGACGGTGTCCAGCGCGCTGGTCGGACTGCTCGGCGCCGGCTCGGTCTTGCCCATGGCGGCGGTCATCGCCGGCTGCGGGCTGCTCGCCTATGGCGCGCACCGCACTCTGGTCGGGAACGGAACGGTCACGGAGTCTTTTCCATCGCAGCCTTGACCGTCCCGTTCGGGCTTGGGGTCGCCGGCGAGCGGCGGACGTGAGTCCGCTGTTTTCGCACCCGCCGAGATCGCCGACGCCTTGCCGCGTTCCGAGAAACAGGGGGCTGACGCCCCCCGCTCGCGGCACGACCGCGCCGCTCCCGCAGCGGGAGGGGAGTTTTTGTACAGTCTCTGAAACTCTAATCGCGAGGTGGATGTGAAAATCTGGATCGACGCGGATGCCTGTCCGGCTCCGGTCAAGGCCATCGTATTCCGAGCCTCGCAACGGCGAGGAGTGCCGGTCACCCTGGTGGCCAATCACCGAGCACAGTCGCCCCCCTCGCCTCTGATCACGGTGGTCCAGGTCGATCAAGGTTTCGACGCGGCCGATGACTACCTCGTCGAGCACGCGGCCGCCAGCGACCTGGTCATCACCGCCGACATTCCGCTGGCCGCGCGCCTGGTGGCGCAAGGCGTGCCCGCCCTCAACCCCCGCGGCGAACTGTACGCGGCGGACAACGTCCGGGAACGGCTGGCCCTGCGCAATCTCAAGGAGGAATTGCGGGCGGCGGGCAACATGACCGGCGGTCCGGCGCCCTACCACGACCGCGACAAGCAAGCGTTCGCGAACAGCCTGGACCGCTGGCTGGCGCGGCGCCCGTTAGGCCAGATTCCGACGGCTTTCACTCCACCCGGATCAACCGCTCGAGGTTGAGATACGGTCGGTGCGAGTCACCTCACGTTCGCGCGACGCGTCAGCCGGTACGCCTTCTCCCACAGCCAGGTCAGACCGCGATCCCGCCAGCGCGATTCCTCGGACAGGGCGTCGCGGACATAGAGCAACTCCACCTCATGCGACGATTCGTACAGCGCCCGCACCTCCGCCTCGCCGACCGCGAACGGCGGTCCCGGCGACACGCTCTGGTCGTATTCCATCGTGACCAGCAGCATCCGCATTCCGGACGGCAGGATGGCGTCGAGATGGCGGGCGTAGCGCTCGCGCATCGCCGGCGGCAGCGCGATCAGCGAGGCGCGGTCGTAGACCCCGGCGCAGTCGGCGAGATGGCGCGGTTCCAGGGCAAAAAAATCGCCGAGCAGAATGCGGATCTCGTCGGCCTCCCAGATCTCGAACGCCCCTTCCCGCTGGCGTCGCGGCCGCAGGTCGTGTTCCCGAAAGAACGCCTCGACCGCGACTGGACTGATTTCCACGCCGGTCACCGGATGGCCTTCCCCGGCCAGCCACAGCAGGTCGAGGCTCTTGCCGCACAGCGGGACGAACACCCGTTGGCCGGATTGCAATTCCAGTTGCTTCCAAAACCGCTGAAGATGAACGTTGATATCCTGCTGGTGAAAGCCGATCTCGGCTCGCTCCCAGCGTTCGTGCCAAAATCCCGGTTCCATAGCGTCGCCTTGTTGGTTCGCTCACTCGATTGGCGCCGGCCACCAAGCCCGGCGGGTGAACAGCGCGGCCATCCCCAGCAACAGATAGCGCAGATCCCGACCGGTATCACGCTGGCGGGCGTAGAAGGCGTCGCTCAGTCGCCGTTCTTCCTGGGGGGCATCCGCGGGCAATATCAATTGGGTCGGACCGATCAGCCCCGCCGGCGCTCGGTCGCCGATCCGTTCCCAATCCTCCAGCCGGCTGTCGGCCTGCGCCGGCGTCAGCGGCTCGGCACCCACCAGCCGTAGATCGCCACTCACCACCGCCAGCAGCCGCGGCAGATGGCGCAGCACCGGAATCGCCGTCGCCCATTCCCAGGCGTCGAACACCCGCCGCCGGCGGTTGCCGAATTCGCCGCATTCCAAGCGGTTGCCCCGCAGCGGCACCTGGCGTAACGGGGCATTGACATTGACGGTCAACGCGGCGACGAGGGCCAGCGGCCACAGCGGCAGCGATAGCGCCAGCGCCAGCAGCCCCAGCAGGCGGTTGAGCGGCTCGGCCAGGGTTCCGCTCGGGGTCACCTCGCGCAAGTCGGTCAGCAGGAAGGTCTCGAGCACCGGCAGCACCGCCCCGGTATCCACCCGAATCATCCGGTTGCCCCGCACGATGGCGTTCCGCACGTCCACCAGTTCGCCGATGTAGGTATCCGGCAACACCACGCTGTCGTGCAGGGTGGTATGCCGGTCCACGATCACGCGATCGGCGACGACGACTTCGCCGTGGAATTCGACGCTGGATTCGACTCGGCATTGGCCACCGACGAAGGTGATGCCCTGGCGAAGACTGCGCGGCGACACTTGGGAGCGGTCCCCCACGGTGAGACCCAAGGCCATCCGCCGACCCGGCACGACCAGCCCCGGAAACCGGCCGGCGGCGGCGTCGAGATTGGCCCGATGGTAGGCGCGTGGCGATTCCAACCGGTTGAGGACCGCTTCGGGCAATTCCACCATCGGCCAGATCGGCGGGGCGGCGGCCGGCTCGATCGACCAGCGCAACGGTTCCAATCCTCCCCGGCCGCCGGCTCGATGCAGGCAAAGGCTGGCCGGCATCCCGGCTACCCTGCCCTGTACCACTGATCCGGCCACTTCGCTCGCCCGCTCCAAAAAATCCTGGAGCGCGCCCCCTTGCAGGATATCGCCCCGCAGAGTCAGAAACTCGCCATCCTGACGGGATTGGCTACGTTCCGCCACCGCCTCCGGGTCTTCCTCGCCGCGGGTCAGAACATAATCCAGCCGCATGCCCCAGCGGCTTCCGTTTCCGATGACGGCCCGCAGCTCGTCGGCGAAGGGCGATAGGGCGATGATCGCCCGGCGCAGACCGGCGGCGACCAAGGCGTCCAGCGTATGTTCCAGCACCGGTTTACCCACGACCGGCAGCAGCGCGACGCAGGTCCGTTCGGTCAGCGGCTCCAATTCCCGGCCCAGTCGGTCGGCGAAGATCAGGACTCGCATGGTCTGGCGGTCTTCAACAGATCCAGCGCCAGCCGCGCCACCACCCGTCGGTACCGGCCGCCGCCAACGCCCCGACCCAACCCGGGTCTAGCGGCACATTCAGCACGCTCCATTCCCGGCCTGCGGCGTCGCGCAGGGTCGTCCGCCCGTCCGGCCTCGCGCCGCCGCCCTGGCAACACACCTCCAGGCCGCGCAACCCGCCGGCCAGTCCGTCCCCTCCGGCCTTGGCGATGGCTTCCTTGCGAGTCCAGCAGGCCAAAAAGGCGTCCCGGAGCCGTTCCGCCGGCAGTGCTTGAAACTGCGCCCATTCACGCGGCGTGCAGATTCGCTCGGCGACCGCCAAACAGTTCACGGTTCGATCCAGGCACTCCAAATCCACGCCCACTTCCCGACGGGCGACCGCGTACAACGCCCGGCCGCCGCTGTGCGACAGATTGAAATGCAGGCCGGTTCCGGCCTCTTCGCCCGCCAGCGCCGGCTTGCCGTGTGAACCCTTGCGAAAACGCAGCAACGCCGCCGGCCGGTTCAGGTACGCCGCCAGCAACTCTCGCAGCAACCCCCGTCCGGCGATGAAGCGATCCCGGTGCTCGGCAAAGCGGAACCGCGCCGCCCGCTCCCGCTCGTCCGCCGCCAGCGTCGCCACCAGTTTCGCCCAGGACCTCGGTGGCCGATCCAAATCCGCCAGCCACAGATCAACCCCGCCGGCGACCAATGCCGGTTTCCACCCTGCGGTTGGCGCATCCGGCCAAGTTGGCACAATCGTCCTATCGTTCATCGGGAGAGCGCGGTTACAGTGGGCGCCCGCTCGGCCGCCGACCTCAGGGGAAACACCACATGATCCACACCATCGACATCAAGGTGCGAGGCTATCATCTCGACTTGTATCGCCACGTTAACAACGCCCGCTACCTGGAATTCCTGGAGGAAGCGCGCTGGAGTTTTCTGGAAAGCAAGGGCAACCTGGATTACCTCCACGAACGCGGCTATACCTTCGCCCTAGTCAACATCAACATCAACTACCGCCGTCCGGCGTACATGGGCGAGACCCTGCGCATCGCCACCTCGGTGAAAGCCATCGGCACCCGCAGTTGCGTCATGCACCAACTCGTCACCCTCCAGGATACCGGCACCGTGGTCGCCGACGCCGATGTCACCTTCGTCCTCGTCGATATCCGGACCGAAAAGGCGGCCGTGCTGGAAGGCGACTTGCGAGCGGCGCTGGAACGGATGGCGAGTTAGCCACCCTCACCCCAACCCTCTCCCAGAGGGAGAAAGAGTGCTGACCGGGCCTCCCACCGTCAGGCGTGGGCAAGGCACCGCGGTATCGTCACGCTAACCGCCGCGCTCCCGTTGCATCCGCAGCAACCGTTCCATCAACTGCTCGATTTCGCCCTCCAGGGCGCCGTGTTCCCGCTCCGACTGGCGGATACGCGCCGCCAGTTTTTCTTCCAGGTTTTTTTGCACCTGGAGCGCCTGTTCCAATTGCTGGCGCAAACCCGGCGATCCCGGTTCCTCGGAGCCGGATTGGTCGCCCCCCTCCAGTTCCATCGCCAGTTCCGCCGCCGCCCGATCCCGCGGCGCCTGGCGTTCGGCCTGCAGTCGCTCTACTTGCTCCTTCAGCGCCTGGCGCTCCTCCTCCCACGCCAGTCGCTGCCGGTTCAGTTCGGCCGCGTTCTCCCCCCTGAGCTGCTCCACCAACCGCACGCTATCCGGCGTCAGGGCATGGCCGGCGCGCGCCTTCTGCAGGGCCAGGTTGTCCTCCAGGGTATTCACCTTGATCTGCAGCGCCAGCCGTTCGCGTTCCCAGGCATCATGTTGCTCTTCCAGCCGGGCTTCCAGCGCCGCCTTGGCCTGACGCAGGTCCCGCGTTTGATCATCGAACTGCGCGCCATGCAACAGCAGGCTCTGCCGTTCCCGATCCCATTCTCCGCTCTCGCGCGCGAACCGGTCCTGCAAGGCGATCTGTTCCTGTTCGAGGCGCGCGATCGTGGCGCGCAACTGTTTGACTTCCCGGAGACCAGCCTGCTGCTGTTGATCCTGCTGGGTCTTCAAGTCGGCGAACCGTCCCTCCAGTTCGGCATATTGCTTGCGAGCCTCGGTCAGATCGCCTTCCAGTCGCTTTTGCTGGGAAAGCAGCGCCTGGCGGGCCTGATAGACCTTCGATTGCTCCTGGAGCATGGCGACCTGCAATTCGTTATTCTTGGCCTGCGCGTCCACCACGTCCACCTGGGTTCGCTCGTGAGCCTCTCGCAGGATTCGGTAGGGCAACAGGTAGATCAGCAGGCCGCCAGCCGCCAACCCGGCAACCAATCCGATGATCAGATTAATAATGTCCGCCATGATTCAGGATTCACCCATCAATTTGTCAGGACTTGCGCCAATCGCATGAATTGGATACCACCCGAAGGTTGCAGGACGGGCAATGCCCGCCCCACCGACAGCCACGCTGCCTCAGTCGCGTTAGTATTGGCTGCATCCCGACCCGATCCGCGGTCGGGACGTCGAACTCCTCATCGCATCGCATACGCCAGTACCGCCGCTCCGATACCGACCGCGGCCGCCCAACCCGCCGCCCGATAAACGCGCACTTTGAGATCGCGCTGGATTTCCGCGCACAACTGACGGGCCGCCTGCTCGGCTGCCTCAACGGCACTTTTTTCCTCGATTCTGGGGACCGCGGCGGCCTCGCCGACCGCGTGCAGCGCCGTTTCCCGTGCGGCATCGACCGCAGCTTCGTGGGCAGCCGCGCCCGCCGACTGGACGGCTTGATTAAATCGCATGCCCAATTGCCGCACCAGTCGTTCGGACAGTTCGTGCAACTGGCTCCGACAAACCTCGGTCGCCACGCTCCGCACCTGCGTTTCGATCTCCACCCGCCCTTCGCGCCGGAACGTTTCCAACCGTTCCTCGACCAGCGGCAGCAACCGGGCCTGAATCGCCGCTTGCGCCGCTTCCGTCGCTTCCGTCGCTTCCGCCTCGGCCACTCCCAGCGGTGGCCGCCATTCCGCCAGCCGCGTCTTGAGAAGCCGGTTACATGCTTCTTCCTGGCTCGACTCCAGATCCCGCCGCAGCTTGGCGACCACGTCGTTGATCAACGGCAACACCTGCGATTCGATCGCATCGTAGAAAACCAGTTCGGCTTTTTCGAAGGCGAGTTTCTGAACCCACTCGGCTGTCACTGTCTCGCCAGCGGGCACCGAAACGGCGACCGGGATCAGGGCGGCATCGAGCACCGCATTCATCCGTTCGAGGACCGCACCGAGCGCCTCGGACGTCGCCGGCTTGATCAGTACGCCAACGGCGCCCATCGTGATGGCTTGTTCCCGATAGGACGGTTCATCTTTGGAGGTATACATCGCCACAGGAATCCGGGTAATGGCCGGATCGCTCCTGATCCGCTGCAACGCCTCCAATCCGTCCATGCCGGGCATGGTGTGATCCATGAAGATGGCATCCGGTCGCTGGTCGCGCAGATAATTCAGCGCTTCCTCGGCCGATTCCGCCGTATCCACGGCCAAGCCTGATCCTTGCAACATCTTGCGCAACATCAGCCGCGCGGACTTCGAATCGTCTACCACAAGAACATGTCGGACTGGCATAAACCCTCCTGGCTTCCTGGTTTATCGCATAGATTACCAGGAATTCTCCAGGGTAAAGACTAAGAAGATCGCGGTTCCGGGCCACGCTCCCCGGGATGCGAGCGCGGCATCTCACGATGATAATAGTCCATGACGAGAGCGCAATCCGCCGCGAATATCGGAAAAGCAAGGACGATCCGGGCCAAATGGGCAACGACGAGGGGATCCGGCCGGTTCGGGCATGGCGGCACGCAGCGGTTGTGCGCGGTCCGGTTACCCGACCCAACACGGTCTCGATCTCTCCAACGATGATGGCCTTGATATCAATGTAGCATTTCTGTGGTTAATGCAATACTCTGTGTCCCACCCTACCTTTCCCATGCCGTCTGAAAACCATCCCAATCGTTGGCGTCCCGAAAGTCCGATTGGATCCATCCCATCAAAACCACTCGATAACGCCATGATCGCTTCGCCCGTCCATCATCATCGCCTGGCCGTCACTGGCATGAGTTGTGCCGGTTGCGTCGCCGCCGTGGAGACCGCCTTGCGGGGGGTACCCGGCGTCGCCGAGGCCAACGTCAATTTCGCTGATCGCACCGCTCGGGTCACCGGCACGCAGGAGGCCGACGCGTTGATTCGCGCGGTGCGGGCGGCGGGTTACGACGCCGCCGAACTGCGTGACGACGCTGGGGCCGAAACCGAACGCGAGGCCGCCGAACGGGCGCATTATCGGCGGCTGGTCGGCAATACCATCGCCGCCGGCGCCCTGGCCGCGCCGTTGATGCTAGCTGAAATGGCCGGCTGGCTGCCGGCATTGGCCAGTTCCACCGGCCGCTGGTTCTGGATCGCCATCGGTCTGGCGACCTTTGGAGTGATGGTCTACAGCGGAGGCCACTTCTTCACCGGCGCCTGGCGTCAGTTCCGTCACCATAACGCCAACATGGACACTCTGATCGCCCTGGGCACCGGCGCGGCCTGGGTCTACTCGATGCTGGTCGCCCTGTTCCCCGCCAGCGTGCCGATCCTGGCTCAACACGCCTACTTCGAGGCGGCGGTGACCATCATCGCCCTGATCAATCTCGGTTCCGCGCTGGAAAGCCGGGCGCGCGCTAAAACGTCGGCCGCCATCCAGCGTCTGCTCGGCCTGCAACCCCGAACCGCCCGGCTGGTCGAGGGCGACCAGGAACGCGATGTTCCTATCGAAACCCTCGGTATCGGCGCCCTGATTCGGGTGCGGCCGGGCGAGAAAATCCCGGTCGACGGCGACATCGTCTCCGGTCGTTCCACCGTGGACGAGTCGATGCTGACCGGCGAGCCCCTGCCGGTCGTCAAGCGGGAAGGCGATTCCGTGACCGGCGGCACCTTGAACGGAACCGGCGGGTTCGTGTTTCGCGCCACCCGGGTCGGAGCCGACACGGTGCTGGCCCGCATCATCGCCAGCGTGCGGCAGGCGCAAAACAGCAAGCCGCCGATCGGCCGGCTGGCCGACCGGGTCGCCGCGGTGTTCGTCCCCTCGGTGCTGATCGTGGCCGTGCTCACCGCGCTGGCCTGGTTCAATTTCGGTCCCGAACCCAAGGCCGGCTACATGCTGGTCACCACGCTGACGGTTCTGATCATCGCCTGTCCCTGCGCGCTGGGACTGGCCACCCCGATCTCGATCATGGTGGGAGTCGGCAAAGCCGCCGAGCACGGCATCCTGATCCGCGACGGCGAAGCGCTGCAGCGCGCCGGACAACTCACGACCGTGATTCTGGACAAGACCGGCACCATTACCACCGGCCGGCCGACGGTGACCGCCGTAATCGCCCTGCCCGGCTTCAGCGAGGATGATCTCTTCGCCGTGACCGCCGGTCTGGAAGCGGGTTCCGAACACCCGCTGGCCCAGGCGATTCTCGATGCCGCCCGCGAGCGCGGTCTTGCCATCCCGCAAGCGGAACGGTTCGAGGCCATCGCCGGTCAGGGCGCAAGCGGGGTGGTGAACGGCCGGGCTTTGCTGGCCGGCAACCGCCGCCTGCTGGAAACGCACGGGATCGACTCCGCTCCGCTGCGGGCCGAAGCCGAACGGCTGGCGGCGGCCGGGCAGACGCCGGTCCTCGTCGCCGCCGACGGCCGGGCGGCTGGCATCGTCGCGGTAGCCGATCCGCTCAAGCCGGACTCCACCGCCGCCATCCGCCGTCTGCGGGAACTGGGCCTGCGGGTGGCGCTACTGACCGGCGACCACGCCACCACCGCTCGCGCCATCGCCTCGCGGACCGGAATCGAGGAGGTGTACGCCGAGGTGATGCCCACCGACAAGGCCGGCGTCATCGCCGAACTCCAGGCGCGCGGCGAAGTGGTCGGCATGGCCGGTGACGGCATCAACGACGCCCCGGCTCTGGCCCGGGCCGACGTCGGGCTGGCCATGGGCGCCGGCGCCGACGTCGCCATCGAGAGCGCCGGCATCACCCTCGTGCGCAGCTCCCTGCACGGCATCGCCGACGCCATCGCCATCTCCCGCGCCACCGTGCTCAATATTCGGCAGAATCTGTTCGGCGCTTTCATTTACAATACCTTGGGCATTCCGCTTGCGGCGGGCGCGCTCTATCCCGCGACCGGGATCCTGTTGAACCCGATGCTGGCTGGCGCGGCCATGGCGCTGTCGTCCTTCACCGTCGTCAGCAACGCCAACCGGCTGCGCGGTTTCCGGCCCCCCCTTCCCCAATCCCCTTCCCGCAAGGGGAGCGGGGAATAAACCGGTTGTTCCAGTCGCGAGGTATTCCGACATGACCGCTTCGATCGTCAATCTCGCCGGACTTGGCCTGATCGGCCTGATCGTCTGGTGGTTCTGGGTCGCCCGCGCATGAAAGCGCCGCCGCTTCCCAAAGTCTCCCTGCCGGGCCGGCTGGGATTGGCCCTGAGTTCGGTGCTGGCCATCGTGGCGGGCTTCGCCCTCGCCTCGGTGCTGTTCGTCGTCTTGCTGGTGGCAGGCCTGGCTCTCGGCGGCTGGCTGTGGTGGCAATACCGCCGGCTGATCGGACGGACCAGCGCCGCCCCCGTCATCATCGAAGGGGAGTATGCGGTCGTGCCCGAGCATCCCGCGCTGGAAGACCGGCGGACTCCATTCGCCGGATCGCCGGACCGGAACATGCCCACCGCGCGCCGCACTCAGTGAACGCCGTCGCCGCCTCCAGCCCCGCGACCGATGGCGCGGCCCAGCAAATCCGGGCTCATCAGGTGCGGCTGTTGTACGAGCAGGCCCCGCTGGGCGCCATCGCCAGCCTGCTCGTCGCCCCCATTCTGGTGCTCGCCACCTGGAATGCGATTCCCCGCACGGTGCTGTTGACCTGGCTGGCCCTGCTGGAGATAGCCGTCCTGGTCCGACTGGCGCTGGTCGTGGCCTTCCGACGCCGCCGGGATCCGGACGCCGCCATCGAACGTTGGGCCATCGGCTATACCTGCGCCTGCGCCGCCAGCGGCATCTGCTGGGGCGGCTGCGCCGTCCTGCTCGCCCTCTCGCCGTCGCTGGCCTACGACACCTTCATCGCCCTGGTGCTGGGCGGCGCGCTCCTGAGCGGTGTCCTCACCATGACGCCGGTGCTGGCCACCTACTTCGCCTACGCCTTGCCGCTGGCCCTACCGCCCCTGCTGTGGCTGCTCGCGCGGGACGATCCGCTGCGCGGCACCATGGGCGCCACCGGCATCCTGTACCTGCTGCTGACCCTGGGAGCCGCCCATCGCCAACACCATACCCTCGCTCAGTCGCTGAGGCTGGGGCTGGAAAACCTGAGCGTGGCCCGGTCGTTCGCCAGGGAAAAGGAAAAGGTCGAGGAAATCAACCGGCAATTGGCTGACCGGCAAGCGGCGCTGCGCGACAGCGTCGAAGCGATGCGGGAGCTTTATCGAGTCATTTCCACGCCGCGCCGCCATGCCAGCAACCAGATCCAGGCCATGCTGGCGATGGGATGCCAGCGGTTCAGGATGGCCATTGGTATCCTGTGTCATGTCGACGGCCAGCGCTACGAGATCGCCCAAACCATCGCCCCCGGTGGCGAAGTCGCTCAAGGCGACGTTTTCGCCCTGGGCGATACCTACTGCCACGACACCCTGCGCGCTCGGGCACCCTTGAGTTTCGAGCACGCGTCGGCCGGTCCCTGGCGCCAGCATCCCTGCTACCGCAAATACGGCCTGGAAGCCTATCTGGGCGTTCCGGTACGGGTCGGCGAGCAGGTGTACGGGACGCTGAATTTCTCCGACTTCAAACCGCGGCCCGCCCCCTTCACCACCGTGGACCGCGAACTGATCCAGCTCATGGCCCAGTGGGTCGGCGGCGCCCTGGAACAGGAACGCATGGCCGAAGCCGCCCAGCGACAGCAGACCCTGTTGGCGCACGCTTCGCGCCTCAACACGCTCGGAGAAATGGCGTCCGGGCTGGTGCACGAAATCAACCAGCCGGTAACCGCCATCACCCTGTACGCCGAAGCCGGCCTGGCGCGACTGCGCAACCACGCGACCCAACTGGCCGAAGCGCGGGAAATCCTCGAAAAGATCGCTGCCCAAAGCGCGCGGGCCAGTGCCATCATCCAGCGCATCCGCCGCTTCGCCCGCCAGGGCAAGGCCCATCATACCGTGGTGCGGGTTCGCGATCTTCTGGACGAAATCGCCGATTTTCTCACCCTCGAAGCCCACCGCCACGCCGTCCGCATCACGTACGACGCCGCCCCGGACCTGCCGCCGGTGCTGGCCGATCCGCTACAAATCCAGCAAGTGATCCTCAATTTGGTTCACAACGCGGTGGACGCCATGGGCGCCGGCGAGGGTTCCCGCGCGATTACCCTGTACGCCCGCCCCGACCGGGAAACCGTCGAAATCGCGGTCCAGGACACGGGGTCCGGCCTCGAACCGGAAGTGATAAATCAATTGCTGACCCCGTTCTTTACCACCAAGCCCGACGGACTGGGCCTGGGACTGCCGATCAGTAAGGCCATCGTGGAGGCTCATGGCGGCCGGCTGTGGGCGACCCCCAACCAGGGTCCCGGCGTCACGTTCCACTTTAATCTGCCCATCGCCACCCGCGCCACCACCACCGAACGAGCGGTCGCTCCGCTCCCGGTCGCGGCGGGCTAGCCGGGCAAGAACCGGAGACCGAACGATGGCCGGTTCCCATGGCGCCATGCCCCTCGACGCTCCCCCGCTTCCCTTTTCGCCGGATTCGCCCCCGCCGCCGCCCGCCGCCCCGCTCCCTCGCACGCGACCGCTGCAGCCCCTGCGGCATCTTGCCCATCCCGCCGCCATCACCCTGCTCTACGTCATCGTCGGCCTGCTCTGGCTGCTGGGCGACGAACTGCTGGGATGGTCCGGCGGCGGTGCGTCGTTACCACTGGCCGCATGGCTGAAGGACGCATCGGCGATCGCCGCCAGCGGCGTCCTGCTCTACTGGCTGCTGCGGGCTCGCGCCGACACGATGGCCCGCGACATCGCCGCGCGCCGGCAGGCCGAGGAGCAGCGGCTGCGCGTCTGCGACGAACTGGAGACGCGAGTCGAGGAACGCACCGCCGCACTGCTGGATATCAACCGGACGCTGGAATGGCAGATCGCCGCCCGAATTCAGGTCGAATGTGCCCTCCGCGACAGCGAGGAGCGGTTCCGCCAGTTGGCCGAGCATATCCGCGAGGTGTTCTGGGTATACGGCATCGAGGAAGAACGACTCCTTTACGTCAGCCCGGCCTATGAAGACATCTGGGGGCGTCCCGTGCAGAACTTCGACGACCGGCCGCTCGACTGGATCGAGGCCATCCATCCCGACGACCGGCCGCGCGTCCAGGACGCGCACGCCGACAAACTGAAAACTGGCTATCTCAACGAAGAGTATCGGATCGTGCGTCCCGACGGGACGATCCGCTGGATTTGGGATCGCGGCTTCCCCGTTCGCGACGAGGCCGGCCACGTCTACCGGATCGCCGGGCTGGCCGAGGACATCACCGCCCGCAGACTGGCCGAGGATCAATTGCGGCGACAGCAGGTGGATCTGACCCGAATGTCCCGACTCAGTCTGGCGGTCGAACTGGCCTCCAACCTGGCCCACGACCTCAACCAGCCGCTGGCCGCCATCGTGGCCTACACCCAGGCCTGTCTGGCTCTGCTGCGGCGGGACCAGACCGATCCACGCGAGTTGACCGGCACGCTCGAGGAAGTGGTCAACCAGGGAATGCGCGCTGGAGGCATCATCCGTCACCTGCGGGAACTGGTGCGCAAACATCCGGCCGCCCATACCCCGCTCGACCTCAACGTGCCGATCCACGCCGTCGTCCGCTATGCCGAACCGGAATTGCGCCAGGCCGGGGTCGCGCTGAAGCTGGAACTGGCGGAGAAATTGCCGGCCGTTCTGGCCGACGACTTTCAGATTCAACTCGTGGTGCTGTATCTGATGCGCAATGCGATCGAAGCGATGTACGAAGCGGCGGAAGGACCACGCCAGTTGATTCTGCGCACGACCCCGCAAGACGAGGACACGGTGCGGGTCACCCTGTCCGACAGCGGGCCCGGTCTCGGTCCGGAAGCCACCGAACGGCTGTTCCAGCCCTTCTTCAGCACCAAGCCGGGCGGCATGGGACTGGGATTGTCGGTCAGCCGCTCGATCGTCGAATCCCAGGGCGGGCGGTTGTGGGCGACGCCCAATCCCGACCGCGGGGTCTCGTTTCATTTCACCCTGCCCGCTCGCGGCAACCCACCATTACCGCCGGCGCGCGCGTGAACGATTCTCCAACCGTCTTTCTCATCGACGATGACCAAGCCGTCCGCGATGCGGTGAGTCTGCTGTTGCGGGCCGGAGGGCTGGCGGTCGAAACCTTCACCAACGCAACCGGTTTCCTCCAATCCGGAGCCGTGGGGCGGCCCGGCTGCCTGGTGCTGGACGTGCGGATGCCCGGCATGAGCGGTTTGGACCTGCAACAACAGTTGCGGGCCCAGGGTTACCGGATTCCGATCATCTTCATGACCGGGCACGGTGACGTGCCGATGGCGATCCGGGCCATGAAGGCCGGCGCCTTCGACTTCATCGAAAAACCCTTTCAGGGCGGGACGCTGCTAGAACGGGTCCGGGAAGCGCTGCAATTCGATGCCTGGGAACGCTGCCGGCAGGTTCAACGCGCCGGCGCGGCGGCCCGGTTGGCGCAACTGTCGTCGCGCGAGCGGGAAGTACTGGAACGGGTGGCGATCGGCCAGTACAACAAGACCATTGCCGCCGAACTCGGCATCAGCGTCTCCACCGTGGAAATCCACCGCAAGCGGGTCATGGAGAAACTCCAGGCCGAATCGCTATCGGATTTGATTCGGGTGCTGGCGCTGGCGAACGATGGGAAATAGGGGGGCGCGCCTCTCCTCACGAGCCGCGCCGCCCCACGAAAGCCCGCAACGCCGCCACCGCTTCCGGCGAGCCCAGCAGGTCGACGAAATGCCGGCTTTCCAGCGCCATGGTTTCCCGCACCGCATCGGCTTCGGGCCGTTTCAGCAGCGCCTTGGCCAATCGCACCGCCGCCGGCGGCTGCCCGGCCAATCGTCGGGCCTTGTCCAGCGCCAGTTCCAGCGTCGCGCCCGCATCGGCGCCGATGCCGTTGATCAATCCCCAGTCGAGCGCCTGCTCGGCGGTGAACGGTTCGCCCAGCAACAACAATTCCGCCGCCCGCGGATAGCCGATCAGCCGCGGTAGCAACAGGCTGGATCCCGCTTCCGGGCACAAGCCGAGATTGACGAACGGCAGCAGCAGGGTCGCTCCGGAGCGGACATAGACCAGGTCGCAGTGCAGCAGCAGGGTGACCCCGATCCCGGCCGCCACGCCGTTGACGGCGGCGATCAGCGGTTTCCCGAACCGGCGCAAAGCCTCCAAAAAGGCGAATACCGGGCTGTCCTGGCCGGCGGGCGGCCCGGCCAGGAAATCGGCGATATCGTTCCCGCTGGTAAAACTGTCGCCATCGCCGGTCAGCACCACGACCCGGATGTCCGGGTTTTGATCCGCCTCCTCGAGCACCGCCGCCAGCGCCGCGTACATCGCCTGCGTCAGTGCGTTCTTCCGGTCGGGACGGTCGATGCGGACCAACAGGACGCTGTCCCGTTGCTCCGTTGGAATTTCCCGCGCGCTCGTATCCGACATGGCCCTCTCTCCACTATAAAGAAAGGTTAAAAGCGAAAGGTCATAAGGTTGAGCATAAAACGCAGTTCGCCTTTTACCTTTCACCCATTTGCCACCTTTATGCCAGGGTGACGCGATGAACATCACGAACAGTGCGTTGCTGACCGATTTGTATCAACTCACCATGCTCCAGACTTACCATGCCGAGCGCATGAACGAAACGGCTGTGTTCGAACTGTTCGTCCGCCGCTTGCCTCCCGAGCGGGGATTCCTGCTCGCCGCGGGTCTGGAGCAGGCGCTGGACTATCTGGAAAACCTACGCTTCACCGCGGGGGAACTGGAGTGGCTGGCCGGTTGCGGTCGTTTTAGCCCGGACTTCGTGGCCTCGCTGGAGCAATTCCGCTTCACCGGCGAGGTGCACGCGATGCCGGAAGGCACCGCCTTCTTCGCCGGCCAACCGCTGCTGCGGATCATCGCCCCGCTGCCGCAGGCGCAACTGGTGGAAAGCCGGCTGATCAACCTGATCCACTACCAGACCCTGATCGCGTCCAAGGCCGCCCGCTGCGTGCTGGCCGCGTCCGGCAAGCTGCTGGTCGACTTCGGCATGCGCCGCGCCCACGGCGCCGAGGCGGCGCTGCTGGCCGCCCGGGCAACCTGGCTGGCCGGTTTCGGCGGCACCGCCACCGTTCTGGCCGGAATGCGCTTCGGCATTCCCCTGTTCGGGACCATGGCCCATTCGCTGATCCAGGCCCACGACCGCGAGGAGGACGCCTTCGCGCATTTCGCCGCCGCCCAGCCGGGCAACGTGGTGCTGCTAATCGACACCTACGACACCGAGGCCGCCGCCCGCAAGGTGGTCGAGCTGGCGCCCCGCCTGCGCGAACGCGGCATCGCGATCAAGGGCGTGCGCATCGACAGCGGCGACCTGACCGCTCGCGCCCAAGTAGTGAGAACTATCCTCGACGAGGGCGGCCTGTCGCAGGTGACCATCTTCGGCAGCGGCGATCTGGACGAGCATCGCGTCCGCGAGCTGCTGGCCGGTGGCGCGCCGTTCGACGGCTTCGGCATCGGCACCCGACTGGATGCCTCCACCGATGCCCCGACCCTCGACATGGTCTACAAACTGCAAGAGTACGCCGACCGGCCCCGCCGCAAACGCTCCGAGGGCAAGGCCACTTGGCCGGGCCGCAAGCAAGTGTACCGGCGGATGGGCGAAGATGGAGTCTTCGCCGGCGACCGCATCGGGCTGGAACCATGCCTCCATCCGGGCGAACCGTTGCTGCAACCGGTCATGTGCGAGGGCCGGCGGCTGGCGGCGCCGGAACCCGTCAGCGCGATCCGCGAGCGGGTCCGGCGACAACTGGCTGCGCTGCCGCCCGCGCTGCGCGCCAACCAGACCGATCCGCCCTACCCGGTGGACATCGCCCCCGAACTGCGCGAACTCACCGCACGACTGGATCGGGAAACGCATTAAACGGCGGGACGAAAACCGGCCAGGTAGGAATCCGCGGCCGAACCGGTGTATGCTACGCTGCATTGCAACATCGCTGACTCCCGAGGGTACGGCCATGACCACCGCCATTCTCGTCGTCCCCACCGAGCAACGGGTCGGGCTGA
>JAVMKL010000001.1:0-10840 GCA_031732875.1 Candidatus Competibacter sp. | reverse complement strand
GGCCTATCGGGGCGCCACCGAGGTGACCCTGACCGACGCCGGCCGGCTGGCGGTCCGAACCCCCGTGGGGCGTTTTGAGGAAGACCGGCCGCTGGTGTGGCAGGACATCGCCGGGCAACGCGTGCCCGTGGAGGCGCGCTACACGCTCGCCCAAGCCGGGGAAGGCGAATGGCGTTATGGTTTCGCCCTGGGGACCTACGATCCCAGCCGCCCGCTGGTGATCGATCCGGTCGTCCTGGTGTATTGCGGCTTTATCGGGGGCGGCGGTGTGGACTGGGGTAACAGCATTGCCATGGACGATTTGGGGCAGGCGTACGTGGTCGGGTCCACCTCCTCGACGGAAGCCAGCTTCCCGGTTATCGGCGGGCCGGATCTGACGTATAACGGCGGCGAAAATGGCGGCGAAGATGCCTTCGTGGCGAAAGTCAGCGCCGACGGCACCCACCTGGTCTACGCCAGCTATATCGGGGGCGGCGATTGGGATGAAGGCAGCGGCATCGCCGTGGACGGGTCGGGGCAGGCGTACGTGGTGGGGACTACCTCTTCGACGGAATCCACCTTCCCGGTTGTCGGCGGGCCGGATCTGACGTTTAACGGCCGCCTTGATGCCTTTGTGGCGAAAGTCAGCGCCGACGGCACCCGCTTGGTCTACGCCGGGTACATCGGCGGCAGTGACTCCGACGAAATTCGATACGGCAATGGCATCGCTGTGGACGGGTCGGGGCAGGCGTACGTGGTCGGGTCTACCTCCTCGACGCAATCCAGCTTTCCGGTCGTCGGCGGGCCGGATCTAATTTATAACGGCGGCAAAGATGCTTTTGTGGCGAAAGTCAGCGTCGACGGCACCCGCTTGGTCTACGCCGGCTATATCGGGGGCAGCGGTTACAACTACGGCGTCGGCATCGCCGTGGACGGTTTGGGACAGGCGTATGTGGTCGGGGTGACCGAATCGAATCTCCGGGTCGTCGGCGGGCCGGATCTGACGTTTAACGGCTACTTTGATGCCTTTGTGGCGAAAGTCAGCGCCGACGGCACCCGCTTGGTCTATGCCGGCTATATCGGGGGCAGCGGTGAGGACTCCGGCAACAGCATCGCCGTGGACAGCTTGGGACAGGCTTACGTGACCGGGTATACCACTTCGACGGAAGCCAGCTTCCCGGTTGTCGGCGGGCCGGATCTGACGTTTAACGGCGGCGGTGATGCCTTCGTGGCGAAAGTCAGCGCCGACGGCACCCACCTGGTCTACGCCGGCTATATTGGGGGCGGCGGTGTGGACTGGGGCAACAGCATTGCCATGGACGATTTGGGACAGGCGTACGTGACCGGGTCTACCACCTCGACGGAAGCCAGCTTCCCGGTTGTCGGCGGGCCGGATCTGACGCATAACGGCAGCGAAGATGTCTTTGTGGCCAAAGTCAGCACCGATGGCACCCACCTGGGCTACGCCGGCTATATCGGCGGTAACAGTAGCGAGTCTGGTTTCGGCATCGCTGTGGACGGTTTGGGACAGGCGTATGTGGTCGGGTGGACCTTCTCAGGGGAAACCAGCTTCCCGGTCGTCGGCGGGCCGTATCTCACCTATAATGGTGACCGTGATACCTTTGTGGCCAAGCTGGCTGAAGACCCTGGCACCGACCGGGCGCTCGACCTGGAAGCCGCGCCCGACCCCGTGTCCGCCGGCCAGCCCCTCACCTACACCCTCACCGTCGCCAACAACGGACCCCAGGATGCTCCGGGGTCAATAGTGACGGACACGCTGCCGGCCGGCGTGATCTTCGGCAGTGCCTCCTCCGGATGCAGCCACGACGGCGCGACGACGGTCACCTGCGCGCTCGACGCCCTCGGCGTCGGCGCCCGCGCCCGCGTGACCCTCGTGGTTGTTCCCACCACTCAAGCCATCGGCGCGATTCGGAACCGCGCGGTCGTCAGCACGGGGTTCGATCCCGACCCCAGCAACAACTCCGCGACCGTTACCACCACGGTCGATCCGCCGGCGGAACAAGCCGATCTGGCCCTCACCCTGGACGACGATCCCGACCCGGTCCTGTCCTGGGAACCCTTGACCTACACCCTCACCGTCACCAACGCCGGTCCCAGCACCGCCGCCGGCGTGGTGCTCGCCGACACCCTGCCGCCGGGGCTCGCCGTCCTCGCCCTCAGTTCGGGGTGCAGCCATGCCGGCGGCACGGTGACCTGCGTCCTCGGCGATGTGGCGAAGAACGCCACCGTCCAGGCGTCGATTCGAGTCGCGCCGCACCGGTGGCGGCCGACCCTGCGCAACACCGCCACCGTCCGCAGCGCTGCCACCTGGGATCCCGACCCGAACAACAACTGGGCGCACCAGACCACGGCCATGTGGTTGGGCGGCGGCGCGGGGCTGGGGATCCTCGTCAACGGGACCGGCAGCGTGCGCAGCGAGCCGACCGGCATCCAATGTCCCGGCGACTGTGGGGAACGCTATCCCGCCGGCACCACCGTGGTTCTGAGCGCCGCCCCGGCCGCCCAGTTCGTGGGTTGGGAAGGCGCCTGCGCCGGCACCGCGCCGACCCTGCCGGTCGTGCTCGGGGGAGCGACCCTCCAAGTCTGTCAGGCCAACTTCGCCGAACCGACCGGCCAGTTGGGCGATAGCGGGGGGCTGGGGATGTTCGTCAACGGCCCGGGCAGCGTGCGCAGCGAGCCGGCCGGCCTCACCTGTCCCGGCGATTGTCGGGCAAGCTATCCCGCCGACACCACCGTGGTCCTGAGCGCCGAGCCGACCGCCCAGTTCCTCGGCTGGGAAGGTGCCTGCGCCGGCACCGCGCCGACCCTGCCGGTCGTGGTGGCGGGGGCGACCACCCAGTTCTGTCAGGCCAACTTCGCCGAGCCGACCCCGGCCCCGTGACGGCGGGGCCAGCGCCGGGACAGCCACCCGGCTAACCCCGCCGCCACGCCTGCGTGCGCCGGAGCAGCCAGCGACTCAGCCAAGCGTGCAGCAGGCGCACCCCGGCGGAGGTGTAGACGATCAGCATCGCCATCGCCGCCGCCGGCGCGGTATCGCCGGCATCGTCCATGTTCAGCACCGCCACCGAGGCCAGGGTGGTGTGGGGGGCGTACAGGAAGACCACCGCCGACACGGTGGTCATGGCGTTGATGAAGAAATAGATGGCGATGTCCAGGATCGCCGGCAGGCACATCGGCGTCGTCACCCGCCAAAAGGTGCGGTAGAACGGGGTCTTGAGCGCGGCCGATACCGACTCGAACTCCGGATCGAGCTGTTTCAGCGCGGTCAGCGCGGTCAGGTGGCTGACGGTGTAGAAATGCGCGATGGTGGCCAGCACCAGAATCGCCATCGTGCCGTACAGAAAATTCAACGGGTTGCCGGGCGCGTTGAAGAAAAAGATGTAGGCCAGCCCCAGCACCATGCCCGGCACCGCCATCGGGATCAGCGCCAGCAGATGGGTCGCCGTCCGCAGCGGTTTCGCCACCCGGGTCTTCTCGACCAGATAGGCGCCGACAAAGACCACCAGACTGCCGAACACGGCGGTGTACAGCCCCAGCCGGATCGAGTTGCCGTAGGAGGCCCAACTCCCGCCGTCGGCGTTGCCGAAGTCGTAATGGCTCAGAGTCAGATTGAGGTTGTAGGGCCACAGCTTGGCCAGCGAGGCGAAGGCAGCCATGCCCAGGATGCCCAGGATGACCAGCGCCACCAGACCGACGAAGCCGAGCAGCGCCAGATCGCGAACCGAACTGGGCTTGGGCCGGTAGGGCACGGCGCGACTGGAGAGACTGGAGATCTGCCGCCGCTGCGCCCACCGCTCGACGAAGAAAGCGAGGACGGCCGGCAGGAGCAGGAGCAGCGAGACCACCGCGCCCATCTGGAAATTCTGTTGTCCCACCACCTGCTTGTAGATGTCGGTCGCCAGCATGTTGAACTGGCCGCCGACCACCTTGGGCACGCCAAAATCGGTGATGACCAGGGTGAACACTACGAACAGCGCGCTGATCAGGCCATAGCGCGCCCCGGACAGGGTGACGACGATAAAAGTCCTCCAGCGGCTGGCGCCCAGCGACTCCGACGCTTCGTACAGCCGGGCGTCGGCGGTGACCAGAGCGGTGCTGATGATGATCAGGGCGTGGGGAAAGGTCCAGAACACCGAACCGATCACGATGCCGATCGGCCCGTAGATGCTCGCGCCGAATAGCCAGCCTTTCAGCGCGCCCTGGTTGCCGAACAGGTACACCAGCGCGATGGCCGACAGCAGCGACGGCGCCAGCAGCGGCAGCATGGCGATCAGCCGGAAGAAGCTCTTGAACGGGATGCAACTGCGATTCAGGGCATAGGCGTAGCCGAAGGCCAGCCCGATGGTGATCGTCGTGGCCAGCGCCGACACCCACAGGCTGTTGCCCACGGCGCCCGACAGCGCCGGATGGGTGAAGTATTGGGCGAAATTGGTCAGGCCGACGAAAGCGCCCTCGCGATCCTGCACGCTTTTCGCCAGCATGAGCGCCAGCGGCAGCAACAGGGTGATGGCGAGATACAGCGCCAGCACCAGCAAACCGCCGCCCATCAGCCATTCGTCGCGGCCCAGGCGCGGGCGAACGCGCGGCGCGACTATCGCCAGTTCAGACATGGGAGTAGCTGTTCGGGAAGAGGCGGATGTGTTCGGCGGGGATGTGCAGATGCAGCGCCTCGCGCGGACGCAGATCCAGCTCGCGCACCCGCTGGCTGGGCAGTTGCGCCCGCAGCCGGTGTTCGCCCAGCTCGCCGCCGCCCAGGCTCAGCCAGAAGAACGGTCCCATGAACTCCAGGTCGTGGACTTCGGCCTGAAGGCTGTTGGCGTGGCCGTTGGTCTTGCCGGTACAGACGATGTCTTCCGGCCGCACCGCCGCGCGCACCGCCGCGCCCGGTTCGTAGCCTTGGACCGCGCAGGCCAGCCGCGCCGATCCGAGTTGAATTTCGCCGTGGCCGATCCGCGTCGCCGGCAACAGGTTCATCGCGCCGATGAATTCCGCCACGAACAGGCTGGCGGGCTGATGGTAGATTTCCAGCGGCGTGCCGATCTGCTCGATGCGGCCATCCCGCATCACCACGATCCGGTCGGCCATGCTGATCGCCTCTTCCTGATCGTGGGTGATCATGATGGTGGTGATGCCCAGCCGGCGTTGCAGGCTCTTGATCTCCTCGCGCAGGTGCATCCGCACCTTGGCGTCCAGCGCCGACAGCGGCTCGTCGAGCAACAGCAGGCCCGGCGAAATGGCCAGCGCCCGCGCCAGCGCCACCCGCTGCTGCTGGCCGCCGGACAGTTGCGAAGGATACTTGTTCCCGCTGTCGGGTAGGCCGATCAATTCCAGCAACTCCGTGACCCGCTGCTGGATCGCCGCCTTGGACTGCTTGCGGTTCTCCAGGCCGTAGGCGATGTTGCGAGCGACCGTGAGGTTTTGAAACAGCGCGTAGGACTGGAACACGATGCCGAAATCGCGCTTTGCCGGTGGCAGTGCGGAAATGTCGCGCCCGTCCTGTTCCACCGTGCCGTGAGTCTGGATGTCCAGCCCGGAGATCGCCCGCAGCAGGGTGGTCTTGCCGCAGCCGGACGGGCCGAGGAAGCAGACGAACTCGCCCCGGTGAATGTCGATGTTGACGTTATCGAGGGCGGTGAAGTCGCCGAAGCGTTTGGTGAGGTTGCGGATGCGGAGATAGGGCGTGGTCATGGGTGGTTCGACTCGACGAGTGAATTTTGCCTTTCTATCAAGAAGGTATTATCAATTCCCACCAGGTTTCATATCTTCTGATGTAGGGCGGGTTAGCGAAGCGTAACCCGCCGAAACCGCAGCCAAATCGGCGGGTTACGGGCTAGCGCCCCAACCCGCCCCAGCCCCTCCGGGAGAGGGGCTGGGGATGAGGGCGTCTACTCCCCTCGCCCTCCGGGAGAGGGGCTGGGGGTGAGGGTATTCGGCTATTTCTTCGGCTCCGACTTGCCGTCGTAGCGCTTGGCCCATTCGGCCAGAATCGCCTCGCGGTGCTTGGCCGCCCACTCGAAATCGTTCTCGATCATCTTCTCGGCGATGCCTGCGGAATAATTCGGCACCGGCTTGGCGACGCCGGGCATGGCGACCACGGCGTAGCCCTCGTTGTACAGTTCGTTGGCCTTGCGGGTCACCGACCAGTCGGCCAACTGTTTGGCGGCTTCGAGCTTCCTGGTACCTTTCACGATGGCGAAGGATTCCAAATCCCAGCCTACGCCCTCGCTCGGCGCGATCACTTCGACCGGGGCGCCCTTGCTCTTTTCCTGCGCGCCGCGATAGGCGAAGGAAATGCCGACCGGCACTTCGCCGGCGGCGGCCATCTTGCAGGGCTTGGAGCCGGAATGGGTGTACTGGGCGATGTTGTCGTGCAGGCCATCCATGTATTTCCAGGCTTTCTCCTCACCCCACATCTGAATCCAGGCCGACACGTCGAGGAAACCGGTGCCGGACGAGTTCGGATTGGGCATGACCACCTTGCCCTTGAATTCCGGCTTGGTCAGGTCTTGCCAGGAGGTCGGCGCGGGCAGCTTGTTTTTTTCGGCTTCGACGGTGTTGAAGCAGAGCGAAGCGACCCAGGCGCGCTGGCCGACCCACTGCGGAGGCTTGGCGCTGTCCACGTACTTTTGATCCAGCGCTTCCACGCCCTTGGGCGCGTAGGGCTGGAAATAGCCCTGATCGGCCAGCAGCTTGAGGCTGGTCGCCGCCAGGCCCCACACGACGTCGGCTTGGGGGTTGGCTTTTTCGGCCAGCAGCTTGGCGGTGATAATGCCGGTGGAGTCGCGGACCCACTTGATATCCAGATCGGGGTAATCGGTTTCGATGGCCTGCTTGAACTTGGCCAGTTCGTCGGCCTCGACGGCGGTGTAGACGATCAGCTCGGTCTTGGCTTGGGCGGTAAAGGCGACGCCGGCCAACACCAAAGCGCCGAACAGGGTGGCGTATTTCATTCGGAGTCCTCGCACGGTATGGATAATCGGACGCCACTGGTCTGAATCGGTCCAGCGGGATGGGTATCAGCGGGGGATTGTGCGACGACTGTGTTGCGGAATTGTGATCAACTCGACGCTTTGCCGCGCCCATTCGTACTCTTGGCGGAATTTGTCGAGGGCGCGCTCACGACGGCGGCAACTCCCGTTCGGTTTCGGCGATGCAGGCTTCCAGGATATCCAGGGCCGTATCCATTTCCCGGTCGGTCACGATCAACGGCGGCGTCAGGGTCAGCACGTTGCCCAGGCTGATTTTGAAGCTCAGGCCGCGCGCCAGCGCCCGGTACAGCACCGCTTCGGCGACATCGCGAGCGGGTGTCCTGGCGGCGCGATCCGTCACCAGCTCGACGCCGAGCAGCAGCCCGCGCCCGCGCACGTCGCCGAGCAGCGGATGGCGGTCCTGCATCTCCCGCAGCCGCGCCAACGCCCGTTCGCCTTGGCGGCGGGCGTTTTCGACCAAGCCTTCGTCCTCGATGATCTGGAGCGTGGTCAGGGCGGCGCGGGCCAGCACCGGATTCTTCTCGTGGGTGTAGTGGCCGAACGCCCAGTCCCGCCCCACGTCCAGCTCCGCTCGACACAGGGTTGCCGCAATCGGCAATACTCCGCCGCCCAGCGCCTTGCCCAACACCAGAATATCGGGAATTACGCCGTCGTGCTCGCAGGCAAACAGCCGTCCGGTCTTGCCCAGACCGGTGGGAATTTCGTCGAAAATCAGCAACGCGCCGTACTCGTCGCACGCTTCCCGCACGGTTTGCCAGAAACCGGGCGGCGGGATGTAGGGCACGGCGCGGGCCGGTTCGGCGATGACGGCGGCGACGTCGCCTTCCCGTTCCAGCACGTAGCGCACTAGATTGGCGCAGGTCAGACGGCACAGATCCAGTTGCGGTCGGCCTTCCGAATCGATGGGATAGCCGTAGGGGCAGCGATAACAGGCGAACGGCGGCAGATGCCCGGCGCCGGCCAACAGCGGTCCGATGGGGCCTGATCGGAACAGCGCTTCGCCGCCGACGCTGGCGGCGCCGAAACCGGCGCCGTGAAAGGCGTCCCAGAACGACAGGGTCTTGAAGCGGCCGGTGGCGGCGCGGGCGATTTTCAGGGCGATTTCGATGGCATCGGAACCGCCGGTGGCGAACAGCACCTTATCCAATCCCGGCGGACCGACTTCGGCCAAATGCCGGGCCAGCGCGACCGCCGGTTCACAGGTGAAGCGGCGCGGCGCGAACGACAGCTCGTCCAGTTGCGCCTTGATGGCCGCCAGCAGGCGGGGATGGCCGTAGCCGATGTGGTGGACGTTGTTGCCGTGGAAGTCCAGATAGCGGCGGCCGGCGGTGTCCTCGATCCAGCAACCTTCGGCGCGGCGGATGGCGGCCAGACAGGGGGTGGAAACCGACTGATGCAAAAAATAGTCGGCATCCTCGGCCAGCAAGCGCCGGCCCTCGTCGTCCAGATGCTCCGCCTGCCACGCCGCTCGCCGCGAGGTGTTGTTGGTTTCGCTTTCGCCGAGCGGCGGCGCGGTCGGCGCAATTCGCCGGCTCACGGCCGCTCGCCGCGCATCAACCGCGCTTCGATGGCGTCCAGGCAGCGCGGCAAGTCGGCGATGGAATCGATCGCGTAATGGGCGCCGCCGGTCAGGAGCCGCTGGTGGGCGCGCTCGCGGCGCTGGCGCTGGTCGGCGGCCGGCAACGCTTCCCAGTCCGCCAGCGGCAAGCCGACTTCGTTGCCGCTGACCGCGACGCCCACCGTCCACATGCCGGCGTTTAATCCCTCCTCGATGCCGGGCACCGTATCGTCCACCTTGACGCAGGACTGCACGGCTTCGATTTCCAGATCCATCATGTTCTTGAAGCTCATGTAGGGATACGGCCGACCGCGCGGCACTTCGGTGGCGCAGACCGAGCTGTCCGGCACGTAGCCCTGCTCGGCGGCGGCTCGCAGCAGCGGTTCCATCATCGCCTGGCCGTAGCCGGTGTTGGCGCCGATGCGAATGCCGCGCGCCCGCAAGGTGATCAGCGTCTCCCGGCAACCGGGAATCAGTTGCGCGTAGTCGCGGATGGCGGTCACTTGCAGGGGCACGAACTCGTGATACAGCCGGTCGATGGTGGCCTCGTCCGGGGATTCGCCATAAAGATCGCGCCAGGCGGTGGTGATGCGGGGCAGCGCGCACAGGCATCGGATGTGTTCGCGCTTCTCGGTGCCCATCGGACCCCGCGCCTCGTCCAGTCCGAGATCGATCCCTTGGGCGGCGAACAGCCGCGTGAACGCGACCACCGGGGCCAGCGAGCCGAAATCCACCGTGGTGCCGGCCCAATCCAGAATCACCGCTTGCACCGGGCCGCGATAGGAACGCTGATAGTGGAAGTACATGACGGCGGGATATCCTCAAGGATCGATTGGGTTAAAAGCGGCAAGGCGTGGTGTTTCAGCATCGGATAATGTGCCGGATCAACCTTGCAGTTTGATGAATGGCCGTCCGGTGTTGCGACTGCGGGACTTTTTGGCGGACGCGCCGGGAGCGGGTTCGGGTGGGTTCACGGGTTCCGGCTGATGCCTGGCCCGAAGCGTCTCCCGAGAAGCCGGCAGGTTTTCCCGCTCCATCGGTGCCCCGCTATACTTGTGACGAAAGCCCAGGTCATAACGCAGCCAGATCGTGTGGACGCTGTCCAGGCATGCGGTTCTGCTCTGCCAACGCATTTCGTAGCGACGGGTCAGCTCCGGAGGGATGGCAAACCTGTCAGGATTTCCAGGGTTGCAGGGGTTGCGATGTTAAGCGGCAATTAAAAGTTACCATAATCAATAACATAATGTTAAAGATGACAGATTATGGTAGATAAACGGAAACTGTATAATCACTAGTTCTTCCCGACACCCCATGGATAAGCTAATGAAAAAATTGATAAAATCACGAAAATTGGCCAAAGTGCGCGGCTGCGGTCGCGTACGCGCATAACCGGCGTTGATGCGGATACGCGACCGCAGCCGCGCACGTTCGTTGAAATTTTGGTGATTTTGTCAATTTTTTTGGGAAAAAAATCCACCGGCTGCGGAAGAACCAGGAGATCGAGCGGACTTCGCTTCGCTCCGCCGCTCATCTCCTCGTTCGTCGGCGCTTCGCGCCGACGAACGGGGCGCGAGTTGCGCCAACTTCGGGTTCTCCGGCGCGAGCGCCGTCGAACCCTCGTTGGAGCGACACGGCTTCGCCGCTACGCCCGCTTGGGGTATCGCCCACTTCGTGCGCGATACCCACGCGCGGGTGTCGCTCAACTCGCGCCCCGTTAGGCGTCTATATGGAAGCCATGATCGACCACGAGGGCCGGAAGCGATTAGCCGAGTTGACTAGGCGACTTGCTGTTGGCCGTATCACCAACGAAGAATTTGAGAGTCAGCGCCCGAACAGCAAGGAGATCGCCCTGTTTGAGGTCTACTTCTATGGCCTCTGGCCGCTTTACGACGACTTTGTTGAGCACAAGCTTATCGGTCGATGGGCACTTACCCCGGAAGGTCGCGCCTGGGTTGCTCGCATCGTGCTGTTTCTGCGATCGGGGCTTCCGTATTGTTATCCGCGCCTCACTGGGCTCGCTC
The DNA here is from genome assembly GCA_031732875.1 of Candidatus Competibacter sp. GTDB lineage: Bacteria > Pseudomonadota > Gammaproteobacteria > Competibacterales > Competibacteraceae > JAVMKJ01. Next base: position 272 of record JAVMKL010000001.1, on the reverse strand, counting down.
AGCTACCGGTTCTATTGTGCTCGCTTGCGACGCTCGGCTGGGTCGGTCGCCTGTGGCGCCGGCGTCAATGGAAAGACGGCGACGAATCTGTCTGGCCATTCTTCTCACGCAGCGAGTACGATGAGGCTCGCCGCAACCCAGTCTATTTGAGCGGTGGCAAAGACGCCCAACAACGCGTTGCAGGGGACGCGCCAAAAGCGGCGCGCCCCTGAACGCGGACGTGTGCGCCGGGCATGGCGCGTTACTTCGTTGGTGGAAGTCCGACGGCCAGG